>NZ_CP048679.1:0-5358 GCF_015218525.1 Acinetobacter sp. YH12138 | reverse complement strand
GCTGTCTGTGCGCTGTTGCTGTTGTTTGAGGTGTTGGGCGTTGTGTTGCTTCACATGGTCGTTATAACGGCTGATTTCGGTGTCTATGCCTTGTCTACGGAGTTGAGTGACCGAAGTCCCCTCATGAATGGTGGCTTGTAGTCCATTGTTCTGATCGGCATAGCTGCGGTGGTCTATTTTTTCTCGGTAGCCTGCTCGCTCCAGTGCGTGATTGGCTAAGTCCGCCCATGTTTCCCGAATCTGTTTGATGTCGTCTTGGGTTGTTCCCATATTTAGGCTTTTGCGTTTGGCATTACTTAACTCAATATCGGTTTTTGTCGTCAAAGTGAGTTTATTGTCAGGGTCTAATTCAGCTTTTCGGGTGGTCAGCATGATATGGGCGTGATGGTTTTTATCATTTCCGCCTTTGCTGGGTTCGTGAATGGCTAAATCTGCGATCACGCCATAGCGATCAACAAGTGATTGGGCAAACTCTTTTGCCAAGTCCTTACGTTGATCTGCATCCAGTTCATCAGGTAAGGCAATCACCCATTCTCTAGCGGTTCGAGCATCTTTGCGGTTTTCGGACTGTTCCGCCAAGTTCCACAATTCGCTACGGTCTATTTCTATATCAAGGTTAGACATAATTTCGCTATGGGCGACACCGTCCTTTCTCGTAAAGTCGTGGGTTAGTCTTGTTCGTTCATCTTTGAGTTTTTCCCCTGAACGGTAGGCAGACGATGCAACCGCAGTTCGTCCCGAACTTCGATTCACTGTTTTTGTTGAGCAATGATAAATCGCCATTTTTTCTTTCGCCTTTTTAAATTGCGTAGCAATTTTTTGGGGTTAAGGGGATACCCCTTACGCAAACTTTGACTTGGATGAAATCCAAGTCGTAAGTGCGCATTTCATGAAAAACACGATAGCATATTACCCGCTTGAATTTCAATTCATAGGGTCTTATGCTTGAGTGGTTTTCTATATTCCGAAATTAACCGTTATGACTAAATCTGCTGAAAATATCGAAAAGAAAATTGAAGCCCAGTTAGAGAAGCTGAAACAGTTAAAAGCACAGAAACAGGCTATTGAAGCAAGAGAACGTACCAAAAAGAAAGAACAGGAGCGCAAGGATGATACTCGGCGTAAAATTTTGCTCGGTTCTTACTTGATTAAAAAGATGAATGACAATGAAGCCAATAAAGAAAAAATACTCGCTGAACTCAACGAATATTTAACAGAAAATAGAGATCGACAGCTTTTTGATTTGCCCGACATTGAAGCCTAATTTTTCTTCGCTGTTTGGTTGTTTTGTTCGGCTTGATACTCTGGAATGAGCGCATTTAAAACCTTTTGAATATTGTCCTTGTCTTCTATCTGCAAATTATCTCGATAGTAAATTAAGTCCTGTATTTTGCTTTCCATCTGCATTTTTTCGGTGGGTTCGGCATCTTTGGATAGTCGGGATAATAGGAAGATATAACCGCATATATTTTCCCTCGCAATTTCATAATTTACGATGTCGAGGTATTCAACGGTCACATGCTTTAGATCGGTTGATAGGTTATTTAATTTAATCATGGCTGAAATCCTGATTTTTCTAAAATTGGATAAAGCTCTCTGAATTTTTCAGGCTCTAAAAGCATATCAGCGATACGAATAGCAAATTGTTGGTAGCTTTCTGTACCTTGTGAATATTTCCCCATTTCAGGCATTTCTGACATTTTATTCGCAAATAAATGGCGTTGTGCATCGGTCATTTTTATAAAAAAATCAGGCGTGTTTGGATCTCTTTTTGCTTCAACTTTTGGCTGTTGTTTTTGCTTAAATTTGAAAGAAAAACCTGAAATGATCCGTCCTTTTTTATGCTGTTCATACGTTACAGTAATATCAGTATGCTCATTAATTTGTTTAATTGATGGTTCAAGCACACGCTTTTTAAAGTCACTCATGGCGGTGTATTCACTATCAACAAGACCTAATCTGTTTCTAAACTCACTAAGTTCTAGTTGTGGAACTTTTCTAACTTCACGCCAAGCAATCAGCAATTCATAAAGCCTAGTGGCGTATTTACTGGTTAGGTGAGCAACTTGTTTAGCTTCATATTTTGTAAAGTGTTCTTCCAATCGTGTGATTAAAGGCACTACATCAGGAGCAAAAGTAATTTCTAACAATGCTAGGTCATCTACATAAAATATACGGCTTACCCAGCGAGATCGAACAATGCCGACTTTGCCTGTTTTTTTATATTCGGCTGTATAACTAAATTGACGATTAAACAGATTATTTACAGCTTCTCTCAAAGCTTTATATGACGCATCGGCAGATACATTGAATAGCTTGGCGTAGTCACTAGCATGTATTTCCAGTTTACTATCCGCAGTGATTCCTTGTCCCGATTCTCTAGCATTAATGATAGCTAGCATGATCAAACGTTGTTCCGTTAGCTCTAGGTTGTAACTGGCATTTATTAGAGCATTATCTTTCACGACTAAACTATTTTTCATAAGAAGAACTTATTATTATCTAATTAAAGGACAATGTAATCTAATATCTTTTTAAGGTCAATATTTATAATGTCCTTTAATTAAGAGCAAATGTCCGTTTATACAAGAGCAAATGTCCGTTTATACAAGAGCAAATGTCCGTTTATACAAGAGCAAATGTCCGTTTATATAGTCTGTAACACTTACTACACAAGGGTTTCAACCTGTCTAAAAGCATTAAAAGCTTTAAAAATAATTAAAAGCCTTTCGAGAGGGGAGTGCTTAAAACTGCCCTATGTACTCGCTAAAGCTCGTACTCTATTGAAGCTCGTTCCTCGCTTCGTGGGGCAGTTTTTAGTTAATCCTGTTTGTGAAATCTAAAAGCAAAAGCATTTGTAATGTATTCGCTTCGCTCATACTTTTTGAAAAGCAAAAGCTCCAAAGTTCGCACCCATTCGGGATGCTCTGTACCTACCGTTTAAAATCGAAAGGGAGCTTGTAATCAGAGAAAAGGCGAGGGCGAAATTTTGATGATGCTCAATCGCTCGTAGACACTCGCTCGGTTCTTATTATCTAGGTTTTAATTATTTACTGGAGCTAACCAAAGTTGTGAAACATTGCTTAAATAATAGGCGTGGAACGTGAAAAATCCATAAAAAAGCCCAATCGGGTGTGATTGGGCTATAAACTAGAAACTACAGCGTTGAATTATAAGGATAATTATACAGCATTTCGTATAAGGTGTATTATGTTAATTTTAGAAAATCTTAAGATAATTATTAATGAGTGGCTTAATGAATAAAGAAATTTCTGTATTACTGCATGACGTTCCTACTCATGCAGATTACGCATGTGATGCAACAGATTTAGATCCAGAAGATATTCCTGAAGATCGTATAGAACAAGTCATAAATTTATTAAATTCTTCTGATGAAAATATTGTATTTGAGGCAGCAAAACTTCTGACTAATTGGGGACAATCCTCTGGTTTTGATGCATTAGTAAATTTATTAAATGAAAATAAATTAGTTGGTTATATAGATCATCGTTTACATGGTTATGATGATACACTTCAGCATGTACTTAGAGCTTTTGTTCGTTATTGGGCATTCCAAGCTGATCTAGGATTTGGTGAACAGGCTAGAATAAAAATATTTCATCCTATACAAAAGATTATAGAAATATCTAATACAGAACCATTTGATATTAGTCGCTTATTTTGGTTAATTGATGATGAAAAATACGATGAATATATTCCTTTAATTAAAAACCATTTAATCCAAATAATAGATCATCCTGAATTACAATTTTGGAAAATCCATGATGCTATTGAACTGATGCTGAAATTAGAGCCTGAGTTTGTTCATAATTTATTAGAAGAAAAAGGCAAAACATTGGAAGACTTTAAAATTAACACTTTATAAAGTTATACATTTAACATAATGGCTGTTATACGAAATTCAGTTGTCAGAAATCATTTATTACATCAAAAGTAATGAAAAAGTAAAGAATATGACTTATATTATCTTTACTTTAATGGTTTTTGAGTGAGGGAATCATGTCCGCAGTCAATTTCAATATGCGCTTAGAAGCAGAGTTAAAAGAACAAGTTACCCCTATTTTGGAAGACTATGGTTTGACTATGCCTCAAGCATTCAAACTGTTCTTGAATCAAATCGTTAAAACTAAAGCGATTCCTTTGTCTTTTGACTATGCACGAGAACCTGCTTTAACTCCTAAAGCAGCAGCCAAGTTACTTCAATCTTTAAAAGAGATTGAAAATGGCGAGTACACCGAGTACGAAACGGTAGAAGAAGCGATTAAAGCTATGTCGGAAGAAGCACATGGCTAAACGTAAGATTATCGTAACCAGTTCTTTTAAACGTGATATTAAAAGACGTTATTTAGAACTGGTTACGGCTGAATGGGCAGAAGTATTAGATTGTTTAGTCGCAAATAATCCTTTGCCTGAAAAGTATTTAGATCATCCCTTGAAAGGTGGTGCAGAGTTTAAAAATTGTCGTGATTGTCATGTGAAGCCTGATTTAGTCTTGATCTATAGGCTTGTTGGTGACGATATTTTAGAACTGCATCAGTTGGATAGCCATTCCGAAATTTTTGGATGACTATCGCTCGATGCTTTGAAAGATGGCTTTAGCCATGTTTCAAAGTCGGGCAACTTTGCGACTGCTGTCATTGATTCGGTGATGGCAAGAGCCGAGCAAAGTACTGTCTAATCATTATTTTGGGTCAATCACACAATAATCCTTATTCGCTCCGTGACAGTCATTTTTCATGATGCGAACGCAAGACTTCCCATTGCAATTTTTAATATCTAGGCTGTATTTTTGTTCTAGCCATGCAACGTCTGCTCTACGCTGTTTGATTTCGTCCATGCTCGGCACATATAAAAATAATGCTAAAAAGAAAACGATCAGCAAGCTAACAAAAGCACTGGTGTAGATTGCCATGAATCGCCAGTCAAGTTGATTGGTTGCATTGTTTAATTCTCGAATACTGTTGTTGAGTGCGTCTATTTGCTTCTGATTGGCGTTTTTTAGGTGTTTTTCGGTCTTATTGAGTACTCCGCTAGCCACTTCCTTGTAAAACGCTTCTAATCGCTTGTTATCGTCTGCTATGGCTTCTCGATACTCTTTCATAGATGCCAGTAAAATATAGAGCTGGTCATCTAGGTCGTTTTGGTTGCTCATCGGTACATTCCGCCCTGATCTAAGTCTTGTGATGCTTTACGGTTGGCTCGCTCGGCTTGCTGTTGCTCTAGTTTTTGCTGTCGTTGTATCTCGGCTTGGCGTTCTTGTTCTAGGCGTTTAGCTTCTTGGTTTTTCTGCCATTGCTCGAAGCCTTGCTCGGCACGATTTAAACCGTGCTGTAAAAC
>NZ_CP048678.1:0-6030 GCF_015218525.1 Acinetobacter sp. YH12138 | reverse complement strand
TAAATAATTTTAGCCTCGTCACCGCTACAGTCAATTTTATTGTAAACCTGCAGGATCGGAACATCGGCACCAATTTCTTTCAGGACTTTTTCAACCGCTTCAATCTGTTCCAGCATTTCTGGACTACTTGAATCGATGACATGCAGCAACAAGGTCGCTTCTACGGTTTCTTCCAGGGTCGCTTTAAAGGATTCGACCAGAGAGTGAGAAAGATTACGGACAAAACCCACCGTATCTGCCAGTACCAGATTGCCGATGCCATCCCATTCCAGACGTCGTAATGTGGGGTCTAGGGTGGCAAACAGCTGATCGGCTGCGTAGACATCGCTATTGGCCAGTAAATTAAACAGGGTTGACTTGCCGGCATTGGTGTAACCGACCAAGGACACTGTCGGGACAGCCGCTTTTTGCCGTGCCACACGGCCTTGCATCCGGGTCTGGCGGACTTTATCAATTTTGGCTTTCAGTTGTCCCATGCGGATACGCAGCAAGCGGCGGTCTGTTTCCAGCAGGGTTTCACCCGGGCCACGCAAGCCGATGCCGCCTTTTTGACTGTCGAGATTGCCACGGCTACGAATTAAGCGGGATGATAAATGTTGCAGTTGTGCCAGTTCGACTTGCAGCTTGCCTTCATAGGTACGGGCACGCTGGGCGAAAATATCTAAAATCAGTTCGGTACGATCGACCACACGGCACTTGATGACCTGTTCCAGATTGCGGGCCTGGGCCGGTGTCAGGGCATGATCAACAATGACCAGATTGGCGTCCAGTTCTTCTACGCATTCGGCGATTTCTTCTGCTTTGCCTGACCCGATAAAAAATTTGGCATCCGGTTTGACGCGTTGAGCATGAATATGTTCCAGAATTTCGGCATCTGCAGATTGCGCCAGCAGATTAAACTCTTCAGCATCAAGGTCATCCAGCATTTGTACGCTGACACTCACCAGAATGACGCGTTCTTTCCCCCGATGTTGTTCTAAATATTCCACTCAGGCCAATCTCCACTTGAAAGCTTTAGTGTAGTTGAAAAAGAGCGAGGCAGATACTGAATTAGCGCGGCTTTGGTTTAAAGTGCGGTGACAAACAGTTGTGCAAGTGTTACCAGTACAGCGGCATAGATACAGGTACCACCCAAAATATATTTGAGCACTTGTAAAGGCTGAAGCTTTTCATTCGCAGGCTGGGTTTGATCTGGCATGGCAGCGATCCTTTTTGATCCAATATTCCGATGTTTTTATTATAAATGATTCATTAATCCAATTAAAATTGAAGATATAGATCTTATTGGTCGGTTTTTATTATCAATGCATGTTGCGAATGAACAGTATAGAATGAGTTTAATTCGTGGATATTCCCTGTATCTAGCTTAGGATTTAGTGACGTTTTTATGAACCCAACTGTACAATCTCAAGATATTTTATTAATAATTATATAAGAGTGACTGATAATAATGAATAAATTACTAATTAGCATTTTTTTAGCTTCAATTAGCTATACTTGTTATGCGGCTTCTCAACCCGCAGTCAATATAAGTCGAGCTAACTGTTATGCTCCTTTACCTCAATGGCTAGGGCTACCAGGAGTAGGCTATCACAATGAATCTTTAAGCTACGACCGTCTTTTTGCTTCTCATAGATTACGGGTTAGTAGTCAACAGACACGTTATCCGAATATTACTCGAAATCTATTTTATCCTTCTGCTACTTCTTTTAACTATACCTCTACTTGGAGAGCCTATGCGGGCCAACCTGATTCAAGTAATTTAGGATGGACTGTTACTGGAAATCATCAAGAAATTTTAGATTCAGGCCAATACATTCAAAGTAATACCTTCGCAACTGGCTGTAATATAACTGAGTGGTAATGAAAAAATTTATTAAAATCATATTAGGAATATTTTTAGTTATTGTTATTCTTTTTCTGATTATGTGGGGGTTCCATGGGTTTCCTACAAAAGAAATGTCTGATAACTCGATTTATGAACCTCCTCAAAACTCATCCTCTGTAATTGAAATAAATAAAGATGGGAAAACCACATTGAAATCTATAGATAATAAGACCGTGCTTAGTCAAAAGAATAAGCCCTTATTAGTAGATAGTGAATATATCAAATATATAGATATTGCTAGTTCAGATTTACCTGATGAAATAAAAAAAGAACTATTAGAGAAATCTAATAATTTAAGGCTACATGGTAGTTTTTCAAAAGGACAAATCACTCACGAATTCAAGAATACAAATTATTATAAAGATCGTTTAGATGAAATTGGTGGCTATGAAAGCTTAGAGAAAAAACTAAATTTTGAGCCTACAAAAATAGATGAAATCTTCTCTGACTCAAAATTAATTGGTGGCGATTATTCAGGATCATACACAGAAGGTAAGGGATACAATTCTATTTTTAGGGCATATGAATCTGCCAATTCAAGTATTGAATTGAATGAAATAGCACTTAGTAAATCTTCTAATAAGGTCGATTTCTTTAAAGAAAATATTAATACTTATATAAATAATTCGCCTGCAACTATAGAAAAAGTTGATAACGGAAATATTTATAATATTAGCTGGATAAGCGGTAACAGACTATTTTCAATGTCTACAAAAAACTTATCTGAAGCTAGTGCCATACAAAAAGCACAGCACATTGATGTTTCTGTACAAAACAAATAGATCTTTATTAGAAAGTATTTTCTTTAATATCTTAGTCCATAGCTACGTTTTGGTGTATTTACTTTTTCAAGCTTCTGACTTGCATTTCTAATGCCTGTAATTGCTCGATCAAGGCTTTGTTTTGCATCTTGAAGTCTTGCACTTGAAAGCTCAAGTTGCTTACTTGCCGAGCTAATTTGTTCAAGCTCTCGTTTCGGGTCTGGTCTGTTTCGCTGATACTCTCTAAAAGCTTCTTGAATGCTTCCCTGACGCTCTGATTGTCTTGCTTGGTACTCTCGAACATCTTGAGTAAATCGGCTTCCCTCTGCTGTTGTTGCGCCTGTGCTTGTTCCAAGGCTTCGAGTAAGTGCTTTTCTAATTCGGTCATTAATTAATACCCCATCGGAACCATTAGGCTGCCATTCTGCCAAGTCGGTGCGTCCTTGTTCACTAAAACGCATAAGCGTTTGCGATCTTTGTTGTCTATGCAGTCTTTCAGCTTGATATTGCCCCCCTTGTTCGCTAAGTCCTGTATAGCTAGGTTCTGTTGGGCGATTATCTCTGCGTTCTTGCCTATTTTGTGGCTCTGATAGGCTAGGATGCCCCACATCACTAAAATGGCTGTGATCACGGCTATGGCTACGATACTCCAAGTTTTTAACATAGTCGGGAGTAACCGTCTGTTCTGCTCTTGGATAGCGCAGTTCATTGCTCTCTCGTTTTCTTGCAACAAGTCTTTCAAGCGTTGCTCGTGCTTCTTGAACTCTGTCGCTACGACTTGCTCTGTATTTTTCGCTTGCTCGCTCGATGTCTGCTCGAAGTTCTTTGCCAAATCTAAAATCTTGCTCATAGATCATTCCTTTAAGACGAATATTTTTACCCCCATCAGGGTCTTTAATGCTGATTGTTTTTGGTGTAGTCCTAGCAATCTCAAAGCCTGCGGATTCAAGCGTTTTAATCACATCATCACGGCTTTGGATACGTCCACTTTCAGCAACACTTAAAAGTCCATCTGTGATGACTTCTGAGGCTTTTTGCTTATGCTTTGGCAAAGCATTAGGAGTGCATAACTCACGCTTATTTAGAGGGTCATTAGGGTCATGTAGCTTGTAATGATCATTTACGAGGTCTTTCCATGCGTTTAAACGTGGACGATCTGCTTTGTCGTAGTAAGGCTGTAGGCGTTTACCGCTTTGAAGCTCCACATTTGCTACAACGAAATTAAGCTCTAGGCGGTCTTTATCTTGGTGCTGTACCCATAAAATTGAGTATTGATCTTTATCTATACCTGGCATCAATACACGTTCAAAACTATCCATGATCTGTTGCTTTTGGTGTTCGTCTAAATCACGTTCTGCAAACGATAAAACACCCGATGTATATTTTTGAGCAAAGTTAGTGCTATCAATCAATTGAATCATTTGTTCAGGGTCGCCACGGTCTAGCCTTGCATCTTCCCGATCTCGGTCTTTACCAAGTAAATAATCCACGGGACCACGCCCCGAACCTGCACCACGACTATGTATTTTTATGATCATTGTGCAATCTCTGAAGCTCTCGCTCTATACCTGATAAAGCTGTGATTATTGCTATACGGTCTATTGCTGAACTTGTTTTACTTTGCTGATTAACCAATCTAGCTATCTGATTTAGGTTATTTCCAATGCCTGCAAGCTGTCTTAATAATTTTGGGTCTACTTTAATGACTTTGCTTTGCTTGGTACGTTTTTCACTTAAACAAGTTTCACGCATCCAACTCGCAAGGCTAGCTGTAGTACATCGGTCTAAAAGGGCTTGATGTTCTTCATCCGTTAAACGGATTTTGATTTCCTTTTGTCTTTTGACTATTTCTTTTTTGGTCATGCCTAAATCAGATCCTCGGTTTGTAACCGGACAAAGAAAAAATCTATGATTTTTCTCTTTGGGCGGTTTTCGGGGGTGTCGGGGGTGAAGCCCCTGATCCCAGTAGCACAAAAGGGACAAAGTCCCCTTTGTGTATGCTGGCTTCTAATCACAATAGCATGTTGATTACAGGCCGACAAGATTCGCTAGAATATTGGCTGCATGTGATCAAAGGCTATCTGTGATTAGGTCGGTATTGGATAAGTCGTTACAAGATTATGGACAATCGCAAGCGACCGCCTTTTCTGATCTATGCACAAACACTATGCATAACTCCGCATAAATCACAGATTTATACGTTGAGTTACACACAGGTTTGATGCACAGGAAAAGTCTTTGCCCACAACCGTTGTTAACTCCTTTCAGTAATAATTTTTTTTAAATAATTATTCTTAATATATAAAAAGCAAATGCTCTCAACTTCTCAACTCGCTCCCAAAGCGTCGGGCAAGCCCTTTGGCTTTGGTGAACGGTTGAGAGAGTTTCGGCAATACTCACCCTAAGGGCGGTCATTTAAAAAAATGACACATCCCTTAAGTATTGCCGATTTACCTGTATATATTTGGCTTCGGAGCCACGTATATCGGTCGTATCCGCACATAGCTTTGCTGACTATGCAGACAAGGACTCGAAGTCTTGCACCTCGCTCCACGCGCTCCCTGTCGAAGTATGGCAGTATCTCTACGAGGGTTTCCCCAACATGCAACTTAACTGACCTATACAACTACTCCCAACGCTCCGCCTATGTGAAGTCCCCCTGTAAGCGGTTTAGCCTTTCGACTATAGCCATATAACGCCAGTGACACTTATTCCTACCACACGTTATACGTGTCTATTCAAAAAATGGGCGTACAGAAGTAGACAAAGCTCGACCTATTGGTGCTTATCTGATGGTTTAGAAATCAAATTTAACGAAAGTTTCAAATTTGGGGCTTGTTTAACAGTAGTATTTCTTTAAAATAAGAACTGGTACATAAGCCGTAAGGTGAATATCAGTACGAGTGCCAACTCTGCCGATCATTCGTTAAATGATGCTAGGAACATCAAATAACTGTACCCCTCGAATTTAAATGAAAACCCCTCTAAGTTGCAAGACTTAGAGGGGTTTTTCTTTAATATTTAAAGATATTTCATGTTACACATTAAATTTGTTTGTTTTTTAATCTCAAGAGAAACTGCTGTGCCTGTTTTCCCAGGATTTCATCTAAGGGTAAATGCGCCTGTTTAATTAACTGTTCCAGTTTTTGTGGTGCAATCCGGATATGCAAATGCAGCTGACCTTCATCATCATAATGTTCTGACTGGATCACATTCAAACCATAAAGCTGGTTGCGCAGCTTGCCATAGGCCGGTTTTAGCGTCAGTTCAAAGGATTGCAGTTGTCCCATCAGGGCTTCATGCACTGCTTTGCGCAGCAGGTCGATCCCTTCGCCACTATGTGCTGAAACATAGACACGTTCTGGCTCACCCGGACGTCGA
>NZ_CP048677.1:0-6280 GCF_015218525.1 Acinetobacter sp. YH12138 | reverse complement strand
GTTATTAGTCTACTTTTTTATTTCTGAATATAAATCTATATAAAATATTATGTAGTTAAATGCAAGGTAAACGTAGTTAAATCTACAAAAAATAATATGAAGACTTATGGTAGGTAAACGTAGTCATATTGGTAGGTAAACGTAGTCATATTGGTAGGTAAACGTAGTCATATTGGTAGGTAAACGTAGTCATATATCATCTGAAAGCCTTGTAAACAAAGGCTTTCAGAGAGTCTAAAAGCATTAAAAACTTTAAAAATAATTAAAAGCCCAGGCAAGGAAAAATTGCCCTTGGTTTTCGCTTCGCTCAAACTCTATTGAATCTCGCTTTCGCTCGATTCGTCGGGGCAATTTTTTTGGCTCATCTCGTTGTGACTTCAATAAAAAGCAAAAGCACGATGAATTCGCTTCGCTCATAGAGCTTTTTTACTCGCTACGCTCGATCTAGGCTCAATTTTCTGCATGTGATTTACGCTTATTTAGGCTTCACAGCCTAAAAAGCTGTTTTTCAGAGGGTCTAAGCGCGAATTTCAGCGATTTCACTCGTAGACACTCGTTCTGTATCTTTCTTTATTAATCGAGCTGTCATCGCATTTAAAGACGTTTTAAAGGGCATATGATTTTTTAAATAAAATCTTTTTCTGCTGTATGTGGATCATAAGAAAAAGAAGGGGTTTGATTCATCAATTTTTGTTGATCTCTTTCTTTATGAGGTTCATTTTTTGCAGCTTCAATGTTGTGTCTTTTCCCCTGGTGAGGCGTTTTTTCGCTGATGCCCATTTTCTGCAAGTTTCTTAATACAGCACTGTAAGAAATATGGTTGGCGAGATCGGGTAAATCGGCATGTATTTCTTTAACGGTGAATCCCGCTTTTAACCGTTTTTCTATTTCAGGCAAAGCTGCTGTGATAAATCTTTTGGCGCCATGTCGAGTAACCATTCAGATCTCCTCATTTCTATTTTGATGCGATTAAGTGCAATTATATGCGATCAAGAGCTTTTATATGCAACTATGTGCTTTTAAGTGCGATTATAAGATTTTATAAGCTTTTCATCTTTTTTATGTACGATTATATGCGATTAAGTGCGAAACATAGTGAGGGTGAAACAGGCAAGATGTGTAATGTTATATAACATGGCAAGCCCTGGTTATATAAATTACCCGACTTATTCGCTTTCAGCTCAACGTGGCATCTTGTCCTGCGGAGCTGTTGGCATAGCCAAAATTGATACGCCAAAAGATCATCAAAAGAGGTGTAATTTAAAAAAGTGTATGGTCTGTTGCCTTGTATAGTGGCGTTAGCCGCCACTGCGTATAAGAGATTTTATGTTAAATACTTAAAACATCATGCTCTTTTATTTCTAAGAAAACATGTTGGTCAATTTCTGCATTTGAGTTGCGTATAAAATCTTTAGCCATAGTATTAATATGAAGATGACTTTCTTTGTGAACAATATTAAATAATGATAATAAGTCTTTTTTGTGATGTGAGTCATAGTTATTTTTAAAATCATTCAACTCAGTATCAATTTCTAATTTTATTTGTTCAATAAAATGCTTTCGTGAACTTTTATTGTTTACTTTATAAAATAACTGTGTTTTCTCATAAGCTCCTTTATGAAAGATCATTTCATAAATTTTCATTTTAAATTCTACTCAAAGTTATTGATATAATTAAAATTTAAAAAACCAATTTCTCTTGGGGAAGAGAAATTGGGGCGCGGAATTCTTAACCTTAAGTAAGGCCAATCACCAGCAATTTTGTTGCAATAATCACATTATATTTCAATTTTGACGTATACTTCAATAAAAAAATATACAGATCTGTATATTTTCGCCATGAAAAATAGAATTTCCAGATATGAATCTAAGAACCTATCCAGAATATTTTCTATGCAAAAGTAGCCTTAAAAAGGCTAAATTAATTAACGGAACCACATTGCTTGAGAAATCAGGAAAAACGCAAAAATGAATATTTTTTAATCAATTTTATTGGCAAGAAGTATCAAAATTGCTTAAAAAGAAACCGACTTGTTTCCAAGTCGGTTTTTTGTGGTTTTTTAGGGGGATGAAAAATTTTTAACTATATGAAAAACAAAGATATTTTAAAAATCATTTCGTATAACCTCTATTATGTTAAATAGCTAGTATAGAAGTTATGTTTTTACTCAAATTGAGCTAAAAAATAATCTTGTAAATATTCAATTGGTTTACCCTCATAGAGCAAAGAAAAATCACCATCGTGCTCTTCTAAACTTGAGCTGCCATCAATAACACCTAATACATTACTAATTGTATCAATCATTACTTGTCGTAAGATTGAGAAAAAGATTTTCATATGTTCGTCTGGTAAAGTATTAAAAAAACTTATTGCTTCAAAAAAATACGGATCTTTTATTTTTGATGGTGAGTAGTCAGTGAATAATCCTTTATAGATTTCTAGATTTTCATTAATAATTCCTTTTTTGAGCAGATTAGCTAATTCTTCTGAGTCCATACTTTTACCTTTATTTTAGTTTCGTATAACAGCCATTATGTTAAATAGAGAGTTTAAAATTGGTCATATGATGCTTTAAATCTTCGAGCGTCGATAGAGGTATTTTCTCAAGTTGAGTACTATCCAATATCATCTGTTAAAAATGATGTTATAAAACAGGAAACCTATAATTCATCTTAAATAAGAGGAAGTAATTTTGAAATTAATTAATTGTTTACAGCAAATAAACCAAAATTCTTCTGAGGATATATTGTTTGTGGAAGAACCTTGGACAATCGAAGCAAATACCCAAATTATTACAGATGAACGGGGTCAAACAGTACTTAATATTAATGGGAAAAAATATACATATTTTTTAGAAGTTTTTATTATTAATGAATTATTTGAAGATCTTTACGGAGAAAATATGACCTTCGAAAAAAAGTGCCAACGTATTATTGAATATGCTAGTAATGATGCTTAAAAATATAGAAAATTTTTCAAAAGTTAAGAATTTCTAAAATTAACATAATACACGTTATACGAAGTTGAAAAAGGGAGCTTAAAGCTCCCTTTTTTACTAGTTTTTTTTAAATTGCTAAGCGTAAATTCAGTGCTTTTACGACTTTAATAACAGTATCAAAGCTTGGATTTACATCGCCAGAAAGTGCTTTATAAAGACTTTCTCGACCTAAACCTGTGTCTCTTGATAATTGAGCCATTCCTTTAGCTTTAGCAATATTACCTAAAGCTTTTGCAATGAATGCCGCATCACCATTAGATTCATCGATACAGGCTTGTAGGTAAGCTTGCATATCTTCTTCTGTTTTAAGATGTTCAGCACTGTCCCATTTACGAAGTTTGATAGCCATTTACAGCTCCTCCTCTAAATCTTGTGCTAATTGTAGGGCAAGTTTTATATCTTTACTTTGCGTAGACTTGTCTCCGCCTGCTAAAAGAATAACGACTCTTTGCCCTTGCTTACAGTAATAGATCCTGTAGCCAGGTCCAAAGAAGAAACGTAATTCAGAAACACCTTCACCTACTGGTTCAGTATCTCCAAAGTTTCCATCTTCAACCCGATCAATTCGGACTTGTATACGTCTTTTTGCCTGCTGGTCTTTTAACTTAGTAAACCAGTCATCAAAGACTTCAGTGGTATATATTGAGTACATAAGAGTAATGTATCCTATAGGATACATTCATGCAAGAAATAAACTTGAATGTATGGGGCTACAACAGAATTTCGTATAACCGCCATTATGTTAAGTTAAGCGAAGATTCACTTAAAACAAGAGCTTTAATTTTTACGGCTTTTTCGAAATGATCTAATTTATGTTGCATGATCCACCAATTAGCTGCTTCCATTAAAAGCTCAGGATTATCATTTTTATTCTTGAAAAAGGCATAGAAAGATAAACCTACGCTATCTCCTTTCTTCTCAATTTTCTCATTACATCCATGAATAAATATTTCTCTTAACTCTTTTCTCATGTTTTTAACTTTCTCTAAAATTAATTACGAAGCCCCGATCTAAGATCAGGGCTTTATTTATTTCTACCTTACATTTCAACAAGTATTGATTCGCCTGTAGAACAGTCTCCATTACGCCATTGCCAGTTTTCAATTAACTTAATTTTTCCATTGGCTTGGATCTCAATCTCAGTATTACATTCACCTATACGTAATTCATTCATCTCATTGATGTGGTGGTATGCCATAGTGAAAGTTTTTTCAGAAGTCATGAAACCTAGTAAATGTCCATTGGTAATACTGCCACCAGAATAGGTAGCTTCTATACGCTCACCTACTTGGTAATAATTAAAAATAGTCTCGTGAGATACTTCTCCATTAGATGTATTTTTAGCATTTACAAATTTTTTATTATTTAGATTTAAGTTCATTTCTACTCTTTAATTTCCCTAAAATTAACATAATACACCTTATACGAAATGCTGTTTTTTATTTCATATAAATCATTGCCTTATGCTTATATAAAAAGCCCAATCATCACAGATTGGGCTTTTTTAGTGATTTGTCATGTTCCACGCCTATTCTTTGATCATTGTTCCACAACTTTGATTAGCTCAATTGAATAATCAGGATGCCTGATCTTTTTCTTTTTGGCGTTCATCCAGCTCTTTCTTCAGCGCCTTTTGATCCTGGTACGATGCAATCAGCATGATTGGGATCAGCAGCGGGGCCACAATAATGCCCAGGGCAATGTCTTTCAGTTTCGGCATGATCTCTCTCCCTTGATTGCTCAGTCATGATCAAACACAGCATTCAGCACACGGCCAAATAAGCCACGTTTTTTTAATTGAGTTTGATGTTTGCTATCTAATTTTTTTTGAATTTTCTGTTCTTCAGGTTGGATATTTATTGCTTGGGTATCTGCTGTATTTGTAGCGATAGGAGTCGTTTGCTCATCATCAACTCTATCATCAGTATTGGACTGTTCTAAATTGCCTTTAAATTCGATTCTATGAGTCAAATCTTCAATGTGTTGCATCAAGGATTTTTCTCGCTGATTCGCTAAATCTAACTGGCTTTTAAGCAAATTAATTTGATCTTTTAATACCTGTTCAATTTCAGAATGAACGTGTACAGATACATTCTTTTGAACGTGTTCAGTACGTGTACTTTGCTGTACACCGATAGGATTACCATAAACTCTGATGAGTTCTGATAAATCTATGAGACTATCACTATCCCTTGATAATTCACCATTTTTTAAAGCTTCATAGATGGTAGTTCTTGATTTTTTGAAAGCTTTACTAGCGTCCATTACGCTAAATTTTGTAGTGTTCAATACAATCCCTCTGTTCATGTACAAGGATGTTCAGGTGAACATATTACTGAACATTATCTTTATTTTGTTTGAAAGCCAACCTTTACTAGATATGGGTATAGTTCTTTAAATTTTTCAGCATCTAATAGCATTTCGGCAATTCGTACAGCAAATTGCGGATAGCTTTCGGTGCCTTGAGAGTACTTACTCATTTCAGGCAGTTCTGACAATTTATTAGCAAATAAATGACGCTGAGCATCTGTTAACTTGGTGAAAATATCTGAGGTGTTTTGATCTCTAGCTTCTTGATTCGGTTTGTTAACGTTTTTCTTTTGCTTGAATGAGAATGACAAGCCATAAATTGAACGCCCTTTTTTATGCTGCTCATACTTAACAGTGATATCTGTAAACTCATTAACTTGAGCTATGGCGAGATGTAAGACTCTGTCTTTAAAGTTCCCCATTCTTGTGTACTCATCATCAAGCACACCAATTTTTTTTCTAAACTCTTCAAGCTCTATAACTGGAGTTTGCCCAGTGCTACGCCATGCGATTAATAATTCATATAAACGTACAGCATAAGCACTACTGAGATTACTCACTTGCTGTAATTCATACTTAGTGAACTGTTCTTCGAGCTTAGTAATTAATGGAACAATAGCAGGTGCAAAAATTAACTTAACAGTCGCTTCAGCATCAATATAACGAATCTCACTAACCCATCGGCTTAGTACGTTTTCGATGTTTCCTCGTTTATTTATTTCTTGATAGCTAAATTGTCTAGCAAATAAATCTTTTGAAGCATCCTTTAATGCTTGATAGGCAGTCTGTCTTGCAACATTGAATTGATTGATATAGCTCTCTGCGTGGACTTCTAAAGGGTTGTTTGCATTAATTCCTTTACCACTTTCTCTTGCTTCAACAATAGCTAAAAGAATAAGTCGCTGTTCAACTAGATCTAGGTTATAGCTTGCGTTAATTAAAGCATTATCTTTTACAACTAGATCTCGCAT
>NZ_CP048676.1:0-6871 GCF_015218525.1 Acinetobacter sp. YH12138 | reverse complement strand
AAATCAAATATCTTCAATTGGCTTGATTGCACCAGTTTTTAATGTAGTTCTTACTCCTGAATATCATTTAAAAAATTAGTCATGACAAAGAAAAATAGGGGAAATGCAAAGAATTGATTTCTAGGGCAGGATAGGCAACAGCCGTTAAAATTGCCATTTTGTCACCCAGACTCTAAAATGGAGCTGCAAAATATCACTTTGCTTACGGAATTAATCATGACTAAAGACAATAAGATTTTTTTTAGAGTTGATCGAGCGGTGCTTGATTGGTGGGAGGCAAAGTGTGAGAAGCAAGGCGTTAAGAAAGGTGAGCCATTTCAGAAAGCTTTAGAAACTGCTTATAAAAAAGAAAATGATCCTGCATTTTCTGGACAGGATTTTTCCTTGCATCTGGATAATGATTTGGCTGAAAAAATCTTTAGTTTGGCCCAGGCGGAGCAGCAAGATCCGAATGAATTGATCATGGAGCTGTTAAGAGAAAAAATTGCTGAAAGGGAGAAAGTAGAAGACACGATCGATGTTTTTGAAAAAACCACACGCAAAGAATTAAGAATTAAACCAAGTTTATTAAAGAAAATTGATGAAAGAGCAGCTCTAAGCAAAATGAAGACGAATCAATATATTCTGTCTGTACTTACCGCAAACGTCACAAAAGATATTCATTTTTTTGGGCAAGATGAAGCTCATTTGTTAGGAGATTCTAATGGACAGTTATTAGCTCTAGGACGTAACCTTAACCAGATGGCGAAAGCTATGAATCAAGGCATCTATGAAGCATATGATCGTAATTTCGTGGGTCGCATTCATGAACTCATAAGAGCTCATATACGTCACGTTTATAAACTGTTAGTAGAGAATAAAATGAGATGGGAATAACATAAAAATAAGATCTCTAAGATCTTATTTTTTTTACTCTATTTTTTAAATTTTTTAGGCGTGTTTTACTGTGAGTTTTAAGCCTAAAGCATTCACTACACGATTAATCGTATCAAAACGTGGTGCAGAATCCTGACGAAGTGCTTTATAAAGCGCTTCACGTCCAATTCCTGCATCTTTAGCGATTTGAGTCATGCCACGAGCTTTGGCAATTACACCAAGTGCATGAGCTAATTCAGCTGGATCATTCTCTTCAAGAACCATATTGAGATACATCACAATGTCTTCTTCAGTTTTGAGTGACTCAGCCATATCAAAACTTGGTAAATCAGCAACTTTAACCATTTTAATCCTCCAATGTTTTCGATAATTTGACTGCTCGCTTGATATCGTCTTGCTGTGTAGATTTATCTCCTCCACCAAGCATCACAATCACGATGTCACCATGTTGGATGTAATACATCCGCCAGCCTGATCCAAAGAATTCCCTCATTTCCCAAACACCATCTTGGAGAGGTTTAATGTCTCCCCAATTTCCACGTTGAACCTTATCTAATCGACGATTCAGGCGAATACGGGTCATATTGTCTTTAATGCCATCTAACCATTCATCAAACTCAGGTAGACGTTTAATTTCAATCATGAGGATTCCTTTTCTTCTCACTTAATTGTATTCGATCGAATACGATATGCAAGTATATTCATCCTGTGATTTGTTAATTTCGTATAAGAGATTTTATGTTAAGTACAAAATCTCTTAATAATAGAAATTTATATATTTTTACAAAAATACTGGTGCGATAAATTGCTTTAAAGCCGTTGATATCGATGTGGTATTTTAAATTTGGATTATATCAAGGGTTTTGTAGTGGAAGAAAAGTTAAATCTTGGAAATGCAATTTATGAAGGTTTCAATGATCAACATGGCTTAATGATTTGTGGTTATGAGTGGGGGGAAGAAGCTCAGAGAAAAGGGCAAATCGTTGAGCCTGATATGTCAAAAAAATGTACTTTTTCAAATAAGTCATTGAGATATGGAGATATTGCAAAAACTTGGACTACATATGACAAAAGGATCAGAACATGGTTTTTAATGTGGGGACATCCTTTAAATGAAGAGGGAGAAGGTGACGACTTTGATAAGACAATTATTCAGACAAACTGGGCTGTAGAGTCAAAACAGAAAAGAGATCCTATTCCTTTCTATTTGCAAGATGAAAACATTGATAATTTTATTTTGCATATTAAGGCATTAAAACCAAAATTAATTTTATTTATGGGTAATGGTCTTTTAACTCAGTTATTAAGATCCTGGAAGGTTTGGGATAAATTTACGCAAATCATGGGTGAGGAAACTGAAAAGTTAAGAGTTGTAAGAATGCCTAATTATCATGGTGCATTAACGTACATTAATAAATTTGAAAATTGTACTGTGGTGGGTTTACCTCATCCTTCTAGTGCTAGAGGTTTAACAAATGAATATATTGAATTCTGTAAGTCTGAATTAGAACCAATTATCTCTGACTTTAAAAAAGAAAGGGGTATTAAGTAAGAGATCTTAAATGAAAAATGTCCATCTAATCCAAGCTGATATCACTAATTTTTCTGTCGATGCTATCGTTAACTCTGCAAACAAAACATTGCTCGGTGGTGGTGGACTTGATTATATCATTCATAAAAAAGCTGGCCCTTTAATGAAAGCCGAATGTATTCGGCTTCATCAAGAAAAAGGTGGTTGTCAGACTGGAGAAGCTGTAGTTACAACTGCTGGTAACTTACCTGCAAAATATCTTATCCATGCTGTAGGGCCAAGATGGTTAGATGGGGAAAGAAATGAGCCACAGTTACTTTGTGATGCTTACAGCAATGCGCTTATGAAAGCTAATGAAATTGCGGCAAAAACGGTTTCTTTTCCCAATATCAGTACAGGTGTGTACAAATTTCCGCGCCAACATGCTGCGGAAATAGCTATTGGTACGGTTCTTTTGATGCTGCCACAATACGATCAAGTTGAAGAGGTGTTTTTTTTGTGTAGAGATGAAGAAAATTACTTAATTTATAAAGAAATTTTTTCAAAAATTGAAGATCCAAAAATTCAAATACAGATTAAATAATGGATAGCTCGTACAAGAAGCCTGCAACTAATTTTGCCAAAATTTCATGGTCTTCTTGTGATTCAACTATACTGAGGTAATTTTTTGATTCGAATAAGATTTCTATTATGACTGAGGGAAAGGCTTTACTGTTACAGGCAAAAGTTACTGATAAAGATTTAGATACTTTCGAGAGCAAACTCTTAAATTTGTGCCAACAATATTTTTTAGATCCATTAAAGTCAGATCTTTTAATACCTAGCCGTTTAAAAGACATTATAAAAAAATATGAAGAAAAACAAAGCCTAAGTAAATTTGAAGAAGTATATATTCATGAGTATATGCTCAGATCTTTAAGCGGTTTCCTGCCAGACTTTCAGAAAAAAATTAGACATAAAGTTGAATTAGAAAGAGTAGCTGAGGAAAAAATTCGTCAGGAGAAGTTGAGACTGGAAGCTATTGAAAAACAAAAGTTGCTTGAGTCAGATCCTGTTTATATTGCAAAGCAAAAAGAAAAAGCATTACTAAAAAAATACGACATTAATGAATATCTATCAGGGGCATCACCTACAGAGCTTTCTGAAATTTTGAATCAGCTAGAAAATGAAACAAGACTTTCTCAAGATGAAGCTGTTTGGTTAAATACAATAGGTAAAAAATTCTTTACTGCCAAAGTTCGTCATAAATTTCATCGATTAGAAGCTAATTATTATTTGCAGGAATATGCAAAGAACACCAAGAACATTTGGAATGCTATTAATGCTAGCAGTCAATTAAGAAAGTGTAAGGAAAGTGTTGAAGCAGAAGAGTTTTTAGAAAAAATTTCCACTAATGGTATCAAGGATAAAAAATTATTATCTGCGTATTTCACTACTCTTGGTGGAGTTAGACGTGATCTTCGCAAGGTTAACGTCGCCATTGATAATGCATCCAAAGCTCATAATTTAACTCCAGATAATTATCGTCCTTGTACTTTATTAGGCGCTATTTATATGGAAACGTATCAATATACACTTGGGCATGAGTGGTATGAAAAAGCTAGTGAACGAGGTGCAACAAATCAATCAATTAATGCTGATCTTAAAAGCATTATCTCTAAGATGGATAAAGCTAAACGTAATGAAATGATTGAACATTTATTGCAGTTAGATCCTCACGCATACTCATGGCTAAAGTCTCTAAAAACAGCCGTAAAAAACAAGCCTACAAGTAAACAAAATAAAGTTGAGCAGTCAGTAAAAGCTCAGAAAAAAGCATCGCCACCACAGCCAAAGAAGAATGCTCAAAATAAGCAGCCTAAAAATTCTGAAAAAAGTTTAAAGGCCCTTTTAGAACAGGGAGCTAAGGCACACAATTTAAACCAGCCAGTGAGCCTATCAAAACCCTCATGCATGAAGCCAAAGAAGAAATAATTTATTATTGAGTTTCGCTAAAATTAACATAATACACCTTATACGAAATGCGTTATAATTCTCTTGAAAATTCAACGCTGTAGTTTCTAGTTGATAGCCCATCTTCCCCAAGGTGGGTTTTTTTTATGATTTTTCACGTTCCACGCCTATTATTTAAGCAATGTTTCACGACTTTGTTCATATTAGTTAAACAATCGTGGTTAATCATAGGGTCTAAAAAAACGGCTCCAAAAGCCCCTTTTTTCAGGTTCAGGTTTCACATATTCAGGGATTGGAATCCGTTTAGGTTCGGTAGTAGTCAATCCGTCATGTTTCGTATCATCGGTGCTCGGTTCTGGCTGTACTTGAGCTGCATTCGCTTGCGCCTGTTCTTGATCGGTAAACGTAGTCATATTGGTTTTTGGGGCTTCCAATAAGCGCTGCATCGTTTCAATCTGGTTTTGATAAAAGGATTCCCGGTCTTTGGCATCCAAAAGCTGATTTTTCAGCATGTCTATCTGCTGTCTAAGCAGTAAAACTTCTGCCGAATTTGGACTGTCTATTTTTACAGGTTCTTTTACATCCTGTTTTTTAACAGGCTCCCCAAAAACACGGATAGCCTCTGCTAGATCAATCTTATTTTCAGAATTTTTGCTTAAAATTCCTTTCTTTATATTGTTATAAATCGTTTGTCTATTGATATTGTAAAGCTTGGAAAGTTCAAGAACTGTAAGGGTTTTCATCCTGTAAACCTATGCCTAAACTTGTAAAAAGTTACTGCCTATTAGACTGTCTAATAGGCAAATGATCAAGTTTAAATTTTAGGCAGATGCAAAGCCAACTTTTTGAAGATAAGGGAATAATTCTTTGAATTTTTCACTATCCTGAAGCATTTCAGCAATACGTATAGCAAATTGTGGATAGCTTTCTGTACCCTGAGAATACTTCCCCATTTCTGGTAGTTCAGAAAGTTTAGTAGCAAATAAATAGCGTTGCTTATCTGTCATCCTCGAAAACAGATCAGTTGTATTAAGATCTCTATTAGTTTCTATAGATCGAATAGTTGCTTTCTTTGGCTTAAAGCTAAAAGAAAATCCTGAGATTGAACGACCTTTTTTATGCTGTTCGTATTTAACAGTGATATCTGAAAATTCGTTGATTTGGTCTACTGCAATATCTAAAACACGTCTCTTAAATGCTTCCATTCGAGTGTATTCGTTAACACCTATACCAAGTTGACTACGAAATTTATTTAATTCATAAACAGGCGTTTTTCCTACAGACTTCCATTGCATTAAGAGTTCATAAAGACGTACTGCATAAACGCTTTTGAAGTCAGCAGTTTTTTTCAAATGATAACTAGTAAAGTACTGTTCAAACCCATCTATTTTAGTGACATGTTCAATTACCACACGAGTTAAGGTAACTAAAATTCTTCCTTCACCTTTCCGATAATTAGCATCTTGAATCCAGCGACTTTTTGTTAAAGTTCCATCTTCATTGGTAATCGTGAATTGTCTTTTAAAAAGAGAATCTTCTGCTTCAATTAACGCTAAATAAGCTGCATCTGGAGAAACGTTAAATGCTTTAGCATATCTAAGAGCATCTAATTCTAAAGGTTCATCTGTTGATAATCCTTGCCCAGTCTCACGAGCATCTACAATTGCAAGCTGAAGTAAACGGGTTTCGCTTAAAGTAAGTGTCTGTAAAGCTTGTACAAGTCTATTAGATTTTACGACCAAGTCTGTCATGTCATTCTATGTAGCAACAATTTTATTATGTTGCTATAACAACATAATAAATATTTGTTGTCAAATACCGAGGAAACGTTGCTATATAACCGAGGAAACGTTGCTATATAACCGAGGAAACGTTGCTATATAACCGAGGAAACGTTGCTATATAAAGCTTGAAAGCCTTGTAAATAAAAGGATTCAGCCATCTTAAAAACATTTAAAAGCTTAAAAATAATTAAAAGCATATTTCATGAAAAATTGCCCTTGGTTTTCGCTCCGCTCAAACTCTATTGAATCTCGCTTTCGCTCGATTCGTCGGGGCAATTTTTGATTCATATTTTCGTGACTTTTAAAAAAGCAAAAGCAACTCGGAATTCGCTTCGCTCATAAAGCTTTTTATTCGAGCTTCGCTCGATACATCAGCATAAATCTCGAATCGCTTTGCTCTGTTCTTATTGAGAATAAGCTTATGTAGCTTTGTAATCAGGGAAAGGACTTCTGGAATTTTAATTTTGGGACGTCACTCGTAGACACTCGTTCGGTTCTTAAAAAGATAAGCATGAAAACATAGTGTAATTTGCTCTCATTTGCGATTTTTAGCCCCTATTTACCATTTTATAAGTTATGGGTGCTTTTCATTTAAATGAGCCTTAGAACGCATTTAAAAGCGATCTTCAATCATATTTAAAAAAAACTGGGTTCTAGCTTTTGAGATTTTTTCATTTTTGATCAGCAGATCAGAATGCACGCTTACGCGTTTCTCTTTAAGAAACTT
>NZ_CP048675.1:0-7078 GCF_015218525.1 Acinetobacter sp. YH12138 | reverse complement strand
AGTTGAATTCTCAATATAAGAAGCCACTTTATGCATCGTATTTGTACAAAGTACAATACCATCGGCCCCTCCTTTTTCTAGTTGAATAGCTTTATCTTTTAAATAAAATCCAGCTTCATCCCAGAGTCCCTTATGTTGTAATTCTTCAATTTCAGCAAAATCAACGCTGATAAGAACAACCTTAGCAGAATGTAATTTTCCTAGCTTCATTTGAACCATTTTATTGATTTGTTGATAGTAAAGATCTGTAGATTCCCAACTCATTCCGCCTAATAAACCAATTGTTTTCAAAGTTGTGCCTTTAAGAAATTAAAAAATCTAACTTATCAATATAATTAAAAGTATCTAGTACAAAATTGCTCATATTTAACATAATGGCGATTATACGAAATTTAGCGATTAGAAACCATTTATTACATCAAAAGTAATGAAAATGTAAAGATAATGACTTATATTGTCTTTACATTATTGGTTTTTAGAGGAATTAACCATGTCCGCAGTCAATTTTAATATGCGTTTAGAAGAAGACTTGAGGGATAATGCAAATCATATTTTTGAAGAATATGGTTTAACAATGCCACAAGCATTTAAACTTTTTTTAAATCAGGTGGTGAAAACAAGAACTGTTCCATTAGCTTTTGACTATGCGAAAGAACCAACTCTGACCCCAACAGCAGTAGCAAAGTTGCTTCAATCTCTTAAAGAGATTGAAAATGGGGAGTACACCGAGTACGAAACAGTAGAAGAAGCAATCAAAGCCATGTCGGATGAAGCTCATGGCTAAACGAAAGATCATCGTAACCAACTCATTTAAACGAAATATTAAAAGACGTTACTTAGATTTAGTTACGGCTGAATGGGCTGAGGTACTGGACTGTTTAGTTGCTAATAGTCCATTGCCTGAAAAATACCTAGATCACCCATTAAAAGGTGGTGCTGAGTTTAAGAATTGTCGAGATTGTCACGTTAAACCTGATTTAGTCTTGATTTACAGGCTCGTAGGGGATGACATTTTAGAGTTACACCAGTTAGATAGCCATTCAGAGATTTTTGGCTAATTTTAGCTCGATGCTTTGAAATATGGCTTTAGCCATGTTTCAAAGCATCGAGCTACTTTACGCTAGTTGCACGATAAGAAAGTTTGAAAAGAAGCTAAGCATTGCATAGCCTTCAAAGAGTTCAATATGAGAATAAAAAATTTAGCTCAAATTTTTATAATTATTACATTGCTTACTGGTTGTATAGCGAAGTCCCAACCCGTATCTAACTCCATAGAGTCAGTAAAACCTATCATTTTTATTAAACATGCTAATTCTGGTTCAAGAGTAACCATTACTGGTGGGAAATTGCATGTAGATCCTTATGGTTGTATTCGGCTTGGTAGTGATACCGGTTCATTTATTATTTGGGCTAATAATCATGAGTTAGAATATACAAAGGACGGTAGGATTAGCATCACCAATAAATTTAATAATCATAAAGTTTTTATAGGTAATGAAATTATCCTTAGTGGAGGGCCGTCATCAGTAATACCAAAATCTGTTACTCGCTTTATTCCTGAAGTTTGTTCTACCTACGGCTATTGGATTGCTTCTCCCCTTTAAAAGTTATGTAAATGAGCCAGTCCCCATTTCCATCATAATTTCAACATAAAAACTCATATACAAATTTAGGTATTATTAGCTGATAAACCCTTTTTTTGATCTTTTTATATAAATCTTTCACGATATAGTAGAATACTATTAGATGACTAAATAAGATAAGCAAGCCTACCTGTATATACAAAATTCTTCGAATTTTGATATACAGGGACTTGTTAGGGGAAACCCCTAAGACCCCAAGCCCATCAAGATGGGCAAGTCAACAAAGTTGACTTAAAAGCAAAACCAAAAGCCTGTTAGTGGGATGTGTATATGCGAAATAAAACTAAAATTTTCAGACTCACAGAGTTACAGCTAGAACAACTTGAGCAGCACCTCGAAAAAGAGAACACGAATTTTACAGACTTCATTCTCTCTTTAATTCAAAGGGAAATCATGCAAGATGCTGTAACCGTAAGACGACCAGAAGAATATGAAAGGAAGCCTAGACTCAAAGTTAAAACAGTGATTGAAGTGGTTAAACGCTATCAAAAAACAGATCCTGCTTTACTGCTTGAGCTATCCAAAATCGGGAACAACTTAAACCAAATTGCACGAGCATTGAACATCATCAAAAATGCTGATCCGCAAGAGCAACGCAAGTTAGATATTTTCAGCATTTTTTCAGTTTTAAAAGGCATTCAAACCGAGTTAGAACAAGTATTTCCTGCACTTCCGAAAATCAGCAGACAAAGCCCTGAAAGGCTTAAAAAGCAATTGTCTTCGATACAGCTTGCTGAGGAGGATGAAAGTGCATATTAAATTTTTAAATCACGGCAAAGGATCGGCCGCACACGCTTCAGCGTATGTTTTAGATAAGTTCGATCATCTTGGCAATGTTCGGGCAGGTGTTGATGTTTTGCGTGGTGATGCGACTACATTTAACGCCATCTGTGACTCAAGTCCACATTTGTGGAAGTACACCAGTGGCGTGATCGCATGGTCAAAAGAAGACAGTCCGACAGATGAACAAATAAAAGAAGTCTTAGACGAGTTTGAAAAGCATGCTTTTTCGGGACTAGATCCCTCACAGTACCACCTTTTTGCCGTGCTTCACACAGACGATGACGGCTCGAAGCATATCCACGTTCTAGCACCACGCCTAGATATTCAAAGCGGTAAATCACTCAATATTGCCCCACCCGGCCATGAAAAGCATTTTGATTCTTTACGTGATTACTTCAACACAAAGTACCAGTGGTCACGCCCCGATGATCTGCTTTTGATGAAAACGACACAAGAGCCAAACTATGTCGCAAAACTCAACGCTCAAGCTAAAAATATTTTTACAGGTCAAGATCTTGAGGCGCTTACAAAAAAGCAGTTTGGCAAGCTCGTTGATAACTACGTACAAACATTTTTAAGGACTCTGACAGTAAAAAACAGAGCAGATATTGTCCAGTGTATTGAGCAACTGGAAGGAATCGCATCGGTCAAACAAAGTAAAGAATACTTAACTGCCACTTTGAAAAGTGGCAAAAGACATCGACTTAGAGGCGACTTTTATCATGAACAATTCGAAATTAACGCTTATTCAGAGCATCTCAGAGCAGCAGCAGAAAGCCGACCAACTACAGCAGAGCTTGCAACAGCTCTCCGAAACGCTGAAAACGTTCGAGATGACTATCGAGCAAAGCGAGAGACCTATCACCAACAGCACTATACTTTTAAACGAAGTACAGCAGACAACATCGGCCATAAAATCGCATCTCAGAGCGATTTTGACCGAAATAGGGAATCTATCACCCAAAGCCATAAAATCGCTAACAGCGAGCTATACGGAGCAAATAGACGCACTGCAAACGCAGTTAGCGAATATAGACCTATCGGAAATATCAAAAGTGAAATCGAGCATAGATTCGTTTTCAACCTCAATTCACGCTCTACAGGCTCAAGTCAACAAGCAGTTGCAGAGCCTCAGAATCGACGAAAAGCTCCTGCAGAACAGCATTCAACACCAAGTACAGCAAGCGATAGAGGGGCAGAGAGAGACAATAGAGAGTCAGTTGCAGAGCCTTTTGACGGAAAAATTGGGCAACCAGAGAGCAACACACATCCTATGGGGGATGATAGCTTTTGGACTGCTGATTCTTTTAATAATTTTATATCTAGGCTATCAAGCCAATACAAATTTAAAAACAATCAAAGCACAAGAGCAAATGATTCAACAGAATTCACAAGTGATTACAAACCAGATCAACTACTTGAAACAAATACGGAACTAGATCATGCAGACCGAAATCGACCAATTTTTGACAGAGCAAAACAGCTTATTGATGCAACAAAACAACTTGTTAGCCGAGCAAAACAAGGTTTTGAGTCAACAAATCGATTCATTAAAGACCATTTTGAGCGACTACAGCGAAGTCGAGCTGAGTCTAAAGAGCAAAATCAGCAATCTGAATACAGAGAAAGAAGCACAGCAAGCCTTAATTTTGACACTGAAAGCAGAGCTTTCAAAGCTAGAGCAGGGCAACTTTTCGGAGCAGTTACAGCAAGCATTTCAAGAAAACTTGAAGACCCAATTACAAACGCAATTAGCGAGAGCATTAAATCAACTGGATTTAAACAGCATTGTCAGCGACTTGGTGAAGATAGAATTAAGACCCATTCAAATGACAATTGGCACACAGCAGGCGGACATCGAGAAAGCACTCTCGAAAATCTTGCAATTGAAAGTACCCAACAACTTTTACGAAGATTTGGAGACGCAAAGCAAGCAGATCAATACGCTTGGGGAAACTGTAGAAAGATTAATAGCGTTAATCAACAACTTGAACGACTAGAAACCACAGTAGCGGAAATTCGACTCAAGCCAAAACCGGCTACGAATTTCAGTTACTTGCGAAGTGACGGTTATTACCCCGATTACGTTGGTTATCACAAAGAACTATGCGACAAGCAACAGGAGGCCTATAACAATAAAAACCCACTACAATTGATTGATTACATACAGAAAAAATCTAAAAATTTAGAAACGTACATTAGCCGTGCACGTTCAAATATCCACGAATGGGAATACGATAAATTTGAGAAAATGATCAAAAATGACAATCAAATGCTGAAATATCTGAAATGTGAGAAGATTTTAGAGCCTCAAAACGACCATTTGAAACAGCAAAGAGAATCATATCAAGCGTGTTTAAAGAGTTTTGAGACTATTAAAAGTGATATTTACGAAATTAAAAATCCATTGCCTAGACAGAATACTTCTCAACAAACTTATGAACCTGAGCATAAACCAAAACCTAAAAATGATTTTGAATTAGATTTTTAATCTAATTCAGCAAAACAGTAATCAGAGGGGGAATGAGCGATTTATCTTTATGTCACTCACACTCCGTTCGCTTTGTTTTTTTCTTTTTGAACCTCACAGGTTTAAACCAAGCGAGTGTCTACGAGCGATTGAGCATCATAAAAATTTCAGCAACGCCTTTTCCCTGATTACAAACTCCCTTTTAATCTAAAACGGTAAGTACAGAGCATCCCGAATGGGTGCGAACTTTGGGGCTTTTGATCTTAAAAAAGCATGAGCATAGCGAATGCATTATCAATCTTTTTGCTCTTGGTTTTGCTTTTGAAACGACACGAGCGAAGCGAGTGCCATAGCCTTTGATTTTGCCTTTAATTCTCTTTTATTCTTTTAAAAAGCTTTTAAATACTTTTAGACACCCTTCCAGACCACATATAGCAAGGCTTTCAGACTTTAAAAAACTACAAATGGCATGAACTAAACTACAAATGGCATGATTTTGGCACATTAGAAACTACAAATGGCATGATTAGAAACTACAAATGGCATGAACTAAACTACACTATATTTAATGTAGTTTTATGTTAAAAACTACAAAAATCGTGTGCAAAAATAAATCAATATGATATAAAAAACTACTTCTTGCGGAATGTAGTTTCATGGATTATAAAAAAACATACCCTGTATCTTGGGTTGTTATGCAGAATACGATTCAAGAGTGCTTTAAAAGCATGAGTATTGATGAAAAACGCTTATTAATTCTTGCTAGTCCTATAGCTCGGATAATTGATGCAACTGAAAAAGATGCAATCACCATAACATCAGAGAGCTTTGCAAAAGAATGCGGTATAAAAACCAACTCAGCGTATTCGCAAATGGAAGAAGCGAGTAAAAACCTGTTAAGACGTTATTTTTCCTATGGTGATAATAAGAAAAAAACCTACTGTAACTGGGTCATTAGAGCAATATATGAGAATGGTTCAATATCCATATGCTTCCCAGAGGAAGTTCTTTTGATGCTCAAAGAGTTCGACAAATTAAATCCATACACTAAGTACAAGAAAGACATCGTACTCAGTCTGAAAAAAGACTACTCGTTCGACCTATATCATTTAGCAAAAAAATATCAAGCTATGGGACAATTTGAAATGTCCTTAGAGCATATAAAAACTGAGTTAGGTTTGCCAAAGTCCTACGACAAGCTATGTAATTTAAAAGACCGTGTAATTAAGCCTTCATTAGATGAAATTACAGCTAATACAGACATTGAACTCACTTATGAAAACGTTAAACAAGGACGGTCTGTGGTTGGTTTCAAGTTTATTGTGAAAGAGAAGCCTAAGCCAAAACTCATAGCACCCGAGAGAGAGACAAAGACAGTAGAGCTATTTTGTAATATGTCAGATCCCCAAATTAATAAATACAGCACTATTCTATCTAAACTTTCTGAACTTTCTGATCTAAGTAATTTTCCTGACTATCCTACTTTTGCGATTTGGATTAGTGGGATTTTACGAGATCCAAAAAGTGTAAGGGAAGAAACGGCTAAACGAATTTTGAAGGCTCTACATCAAAAAACGGATTTCAAACCATAAAATCAGATTATCCATATGAGCTAACAAATCCCGTGAAACATTGCTTAAATACTAAGCGTGGAACGTGAACAATCATTAAAAAAGCCCAATCGGAGAGGGTTGGGCTTTTTGCTATACGATAAAACTATGATTTATATGAAATAAAAAGAAGCATTTCGTATAACGTGTATTATGTTAATTTTAGAGAAACTTTATGATAAGACAAAATCTACAGCTGCTTTTGCATGTATAGAAGTAGTATCAAAGAGAGGGACTGAAAATTTAATATCTCCAATAAGCATACAAATCTCTGTGCACCCTAAGATAACTCCTTCTGCTCCAGAAGATATTAAATCTTCGACAACATTGATATATTTCTTTTGAGACTCTTCGTTTATAACCCCTAAACATAATTCATTATAAATAATATCGTGCACAACTTTTCTATTTGTTTCATTTGGCGTTATTACTTCAAGTCCTTTTTCTTCTAATCTGTTTTTATAAAAATCTTGTTCCATAGTAAAAGCTGTACCAAGCAGACCAATTTTTTTAATATTTTGACTTAAAATTTCCGTAGCTGTTGCATCGGCAATATGAATAAATGGAATAGT
>NZ_CP048674.1:0-9029 GCF_015218525.1 Acinetobacter sp. YH12138 | reverse complement strand
CTGTATTTTATAATCATAAATATGTGCTCAAAATATAGAAAAAACACCTATTTCAGCCATTTTTCAGAGCTTTTTTAAGCAGTTTTTAGTGCAACTTATCGTATTTCTCAAATCTAGCGAGAAAGATTTTTTCTAATTATGTGTCACAAAACAGTATTTTTAACGGCTGTCGCCTATCCTGCCCTAGAAAAATCCGCCCCTTTTTACTGCCATTTTTCTTAGTCGTGACTAAAGAAAAACAGAAGTAAATTCAGTCAATCAAAGTATGTAATTTCAGTTTCTCTGGGAGAAACGCGGAAGCGTGCATTCCGATCTGCTGACCAGAAATGAAAAATCCTAAATCAAGGCTATCATTGAAATCAGAATCAAGGGATTTTCTACATAGCTATAAAACTGCCTAGAATCGCACTGAAGCGCATTTCTTCAAAAAAGCGGGAATTTCTCTGTAAACAAGGTTAAAAAGCCCAATAAATGCAAAATAGGCCTATTTAGAATGAGAAATGCAACTAGGCTCTAAAACGAATGACAATTTTTATAAAGCAGTTTTCCATATTAGACTTATATTGAAAAAAACCGAACGAGTGTCTACGAGTGATTAAGCCTAATTAAAATTTCGCGCTGCTTTTTCTTTGATTACAGGCTCCCTATCCATTAATCACTTTTATTTCAGAGCATCCCGAATGGGTGCGAACAATCAAGATTGGCTGCTCGTTCGAGCGAAGCTCGCATAAAAAAACTTATGAGCGAAGCGAATTCCGAGTTGCTTTTGATTTTTCTTAAAGTCAAAACGAGATTAGCTAAAAAATTGCCCCTCGAATCGAGCGAAAGCGAGATTCAATAGAGTTTGAGCGTAGCGAAAACATAGGGCAATTTTTCATTTGAAAGGCTTTTAATTATTTTTAAGTTTTTAAATGCTTTTAAGTAAGCTGAATCTCTTTGTTTACAGGGATTTCAACGACTATAAAGCTAGGTTTATCGACCCTTAAAGCTAGGTTTATCGACCCTTAAAGCTAGGTTTATCGACCCTTAAAGCTAGGTTTATCGACCTTAAAACTAGGTTTATCGACCCTTAAAGCTAGGTTAATTTACAAGCCAATTAAAATAGTCTATTGTATGACCTAGTTTAATTATAAATTTATTATTAGAAATGAGTGAATTAATCGTAAAGGATAATGCTTTAATTCAAGCCAGCTATACTCTAGACACAGTTGAACAAAGACTGATCTTATTAGCAATTGCTGAAGCTCGAGAAACAGGACATGGAATAACTGAAAATAGCCTTTTAGAAGTACATGCTAGTAGTTATATAAATACTTTTAATGTTGAAAAGCACACTGCTTACACCGTACTTAGAGATGCTTCTAGAAGTTTATTTGATCGCTATGTGACTTATCATGACATCAATCCTAAAACAGGCAAGGATCGTAGCTTTCATTGTCGTTGGGTAGATAAAATTGGATATGAACCCCAATCTGGAATCGTTTTCTTAAGGTTTACACAAGACATTGTTCCGCTAATAACAAGACTAGAAGAAAACTTTACTAAATATGAACTACAACAAGTTTCGAGATTAACAAGCTCTTATGCTATCCGGCTATATGAACTATTAATCCAATGGCGATCTGTAGGTAAAACTCCTATTTTTGATCTCTCCATTTTTAGACAGCAACTAGGGGTAGAAACTCAACAATATAAAACTATGAGTAACTTTAAAACATACGTTTTAGATTTCGCACTCAACCAAGTTAATGAGCTAACAGATATAACTGCTAAATATGAGCAGCATAAAAAAGGACGTACTATTTCAGGTTTTTCTTTTACCCTTAAACAAAAGAAAGCTTCTTCTACCAAGGTAGTTAAAGAGCAAAACCCAACTGATTTATTCTCAAAATTGAGCGATAAACAACGCTACTTATTTGCCAATAAACTTTCTGAGTTACCTGAAATGGGACACTATTCAGAAGGTTCAGAGAGCTTTCAACAATTTGCTATCCGCATTGCCGAAATGCTTCAAGACCCTAAAAAATTTGAAGAGTTACTCCCTTATCTGCAAAAAACTGGCTTTCAATGTGCCTAAAATTTAAACTTGCTCATTTGTCTATTTGACAGTCTAATAGACAATAATTTTTTACAAGTTTAGGCATAGGTTTACAGTATGAAAACCCTTACAGTTCTTGAACTTTCCAAGCTGTACAACATCAATAGACAAACAATTTACAACAACATAAAGAAAGGAATTTTAAGTAAAAATTCTGATAATAAGATTGATCTAGCAGAAGCCATACGCGTTTTTGGGGAACCAGTTAAAAAACAAGATGTAAAAGAACCTGTAAAAATAGACAGTCCAAATTCGGCAGAAGTTTTACTGCTTAGACAGCAGATAGACATGCTGAAAAATCAGCTTGATGATGCAAAAGATCGGGAATCTTTCTATCAAAACCAAATTGAAACGATGCAACGCCTATTAGAAGCCCCAAAACCTAATATGACTACGTTTACCGATCAAGAACCGGTGCAATCAACCATGGCCAAAACAGATCCCGAACCGGACACAGCAGAAGCTAAACATGACGGATTGACTACTCCGGAGCAGACGGAAAATAAACGTATTCCCGTGCCGGAACACGTTGAACCAGAGCAGCCCAAAAGAGGGTGGTTAAGCCGGTTTTTCCTGCCGAATGGGTAGGGGGCATTGTTTATGCTGGCTAATGAAATGAACCTCAAATTGCTGAATAAATCAGCATATTGCGTGAATGATCCACTAAAAAGCCCAGTTTGTTCAAACTGGGCTTTTTAGTGGATCTCAATGTCTTGATTTAATTCAATTTCATGAGCGCATTTCGTATAACGCGTATTATGTTAATTTTAGGAAATCTTTAGAATCACTATGCAGATAATCAATTCAATTGCGAATCACTTTATATTGTTTTCTATACAATAGTTTTTCCATTTATTTTTAAAGTCTTCCACGGCTTTCTCTGCGTCTTCCTCTTTGGTATAGACAGCTGATTTCTTTGCTTCATCTACTATCTGATTGAAAATTTCACCTTCCTCTTTGAAGAGGGTGCTATAAATACTTTTAGCTTTTTCTACGTCTGAACCCATTTGATGAAAAGTCATTAATGTGTCTGCTGCATATGCAATTCCATCACATTGTTCATTTTCCTCAGCATATGAAAAGGAACTAGTTAGTAACAATATTGAGAAAATTATTGGTTTTTTCATAATGGGAAATTTCATTTTAAAAATGAATACTAAAAGATTTCTATGGATATTAAAATCAATTCAATTCTTCCCCCCATTTAACATAATGGCGATTATACGAAAGGACTGAGTTCTGTATGCTACAGGGCTTAGTCCTTTTAGTTTCATCTTTATTCTTAATAAAGTTTTATAAAGAAGACTTCTGAAACATCAGCTTGGCTTGGAATGACTACAATACAATTAGAGTACGTGAATTTATTTAACTTATGATTTCCCGTGTCTTCAGCAATATCAATCAAGAATTTTCCAGAGTCATCCTGTGTATAATTTCCAAATAATAATTGCATTTTATCGGTAGTTTCATAATTTTTAATGAATCCTCTGTGAAAATTATTTTTTATAAAATTAGGGTCAGTTCTATTTAAAATATATCTCACTCCGACATTCATCGTCATCGCAATATCATCAACATCTCCTAGGAGGTTCACGATAGTTGCTTTGTCTTCAATAGTGTGAGTTTTTAAACCTCTATAATGACCTTGGGTATCTAATATTTTTTCCATTTTATTGATTGGATGTGAACGATGATCACTTCTAAAAACTTTAAATTTTTCCTCATTTAACGTGAGCATGTTGATTGGACTATTAGTTGACGATTGATCAAAAGTAGCAAGTTTAGGTAAAGTTAAAATACCACCACTTGAAGAACTAGCGCTGCAAACTAAAATTAAATCGTACTCTGCTGCCAATACTCGAAATTCATCAGTAAACTGCTCTTGTGAAGATGTTAAAGCGGGATTAATAATAGGATTTTTTTGTTCAATTTCACTTTTAAAAGCATGCTCTAATCTAATTGGTTTTAAGATTTTGACTCCAACATCATCGTAACCCCATTGCTGCAAAATATTTTGAACATAAATACATTCTTCACTAATTTTTTCTTCATTATCATAGTTATACATACTAACTATAATGATTTTAGGTTTTTTATATACCTCAATTTCTCTTAAACCAGCTCTCGATAACACGATTACTTTTTCAGCATTAATTTTTTCATCTTTTTGAACCAAACACTCATCTTGTTGAATAATGCTTCCTTGTTTTATCACACCTTCAAATTTTTCTATTGGTGAAAGAACCTTATAGGAAAAGGGATCTTCAAGATCTAACCTACTATCATCTTCTTGAATAACAGCATCTATTTCAGAAGGTAGTTCGATATTTTTAGGAAGCCTAATAATAGAATCTTCTTTGTAATCAATTTGATATATATCTTTGGATCTATAAAGCTCTGCATCCCAAAAATACATGTTATTAATTTTTAAAAAGTGATTTACTTTGATATTTTGAGTCATATGCGAATTTATTCCCCAGCCGGCAAATTTTGATAAATTTTTAGCCGGGTAATCATTTAAAGCGATAACATTTTCTGCAACTCTCCTACCTATAGCTTTATCCAAAGAAATAAATTCTGCTGGATAGCCTTTAGGGAGTCGTGGGTGCAGTCCATGAAGCATATCTATTAATTGTCTAGGAAAATCATCTGGAAAATTTAATTCGAGTTTCATTATTAAGTGCCTAAAAAATCATAAAACATGGATATTTCTAATCAATATTAAAGTATGACAATAAGCTAAGATTTTTTATTATTTAAAACATATTCAATGTTTTTAAATAAACCCAACTTAGTAAGAATTAATTGAAGTTAGCATCTTAAGATACTACTGTCCCATAGTTTGATTTAAATAAAAAAGCCCGACATCCTGTCGGGCTTTTTCGTATTGGTTCGCTTGGCATAACTCCTGTCGTGCCGCCGATCCTTGTGCAATTATTTATTTTTATTCTGCGGAACGTCCTGTTCTCTTATGACTTCATGATATTGAATACAAGGGGTTATGAATATCCGCAAAATCCCTAAATTCATGTGCGCTCAGGCGTACAAAATTGGTGGATTTTTATCCCAAGAGTTGTCCGCAGAAATTGGGGATAATTTAAGCCAGCGCTGGCTTGATAACGCAGAGAAAAATGACATTTTGATTAAAAATTAATCAATTCTATTGGCAAGAAGTATCAAAATAGCTCAAAAAGAAACCGACTTGTTTCCAAGTCGGTTTTTTGTGGTTTTTTAGGGGGATGAAATTTTTTAACTATATGAAAAACAAGGATATTTAAAAAGCATTTCGTATAACCTCTATTATGTTAATTTTAGAAGATCTTAACTTCTAGCGTTGTTTGAAATTTCAAAAATATTTCCTATCTTAAAATAACTTTCCATTGAATTCCAAACCTTTAACCCCATTTTAATGAAAGATTAGTATTATTTTTAAAAAGACTTTCTAATAATTAATGAGGGCAAACATGGCTGCATATACGAGCACCACTGAAAAAAGTCTACAACAAGTAGATCATTCAAAAAGACATTGGACCGATTCTTATACTATAGGCGATATAGTACCCGTCTCAGGTATCTATAAATGCCAAGGTTGTAATAAGGAAATTACCAGTAATAAAGATGATCCTTTTCCGCCTCAAAATAAGCACCAACATACATCAGCACAAGGCAAGGTTTTGTGGAAATTGATCGTACGTACTGATACTAATGGCGATAATTTTGGAGTAAGTAAGTAAATATGACTCCGATATTTGATTTTAATTGTGATCTAGTAGGTTGGTTTGATGGTACAAATTTCTTCGATGAAGATATTGAATGGGTAGCTTTTTTAAGCTCTGGTAACTGTTTTTCTTCAGAAAATCTAGATTGGCTTGGATCCCTTTATCAGGGGAGCCTTTTAGATACTAATGGTAAGCCTATAGGGTGGCTCCAAGGGCACTCTCCTGTTGGAACATTACGGCCTCTACGTCCATTAAGACCATTGCGCCCATTACGGCCTCTACGTCCATTAAGACCACTGCGCCCATTACGGCCTCTACGTCCATTAACACCTTTAGGTGGATGGTCTGATTTAAGTTTTAATGAGTGGATAAACCAATAAATAAAATTTAAAAAGCCCAGAAAATTCTGGGCTTTTCATTATTCAAATAAATATGGAAATAAAACTTGAACTGCTCTCGGAGACAATAAAACATGTAGCTGTCTTTTAGGTGGAGCCAATATCAACTGTTCTTTCACCATTTCAGAGATAATATCTCTTAACTTTCTTTCACTTATTTGTAATCTTTCTTGAAGTTCTTTTCGAGTATGAGGCCCATAATATAAGAGAGTCTTATAAATATCTTTTGCCTCTAACGGTAGCTTTTTCAACGGTTTTTTTGTCTTAGGATCAAATAATCCACCACTAAAACGCAATTGAAAATATACATTAATTCGTTCTTCAAGCTTATAAGGCTCTAATAAGTTTGTGAAATAAGTCATTTGATCAATCGCAACATCTATGAAGTATTCAGTAAAACTTACTAAACCATTATCAGATAAAATTCCTCTACCATCACTATCACCTTGTCTAGCTCTGTCGGCAATAGCAAGATGCTTATAATAAAGTTCACTAGACCTAGCAAATCCACGGGACATAGACCATAGACCATAACTTTTAAGGCCGATAGCTCGCATAAAACAATCAGTAAATAATCTAGATACTCGACCATTTCCATCTAAAAATGGATGAATCCATGCTAAACGATGGTGAGATGCAGCCATCGCCCAATATTTTCTTAGTCCATGTAAATATTTTATTTTATATTCGCTAGAAAACCATGACATATATGCAGGAACTTCTTCCGCTTTAGGTGGACGATGATTTCCAACGATTACATCTATAGTTCGATAATCACCAGGTTCAATTCGATGGATAACAGATCCATCATGATTCGGAACTTCTAATTCCTCAGAATCACATTGGTCATAAAAAGCCTCATGAATTTTTCTAATAAAATCTTGAGATGTCACTTCTTCGGGATCATTATCTTTAAAGTTAAGTTTTAATTGAACTTCAATATGACGCTTAATCTCTAAAAGACCTTTAGATTTTTTCTCAATAGAATCATCATTTAGATCAAGTAAGTCACTAGGTTTTGTTGGGTTACCTTCAATTTTATTGCTGTAATAGGAATTAACTACTCGTAATAAATCCTCAACAGCTTCTCGAATTGTTACCGGTACTGTCGCATCTAATTGAGCATCTAGCCTTGCTATTTCTAATAATTTCTCTTCTAGCTCTGCAGGGTATGTATGTGCAATCGGTGTAATGTTCATTTCAAACCACCTATATAAAAAACCGCTAAATTGTAATATATATTTGCCGAAATATATATTTTTTTTTATTTTTAAAAATCAACGATATACAAAATATATAAAAAAATATTGCCGTAATTTTTGCCGAAATATAGTTAATTATAATTATTTGTGCATGATTAATATTCACTTTTCTAAAATATTGAGTTATATATGTGATTAATAAGTAATCTGAGATCTTTGATGAATAAAGACTTACGCTTAATTTTTACAACATTTATTGTTGTTTTAGGAACTTATTTAACATCAATTGGAGCTCCCCAGAACTATTGGGAAATGATGGGGATCTTCGCCTCCTCACTACTAATTGTTTTAGTGATACGGATGGTTCCTATTCTAAAAAATACAAATTAATAAAAAGAAGAGGCTCTAGAGCCTCTTCTTTTTATTTCTAAATGTAATGCTATTTAACATAAAATCTCTTATGCGAAGTTAAATCACACCCAAAATTCACCTATATATGCCGTACTTTGACGCTCAAATAGATATAGTGTCCGAATATTGCAATTATCAAAAAAAAGACAGTAAAACCCGTGAACGTAAGCAAAGAGCTAAAATCAAGAATAAGTAGCGCTAATAAACAGGTAGCAAAGCAAAATGTACCTATTAAATAAAAGACTTCTAAAATAAAAAAACCCGTATATTCAAAGGTATTTACTAAAAATTTTCTTTTTAGTCCTATTTCTTTTCCATGATGAATTTTGTAATTAGCTACTATGCTAAATGTTATGTGCAATGCAAATGCGATGAAAAAGACCCACAATAAAAAGGAATTGGTATTCACTAAAGTAGAAAAAACATCATTCAGTAGATCAAAGTCATAAGTTTTATCTGTAAAAAATGAATAAATTAAGTCACATAAGGCAGCTATTACAGTCAAAGTAAATAATGCAGATATATCCTTCCAAGGAATTTTAAATAAAATTTCGAGGAAATGGATTTTCGAAAAAGGATCAAATTTGTTCATATTTTTAAATGACTTAAGCTGAATATTCTTATTCCATTTTTATATCAGTTTTATTGTATTCCACAAGACAATAAAATCTAAATATCTATAAAAAAAAACAGCTATTTTAGTAAGAATTTCCTATTTACCTTAGCAAAAAGAAAACGCTAAAAACCCCTAATGTCTTCTAATGATATTATGATTAAAATTAGACAATGAAGAGGAAAAATTAGTCATGACTAAAAAATCCCAACAACCTGTAGATGACTTTCTATTAGAGAACTTAGGCATTAAAGCTTCTGGGCTAGGGATCTTCGATCAAGTCACTATTGATGAACTGCGTTCACTTGCAGAGCATGGCATCAGACTACGTATCGCTTTGCGCTCTTCAGGTCGCATCAAAGATGGCTTAACAGGATCTCTAGTAGAAGAGGATTTAAACCTCTATCAACTAAATGAACAGCAACTTAAAGAAAAAATAGATTACCACTCAAAAGAATTGCAAAGAGAGCACCAAACAATCTAAATTTCACCCAATGATAAAAAACAAAATAATAAAATATTTAATTATATTTCAGTTAATTAGATCAAAAATATAAAGTTTTTTTTCCAGAGCGAGAAAGATTTTTT
>NZ_CP048673.1:0-43289 GCF_015218525.1 Acinetobacter sp. YH12138 | reverse complement strand
TCTGCCGCTATCTGGATGATGGTAATTTGCCTATAGATAATAACTGGATTGAAAATCAGATGCGTCCCTGGGCGTTGGGACGTAAGAACTGGCTGTTTGCTGGCTCGCTGCGCAGCGGCCAACGAGCTGCCAATATCATGACTTTAATCCAGTCAGCAAAGCTGAATGGACTGGATCCGTATGCCTATTTAAGTGATGTGCTGAAAAGGCTGCCGACGCATAAAGTGACCCAAATAGAAGAATTACTGCCACACCGCTGGAAATCCGACCAAAATTAAAAAATAGGCATGGGATTCAGCGGACGCTTACGGTAAAAGGAGCTTGTCTAATTTAGAAGGTGTCCATCCTGACCTAATAAAAGTGGTCATAAGGGCAATTGAATTAACTCAAGTAGATTTCACAGTAATCGAAGGATTAAGAACTAAAGAACGTCAAGCTCAACTCTTAAAAGAGAAGAAAACAACAACTATGAACAGCCGTCATCTAACAGGTCATGCTGTGGATATTGCAGCATGGGTAGACAATACAATCTCATGGGATTGGAAGCATTACTACATTATAGAAAAAGCAATGAAGCAAGCAGCTTCAGAACTCAATATACCTATTGAATGGGGCGGTGATTGGAAGACATTTAAAGATGCTCCACACTGGCAACTACCATTCAAAAACTATCCTAAAGAATAGTATAGTCTACAGGCTACCGTTTGCTTTCAAATGGTGCATAGCTGCAAGTAAATAAGAAGAGTGCCTAGTTATATCAAGATAGTTTTTTGGTGAAAGGCTACCTGTTTTTTTATATTCATCATAAAAATTTTGTACCTGTTTTCTATCTATCAAACGATGATTATTTTTAGAATTTTGTACTTTTAATTTTCCATCTTCACTATATATAGTAAATGGAATATGTCTAACCCCTGTATTTAAATTAACGGGTTCAGAAAATTCTGCTAATAACACCTCATATATATTTTTCATCTCATTCTCTAAATCTTACTTTCAGTTTTTCATTTATATCCAATCTAAGCACTGATTGGGAGAACTAACCCTTACTCAAATAAGAGTAAGGGTTCTTTATATTAGATCGCTTGGCAATCTCTCAAGAAAGGCTGACCAATAACTTCACCACCGCCTACACAACGAAGAGTAACAGTTTGTCCTTTAGATAAAGATGCTGCAAAATTATCAAAACTTTCGTCACCTGAAGCTGTAACGGAATTTAGCCCATATTCATCCCCAACATTAAACTGAACGTTAGCACCATCGCCCATACCACTATCAATAGCTTTTACTGAGCCAGTAATTTCAATTATCTGTCCTTTAAAATTACGATCTGCTGCAACTTCATTGGCTTCATAATTTTGGAATAACTCGCTAGCAGAAACTTGAATCGCTGCAGGGGCTTGAACTTCCTGTTCTTCATTCGAAATTAATGCAGCTGGCTCAGATTGATTAGCAGAATTTTCTGCATAATTTGTATCATTTGAAGGCGTAGCGAAAACAATAATGAGCGAAAGAGCAAGCCAAACAAAACTAACAACTCGCGATAAAGTTGTATGACCAGCTCTTAACGTAAACCAAGCAAAAATGAGTGGGAATAGAAATATTCCTATACCTAATAAGATTGATACTTTTCTTGGAGCAGGTTGCGGATTAGAAAATGGTGGCTGTATCGTTGTGTCATTCATGTGAATTAACCCTCTAAAATTTTATTTTTTGGTAAGTACTTGTAACAAACATTATAATTAAATTACATATATTAACAATTCATTTAGCTTGCGCTATATAAAAATATTCATTTTATATAGCAAGACATATTGCTGCTTTGGAATAATAAAAACCAATACATAGTTTTATGTTAATTATCATTCACGACATTAATTTCTTCGGTTGGAAGATAAAGTCCATCTTTCTTGATGTAATAGGTACTCATTCCTGATGCTCTCCGTAGAGAGAGTCACAAACTACATAAGTGACCATTTCCCCCTTTGATTCTGGAATAACTGCTTCATAATCTACATATGAAGGAACATAAGAATCGATCATTTGCCCTGTTTTTTTATAAAAATACATAGCTGCTAAACCCATTTCATTGCTATTGCATTTAAATTTGAACTTAACCATTTTATGGTCACCGACACTTAAACCATCCTTAGACAAATCAGTATGGATGACCATCTTGATCCATGTTTCAGCTTGTTGGAGAGATGGAGAAGTTGAAACTGTTCTTTCAGGATCAATATAAGATGTGTACTCATTATCAGTTAATAATTCAAGCCATTCAGCTTGAGCGATAACTGGAACAGCAACAAGTAAACTAAGTAATAATTTTTTAAACATGACTTACCCCTCATAAGTAGCTGAATTATAACAGCCGATCACATTTATTTATGTGCAGAAAGTAGCCGTTTCGCCTTCATTACGTCTTCAGTTGACGCACTAACATCCTAAAACTACTTCTTATAAAAATAAGGGGATGACTTATCACAGCATAGTAATGAAGGCGGCGATTTTTTTGAGGGGTGTAGGCACTGACTTAGTACCTACTCAAAACCTATTTTGTATTTAATTTAAAATTTGGGTGCTGACCTGAAGCCATAAGAAATACAGTCCAAGTTTGTTGATTTGGCTTTCTGTCTCCTGACTCATATTTACGCCATAAAGCACCATCATTCAGCCCTGCAAGCTTGGCAGCTTGTGCTGTAGTTAAGCCTAGATCAAGTCTAAGATCTTTTATAAGGTTGGCTTCAGGAGCTGAGATTAAAAAGTTTTCAAAAGTCATATTTTCAAATTTGCTCATTAAAAAAGCTCCATGTTTCAGGAGCTTGATATTATCACTTAATTCATATTTAAGGTACTTTGTCCCTTAGCTCTTATAGTCCTATTTAGATTGACTGTAGCCATAAATAAGGATGTATAACCCAGTACACCATTTGCAGATCTCAGAATAAAACCTGACTTGTGCATCATCCAAACATGGAACGGATTTTCATACTTGCCCTGTGTATCTTGTGAAATGATATAGACTTCACCTGACTTAACTTTTACAACTTTCATTACCTTATCTATATCAACCTTTGCCATAACAGGAACAGCAGAAGGAAGGCGAACAGCTAGACGGTTAAGGGCTTCAGTTTTGAATAATTGTGCATTCATGTCTTCAGCTCCTTAGTGGTTGTTATAGATAAAGTTGCCAATAGTCACAAAGTCATTAATCTTTGAGTCTCTTCCGAATTTTTCAAAATCCACGTAACCCTGTAATGCTTCTGGAATCTCAATGCAGCTAACGTCAGTCATTAGGTAGTGACCAAAATCATAGTCAGACATATCTTCACAAAATTGGTTTTCATCGTGCCATTCTTGAGCTGCTTCTAAAGTAGAAGCGTAGCCGTCTTTCACGATCAGACTGAACTGGTCTAGGTCTTCTTGGAAATGACCTTCCATGATCAGCTCAATCGCTGTTTCCAAGTCTGTGAAGTTGTTAACGTCCATGTACGTGCCTTCACGCAAGCCTTCAACTTGCCAAAACTCAATTTCTGTATCGCCAATAATTGAGCGTAGGTCGTCCATGTCATCAAAGTAGATGTTTAAGCCAAACTGGTAAGTGAAAGAAAAAGCTTCTAAACGGAAGTTTTTAGTTGAATCATTTGCTGCATTTGAGAAGTCGAAAGCGTTCATTTTTATCAGTCCTGAGCTTTGGTTATCTGCAAGCTCTAGCAGGCGGAACACGTTGTTCCTATAAGGCTTTTTATCTCTTCACCTTATACTGATAATTATACAGGTACAGTGTACCTAATACAACAATAAACACTTGTTTTTAATATAGTTTAATATGATCAATATACCTAGTTTAAGCAGAAAATAGACTAATAAATAAGCTTGTTTTTGACCTTAACTTTTATCATTCTTGGAGCTATGGCAATCCATTAAACAGACGCTTTTCTAGCGTTTGGGCTTGTCCCAAACTATCCTTATTCAAGGGTTATGTAGTAGGTATCTGATCTGAACCTTCATCAAACTTTATCGCTACGACAACCATTGAACTTAAAAGATTTTAAGCATAGGGGACAATGTCACACCCCCTTGTGGGGTTTACATTGAACACGCTTAAAATAAAGTTCAATGAGTTTGGTTGTCGGTGATAAGTTTTGAAAGTCCTATACCAATATGTAGACCAAAGCTTTTGCTCTTGCGTTAGGGATTCTGCCCGAAGGGGCAAGACAAACAGCTTCACCGTTTGGCTTGAGCGAAGCCAGTTAGCCCGACCTGAAAGGGAACGCCAAAGTATCTATAAGGTATAGCCTAACGGAACAATTTAAGACCACATCATTTCATATAAAAAACCGTACCTATAGACTTAATATTTAGTTTCGGTACAATGTGTATCTATAACTCTAATATCTAACGGTACAAAATGCCTAATCAAGTCGGCTATATTCGAGTCAGTTCAACTGAACAAAATACGGAACGTCAGTTAGATGGAATCCGTCTGGATAAAACCTTCACAGAGAAGGCAAGCGGTGGAAGCCGTGAACGTCCTCAATTGAACGCTATGATCGACTATCTTCGAGATGGCGATACAGTCCATGTGCATAGCATTGACCGTCTAGCACGTAATACAAACGATCTGAATGACATTGTGAACAGCCTGAATGACAGGGGCATCACTATTATTTTTCATAAGGAAAATTTGACCTTCAGCCATGATGTAGCACAGTCTGCAATGAATAAGCTCATGTTTCAAATGCTTGCTGCATTCGCTGAATTTGAGCGTTCTATGATCCGTGAAAGGCAGAAGGAAGGCATTGCTAAAGCCAAAGCGAAGGGCTTGTATAAAGGCAGGAAGCGTAAGGTGGATTATGCAGAAATACAAAAAGCCATGCTGGAAGATGGCTCGACTTTTAGAAGTGTGGCTAAAAAATTTGGGGTAGGGGTTGCTACAGTACAAAGGGCTTTAGAACATAAACCTTAATGGTGATCAGTCATCAAGGCTCGTAGTTTTTTCATGTTAAGCTGCTAGTTTCTGCTCAATTTCAGCAATCGCTAAACCTTGAGTCGGAATATTCATACAACGAACACTATCAGTTTTTAAATCAATTTTTGATAAGAAAGTATTCAAGCGACCAATACCAATTTCACCAAAATCTGTATCTGTAATTAAATCAGCTAACGTATGAATTGAAATGTTTTCTTGATTCCAAGATTTATATTTTTCAACGGCTACGGTTAATGAAGCTTTAAACAGTTCAATATTTCCATTTTCAACTTTATTCGCCATTTCTAAAATAGCATCTTTAATCACATTAAATGACTCAAGATCCAAGAATGTCGCTACTGCTAAAATAAGTGCATACTTTTTAAAATCAGCATCATTTTCACAGATATTATAAAGCTTAGTCATTAAAGGAATACGTGCCTTAATCAACTCTCGTAAATCAGAAATTAAATCAAATTGGTCAGAATCAATTTCATTGCGTAAACGGTTAAGCTGCTTAGTATTCTCACTCCAATCAAGGTCTTCAGCCGTGGTCTTGTTAATATCGACTGTGAAGCTACCAATAAAATCTTTAGATGCAGTCGTAAATTGAGCGACTGATTTTGGAGCAACTACATATTGCGAACCACGTTTAAGCTCTTCAGCCTGTGTACGGAAATGCTCTTTCAGCTCTACATCGTAGGTGGTCCCCAATGTATTGTAGTAAGGCATTGCGTTAGCCGTCATACATGCTTCCATGCTGTTCAACTTTTTATGCATCGTTGTACGGTATGCCCAAGATCCATAAATGTGCATGAAGTCATTTGCTAAAGCATCTTCAGTTTTTAACATGACAGTTGTACGTTGGTCTGCTGCAAGGCATTGAGCAAAACTGAACATTGTAGCTACCAAAGCCTGCTTACTGTCAGTCAATTCAAAACCACACAACTTAGCCAATTCAACTTTTTTGCTATTTAACTTTTCAAAATCTTCATTAGGTTCAACCAAGTCTTCAATTTTAAGTTGACCTTGATCAATTGCAGCAAGTGCTTCTTGTTCTTGGCTCTTAGCTACTGTTAAAGCCTGTTCCTCAGCCATTTGTTTTTTCCATGCTAGGAATTGAGCGTATTCGTTTGCTTCAGTTTGGTTTACAGCGTTTGTCATTTTATTCACCTTTAAATTGGTTGTTGAGTTATGCCCGACTCTTATCAGGACTTCCGTATCGTTGCGCTTCGATGAGATGCATCTTAGGTTAAGTGTGTACGATTGTAAACACTTCCACATGATTGTAATCAAAAAATATTATTAAATACGTTTAAACACAATAAGAGATATGCTAAAATACGTTTATAATTTAAGGGCTTAACATGAAATATTATTTATCTACAAGAACTTATCTAACTGCTTATTTAATGTACAGAACACGTTTATTGTTCAAAATTAGTGGTCGTCAGATGCATAAGCATTTTCAAATGAAGCAATCTACTTATGCCAAAGTTGAAACAGGTGCATTAAAGTTAACCTTAGATAACTTCTTTAATAGTGTGATGGCTATGCACTTTTCATTAGGACAATTTGAAGAATTTATTAAGAAAATTGAAGAAACTATCTATTCTGACGAAGATTTCGAAATTCATGGCGATGATGAGTACTATCGAGATTCAGACAATAAAATACTTAGTTTTGCTATTAGCGAATGTGAAGACTATGTTCCTGAAGGGGATGACGAGGAAGCTAAAACAAAAATTACCAAAACAAATGATGTCCGTGGATTTGATGAATTATTAGGTGTTGTGAATGTGGCTAAAATTGATTTATTACTGGCTCAACATTATGCAAAACTCGATGATCAGGAAATTAGCTTCAGACAAAAATTATAAAAGCTCCAGAAGGAGCTTTTCTTTTATACGCTATATGTTTTTCCTGACGCTGGCTTATTTTTCTCACGTTCAGCTTTACGTTGCTCACTGAGTTTTAAATGCTCGTCATCACTTAACTTAACCTTCGTCTGGTTAAGTGGATTGTTCATCGTTGCATTGAATTTTTCTGCACCTAAAACTCGTCTTGCTTCTTTTAACACAACATCACGAATGAAGTCATTCAATGACTCACCAACGAATCCTGCTGCTTCCTTCAATACCTTTTCTTCTTCATAGTACAAAGGCACAGATGCTAATCGCCCATGATCCTTACGTGTCCGCTTCTTTACTTCGCCTGTATGTGGCGTGAGTAAGATCTTATACATCAGGTTACGTGTATATTCGACTTGCTGACCTGTTACGTCTTCTAGCGTGGCTTCAGGGTTAGATTGAATCTCGTCAAGGTCGTCACCAAAGCCGATTTTAGCTTTCTGCTTGCTCATTATAGAATCTCCACCAAGAACTCATTGAACTCGTCTTTAGCCTTCGAGCTACCCATTTCCAATACAGATAAACCTTGTACTGAAGCATCACGGAATTGCTTACGGTCACGGATAACAGTATTCAGGATTTTAAATTTTGGTAGGGTTTGAAGCAGTTCGATTGAATCAGCAACTTCAGTAGATTTTGAGTTTGAAGGGGCTTTGTTTACTACAATAAATGGCTCAAGCTTTTCATTGACCTTCTGGAAGGTGTTAAACATCTTCAATACGAATGGCAGTACTTCAACGTCTGCTTGGCTTGGTTGAGTCGGTACAATTAATTTATCTGCAACTTGCAAGGCACTACGGAACTCTTCTGAATCACGCCCTGCAACGTCTAAAACGACATACTTATATTTCTTTTGCAGATCGAGCAGGACCTTCTTCAAGTCGCCTTTATGGTGTTCAGTATCAATAAGATTTTCAGTTCTACGCTTTGACCATTTAACAGCAGATTGTTGGTCATCAGCATCAACTAAAACTGTATCCCCTTTCTTGCTTAAAGCTACAGCTAAGTTAGTGGCTATCGTAGTTTTACCTACGCCACCCTTTTGATTTGCTATACAAAATATCATTTCTTCTTATGCTCTATTACCTGTAACAATAGAGCTATTATAAAGGCATCAATACCTATAATCCAGTTAAATATTTTCTTAATTTGTAACAGGTTAATGTATTATGTAGAGCATTTATTAGGGGGTGATATGAAAATAAGAAATAAGATTTATTGGTCAGTAGGATTAGTGATACCTGGTACTATCCTTTACTATTTAATATTCGTTTTAGTGGATAAATTATTTAGCAAATGGTGTAAAACTAACTATTGTTTTGAGTTCCCACCTTATGCAGATTCTCTTGCAATATATGTTGCTGTAGTAGGTCTAATTCTTGTTGTCTCATCCCTTGATGATTGGAAACATCAAGATAAGTACAATAATGCTAAAAATAGAATCGCTATCCTAAACCAATTACAACCGATGATAACTATAGGTTTTGGTATGAAGCTGTGTAACTTTTATACGGTAGGAAAGGGTGAGTTTGAAAGTCAAGTTACCAAGATAGATACAGAAAGAAATTATGTAGTGGAGTGCTTTAACGCTTATTTACGAGATACTCAGATATATAAACAAATACAGGACTTAGATAGAGAAAACTATTATGTTAAAAATTGCTTATACCAAGACGATTTTGATGAAGTTATAAACCATGCTTTCAAATTTATATCAAGTTGTTGTAATGAAGTTAGGGCACTAGACATAACGGAAAATGATCTAACTAATGACTATTATCACTATTTGAATCGAGTTTATATAAACAATAGAACCGAAGAACATTCCTTTAAAACTAAACTCTCAGACTTAAATAAAAAACTAAACAATGTCATAAAATAAAAAATCCCCTGCTCCATCAGGAAACAGGGGGGTAAAGGATAATCAGTCTTTATAGTAAATGCCCTTAGCTCCAATGGCTTGAAGGGTAATAAGTTGTAATAGTGAAATAGAATGTCTGTCATCTAGTTTTACATCAATTAAATGTAGAGTTACTAGAAAGCTTGTGACGATATATAAAGTGATAATTGTAGGGATCATTAGTATGCTCCAAAATGAGTTTTAATTGCTTTCATGTTGTCGTCATATGATCCGTATAAATCATCAATACCATAATCAATGTCTAGGTCATCTGCATATTCGTTTTCATATTTAAGGAAGTTGTATGCCATTTCAGCATCAGCATTGAAAGCTGTTAAAACGCCTTTCTGGTAATCGAGTTTGATGTCTGATAAATGTTCAAATAATTCATCGTCTAGTTCGGCTTCTTCTACATTGCGTCCGTTATATAGACCTGTTTGTAAGATCTTTGCTTTTACTAATTTGTTGTACTCTTTTTTTGATAATTTTTTCATTCCTAGTCCTGGTTAATATTAAGGGATGCTATGAACATCCCTGCCCTTTTAAATTTGTGTCTTAGTTGAAGTCTTCAGCATTAAGCTTGATCTTCATTTGTCTAGCCATTGCAGCTAAACCTTTATAAGTGATACGAATTTGAGGTTGGTGTGTTGTAACTTTTTCAACTAAGTAGCCATTCATGTTCTGGTAATAGCCGATAGAGTCACGACCAAAACGGTCCTTATTGATCCATTTCTTGTCATACATCCATTGCTTCATTTCTTTTAACTTGATACCGCCTAAGAATTTGTATGCATCCTGGAAGCACATAGATCCTTTCTTACCTGCTATAAGTTCGTATGCATCTACAGTAGGCTGCATCACTTCAATAGCTTTGGCTGCTTCTAATAACTTGGCTTCAGCTTCTTGTTTTGCAGTTTGTTCTTCAATCCATTTCTTCGCTCTAGCTACTGGATCTTCAATCATGTATGAAGGACGTACCATCTCAAGCATTTGCTGTTTTAAGAATCTCCACTGGTCTACTACTTGACCTAAGAATTGTGGTGAGAGTTGAGCAACAATAATTGTTGTATCACGTTCACCTTGATCACCTTCAAATACATAGAGTTTAGGAATAACACCATTAGCAGATTTAATCCCATCCTCAATTTGAGGTTGGACAATAACACCTGAATTTACAAGTGTTTCAATAGTACGCTTAACATTGTCATGTCTAAGCTGAACTAGATCTGCAATTTGTTGGCTTGTCATTTTTACAACATTATTAGCTGTAACAATAGCTGTATTATATAGAGTTGAATTAGTAGTTTGTAATGATAATGAAGTCATAATTTATATCCTTTGAATAAAATAATTTTGAGTCCGCTTATAATCCTATTTGGATGCAGACTTAATATTTTGAGATGTTTTTGATTATAGTCAGTGAAGGTTTTTTAATATGGGCTGACTATGCCCCACTTTTGTTTTTTATTGTTTTCTTTATAATGCGTATTATATATTTTAAAAAATACCTTGTCAAGCACTGATAAATGTGATAACAGATTAATTAAAATATCAATAAACATAAGGGGAAATAAAAGTTCTTATTTAAATCCCACAATTTTAAATGCTGGATAAATACGATCAAGCTTAGTCGCTTTAACGTCATACCATTCTTCAATATGTGTTGCTTTGGCTAACTTTTCAATACTCAATTCCTTATATACTTCTTGGATTCGAGTCTTTATCTCAGCTTTTGAAATAACATCGTCAATTTTATAATTCAACAAAGCTCTGATCATCAGCTCACTGTCATCTAAACTGACTTCTTGACCGTACTCACGTTCAATAGAAGACCGTCTGTAACGTAAAGCCTTAATTTTTTCATGACCTAGTTTGTCATAGAACTTTCTATAATCATTATCTTTAACATCGACCAACTCATACAAAAATTCGTTTTCTTTATCCCTAGCTTCACAATACTCTTTCATAGTCTCAGTGAAACATTGACTACTATCATTCAAAAATTTAGCAATACCAACTGGAACATGAGCAAAAGGTTCATGCTTGGATTCATCCGTTAATAAATCCTTAAATGAAGCAGAATAACCAGTTGCATCAATTTCAGCACCCTTCACTTCACGAACAACATACGTTGCTTGTAAGGCTTCATAAGATTGCAATTCAGACTTTAATGCAACGTCAGAAATATAGAGGTTTCCTGCTTTATCAGCGAATGTGTATTTATCTTCTAAAGCAACTTTTCTTAGTTTCTTTTTAGTTGTCTCACTTAACTTGCTAGTATTTAGATCGTTAAGTAAATCTTTACTTTCTGATAGTTTTTTATTGACATGAGCAATCCACTGTTGAAGTGTGAAATTGGCAGCTTCAGGTAAATTACCGACTAAAATATTAATATATTCGTTACGTTTACTATCCCTCAAACGCCCTACTACTTGTGGTAGAACAACATGAAAATCGAGCTTGGTGCTATCTCGTACACCATTGATCACAACGTAGGTTTGCCCTTCTTCATCGTAAATATCTGCCCCTTCAAATGCACTGGCCGTCATGAAGTTTACCTTAACAGCAGGGGAAGTAATTTTGGCTATATCTCCCCAACCTTTACCTAACTTCTTATGAAGTTTTGTCTGGTTATCTTCCGCACAGATAATACGAATATCATTAGGATTAAATACAGGCTCACCTTGCTTATTCTTAATCTCTTTAAGTTTCAGAATGACATCTGAAATTTCATTCACTGAATTATAAAATACGTGACAGTTGCCTTCTGTTTTACCCATTAGGTAGTCATAGCATAAACCAAACAATGCTTTATTTAGGCCGATACCTTTATCAATGCGCTGTAAGTTAAATTTAACTTCTTTTACGTTATCCCATTTGATTGTACATAAAGGAAGGTGTCCTATCATGTTTGGGAAATAGTCACGTTTAGTTGGTGTAGCCGTTAAGAATACATAAGCACCAAAAAGCGAATAGTTTTGGAGTACATACTCACAAGTTGAAGCTTTGAATGAACCTAAATTGACTAAGGTATGTGCTTCATCGACAAGAAGCTTAAACTGTTTTGGATCAAATTCATCTAATTCTAATAGACGGTTTAGAGAGTCATACGTACAGATAATTTTCTTAGGTGAAGACCCATTTGCTAGGTAATCTTTAATAAATTTATCGCCCTTCTTTTCACCATAAATGGAAATTAAATCTACTATATCCTTGTTATCTTTTTCTTTTGAATGAAGTAGGTTTAAGTAAGGAACGAGTAAGACATAATTAACAGCATTTCTTAAAACGAGCGTTGAACCACCGCAACCTGTAATTTTTTTATCAACGTAGCAGTTATCAGGAAAGTCTTTAAGAACGTCAGAAAGACGTTTAGAAGAGTCGCCAGCTTTTATTGTAATTGTATTTTCAGTAGTGTTTTGTTCGATACTTGCTGTATCGTCAATGAGTAAATCTTGTAAATCCATTTGGAATTGTACCTTGTTAGGTCTTATATTTTCGTGTCATTTATATATTTGCTGAAGCAGTTAAAGGGTGCTTCTCCCCCTGTCCGTTTATTCTACTAAATTGAAAAAATGATGTCAACATTTTAATTTGACAGAATCGAGTATATAAAAATTCATAAGTTATTGATATATAATACTCATACAATATGAATTGTTCACTAAAAAAAGGCTGAATACAGGACATTTTATGAATGTGTTCTCTTTTTATTCCCTGAATCGAGGTGGATTTAAGACAAAAATGAGAACGTATTTGTCTTAATAACTCTAATTTGTCTTGAGAACAAAAAGGAACAAATCTGAAAAAGCCCCGAACATTCAAATTGTGTCACGTAAGCAATTTAAATCCATACCCTTACCGCCCTCTGCTCTTATCTTTGAGATAGTAAATATTTGCAGTCGGTTGGTAGCTAGATAGGAATGTACTTCTGTTTCTACTGTGGGCTATAGTATATTCTGGCTTGTCAGTACAATCCTATCTAGCTCAATTTGAATTTAAAATTCTAAAAAATGTTCTCTTTTTTTTTAAATACAAAAACATCAATGTTTATATAGGAAAAACAGTAAGATAGGATAAAATGTTCTTTTTTTTTTGACAGAATACCCTTTAATACTTAGTATAAGTACGCAAGTTGTCCACAGTAATAAATTATTTAAATTCAAATAAACCAATATGTTCGGCATAAGATAGTTTGAAAGTGTCTATTTATAAGATTAGACCATTCAATCTAAAGCTCTAAGGAGCTTCAGATCTCATTCCATTCTACTTAACCATTTATCAGAAACAGCAAACAGATCTGACGATCTATTTACTATTTCTTCCCTATTCTTATTTAATTAAATAGTTGTTTAAAGCTATAACAAGCTTCTTATTCATTTCCTTATCAGTCAATGAATAACAACCTTTAACAGTCAGTAATCAATCTTTAATCTGGATCCATACCTTGTCAGGTATAGATCCATCTTCAACATTGAACTGACTGCTCACCAATTTGTTTTTTTCAATACCAAATCAGATATAAGAATAGAATTAGCTTTTTCTTTATTTTAATAAAAATTAATTATTAATTAAAAATAACTTTAAATAGAATTGGTATTCGTAGCTCTATCTGATCCTTCGGATGTAGTGGTATTCGTATCTGTAACATTCAACCTTCTATACTCCTTATCAGTCGTATATCAGCTATCATTAACAGCCAATAAACAATCCATCATCCATATTGTGTACTTCGTACCCAACACGGACACTGTATTAAACTGGCTGCTTTTGTATATGTTTATTTTTAATACCAATTAAAATAGAATTTAATAAATTATAGGTACTTCATAATTATGAAAAAGATAGTTTTTTTAACTTTATTCTTATTACTTTCTCAAAAATCTCTAGCTAACAAAGAAAGTGATATTCGTTATTGCAATGTGGTTACTACTGTAGCTGAAGTAGCTATAACCCAAAGAATGATTAACATAGATATTGAAGAAACTCCTATATGGGTTGAAAATTTTGAAGATAAAGAATTACAAAGATACTTAAAGCATGAAAGTATTAAAGAAATGGTAGATTGGGTTATTGCTGAAGCATACAAAGAGCCAATAGTTAAAGGAGAAGAAAATATAAGGGATCACTTTTCTAATTTTGTAGAGGGTATTCAACGTACATGTTTAGATCCTAGCTTTAGACCTGAAGATAAAAAGTTAGAGATCAGTAAATAGCCTATGTAGAATAGGTATTCTTATTACTTAAAGTTATAGAAAGATTGACAAGTATAAAAAAATATGATATAAAGATCATCTTTCTATAAATAATATTTATATGAAAGCGACATCAAAAAATAATAAATAAAATCATAAATTAAGAGAAAAATATGTATTCAGTATTCATCATTACCAACAAAAAGAAATTTGTATTAGCAACTTATAACGACTTTAACCCCGAACTTTCAGATCTGACAAAGCTACAACTTATCCTAAATGGACCAACTATCCCCTTCTCTGTATCTGAGCAGTACTTTAAAACTCCTGAAGACTTTGAGATCCGTACTTTTAAATCTGGTATCAGCAATGCTTTAGAAGCCAGCTTAGAAGTTAATAGCATCAACTTAGTCAAAGCTAACCCTCAAACTACAGCAGATGGTCATGTCCCTGTCCTTCCAAAAACAAGAAAGCCACGTACTAAAAAAGCCCAACAATCAGAGACTGAGGGCTAATCTAGCTTACATATTCTTATAGATGGTGTCCCGTCTATCAACGTCAAGGACTAATATCACTACCCTGTCATCAATAACTTGGTACACCAATCTATATCCTGCGGACCTAAGCTTTATCTTGTATAGATCATTAGATCCTCGCAGCTTATTTTTAGGTATCTTTGGATTCTCTAAGATAGCTTCCAACTTATTAATAAATTGTTCAGCTATTTGAGGATTTAATTTATTAAACTTCTTCAGAGCTGCTTTTGCGAACTCTAGCTCGTAACTCATTAATAGATACCTTTACTGTTTCTTCAGTATCGACTTGTTCAGCTAGTTTCAGAAGCTCTCGATCTTCAATTAAGTCCATCATTTCTTGATATAGATCAGCAGGAACGCAGTAAAAAGCAGGAGTATTCCTATTCAGAATAGCTACAGCTTCACCGAATCCATCGCTAACGACTTTCATTGGATTCTCTTTGAGCTTAGAAACACTAGCCGTAAAGCGACTGTGGATAATGTTATTCATAGTGGTTTTCGCTCAATTTGTGTAAGCATTAATAATAATATAACAAATAAAAGACCAATTACAAGACCTGTTAATAGGTCTCTAAAGAGATCATGAAAAAAATAAAAATTAAAGGCTGCAAACGACAGTCCTTCCTAGACCAAGCTGTACTGAATGGCGGTCAACCAATCTTCTACTTAATACGATGCTGGAACAAAGAAGAGACGTTTTATAAGCTCGGCATAACAATGAACAACATTCTGACTAGATACGGTACAGTCCGCTCAATGCCATACGAATGGGAGATTCTATTAGAGCTACCTGATACACCAGAAGCAGTCTATGACATGGAAGTACAGTTCAAAACAGAAATGAATGAGTATCACTATAAGCCTAAAATCTCATTCAACGGCTCAGGTACAGAATGCTATACTGAGTTATCAGAAGCTTTACAACAACTTATAAAATGAAACTAAGAAACTTATTTGCAATTGTTTATGTTTTCATAGGAACTCCCAATTTATATGCACAAAATCTAGATCCAAAAGATATTATAAGAACTGCTGAAAAAATGAGTAGGTATGCAGATGAAGTCAATTTAAATCAGGATAGAAGTATTTATCCATCTTATGTTGCACCTATAAAAGTAAGCTCAAAAGCCGAATTTGAACAAGTAAAAAAATTAATGAAAAGGTTATATTTGACAGAGATGTCAAGTTATGGAGATATACACAGAGCTTATTGCAATGGTGTTGGAGCGCAATTTGCGTACCTTGATTTTTTGAAACTTAATAAAAATTTTGGAAAAGACAACTCTAAATATGAAATTATGTTCAGTGAAAGTGAAATTAAACAATATAGTAGCCTTGTGAAATCTGAAACAGGGAAAACTTGTAAAGAGATACTCCATAAATGAAACTAATAACTGCCCTACTCGCACTATTAGCTTTATCCAGTATCTCAACAGTACAAGCAGAATCAGAACCAGTGGCAGATGAATCTATTATTGAAGAAAGACAGGAACAATTTAAAAGAATTTCTATAAGCCTACTAAGTGACTTTAATCTCGCTAAAGATTTGGCAAAAAATAATATAGAGAAAGATAGGCAGGAGTTTTCGTTTCAGCTCTGCAAAATGCTTATCAATCTACAAGATATGGTCACAGTCTCCAACTTCTATAACGATTTACAAATTGCACATGAAGCTAAGGAAATAGCAGAAGGCATGCTAACAACAGTCTACGATACGATGGAACGTAATTTAATAACAGAAGGCTCATGTAAGGATGAAGTATATGGAGACAACCATATAAATGAATGAGTCCTACTATCAGCCTAAAATATTATTTAATGGCTTATAAACTTAATGCTATACTGATTTATCTTAAAATTTACAACAACTTATAAAATGAAACTTAGAACGGCATTAGTCACAGTATTAGCAATTACTTCAACTTTCACATTTGCAGATAATAGGAGTGAATTAACTCGAACTTTATCGAATGGAACATTTGAAGAAGATAAAAGTAAATCAACTATAATTTTTCAGAGTGAAAATTATTTACCGAAGAATGAAAACGAGTCAACTGCATCGATAAAAAATGGAATATTGATGTATACCAATATTTTGCCAAATTTTTATGTAGAGCCAGTGAAAGTTAAGGATATGGCGGACTTTACAGCAATAGATATTTTATATGCCAAATTAGAAGAAGCTCAGACTACTATTAATTGGTATCAAAATAAATATGAAAAGAATCAGTCAAAAGATCTCTTTAATATTTGTCTGAATATTCAAGACATTCAAAATCAAATAGCCTTTTACTATGCGAATAAAAGTATTGTTGATGACTATAATAAAGTTGGTAAAAATAAGTTTGATTTAAAAGGTAATATTAGTGAGATGAATAAGAAAATCACAAAAATGCTTCAGCCTTTAGGTAATAAGAAATGTACTGAAATTGAAAAGCAAATGGGTATGTAACGAATATGGAAAACAGCATGAAATTTAGTACAGCCCTACTTGCTCTTATTGTCTGCTCAAATGTTTCTGCAGAAAGACCGACTCAAAAAGAACAAGCATTACAGCCAGTCAAGGATTATGCATTATCAACTGCATGCGATACCACGTTTGAAAAATCTAAATATAATAATTTTGGCGATCCTAATCCCGAAAACTATACAGTTACATTTACAGATACATCGAAAGTTTACCAAGGTATTAATAACTATTATGTGCTTTGGGGTGGATATGAGGCTTGTAGCATTGGTGCTTCTGGGAAAAATTATTCTTATTATTTAACTGAAGTGGCATATAATGAATATGCAAATAGATATATTATCCAAGAGCATAATGTCTTAAATCATGTAGAGGATGAACCTTTTTTCAATTTAGGTAATCTTCAAAGTTTAGAACAAGTAGATTACAACACCTTTAAAATAGATATTTATATGTTCCGTGAATCAGACCTAGAACCATTAACTGGTGACATTAGAGAATCAGCGAAGCCTATTTACTATACTTTAACTATAGTGCCTGATTATTCTACAATATATGGAGATATCTATAAAGTAATAGATAAGTTTGGCATTAAATGAAAATACTAAATATAGTGCTTTTAATGAGTATTATATACTATATATAGTAGAAAGATCTTGACAAAGTTATAAAAATGTGATATATTTCACATTACTTATTTAGAACGACTTAGGCTGAATAAGAGTAATAATAAAAACTAGGTCAGTCATTTATATATCCTTTATTCCATCCTTAACTCATAGCTTATTTAGGTAGGCTATCAGATCCCCCTTTTAGCTCAGTTTAGTTTTTCTCTTTCTATTCTGGGCTACATTAATAGCTCTAACAATAGCTCTAATATTATAAAAAAATAAATAAGATCTGTATTTAAAACAGACATATAAAACTTTTAAAAAAGAGACATCTAATCACTTACGAATACAACGACTACAGTACAAAGACAATAATAATTAAAGAAAAGACTGCATAGATCCAAGTGCTAGATGAAGAATTAGATTGCCCTTCTATATACCTACACGCACGTATGCGCACACGCATTTTGCAACATCAACAGCAGATCAAAATAATAACTATAGGAACAATAACAATGGGATCAAAACCAAAAGTTCAAAAGCAGGATTCAGCCGAAGAGATTGAACGTAAGGCTAAAGAGTTGGCTCAGAAAGAAGCTAACGAAAACACAGCATCGAGACGTAAATATAAACAAAGCTCTGTACTGGGTAGCCTATTTAATCAAGGTTCAGCATTAGGAAACATGATGCAAAGAAACCAAAACACTGGCAGTAACAATTCGAGTAATACGAAAACAGGAACTTAACGAGATTGAACGCACAACAAATATTAAAGCGTCTCTCTCAACTTAAATCTGAACGTGTAAAGCATGAAGCTACATGGCGTGATTGTTATAAATATTGCGCACCTGAACGACAACAATCCTTCCAAGACGTAACATCATCTGGGCTAGAACAAGAACGTAAGACAGCAAGAAATGAGTTATATGACACAACAGCATGTGAAGGTATCCAACTCTTAGTATCAAGCGTTTATAGCGGCACAACATCACCTGTTAGCTTATGGTTCAAATCAGTACCATCAGGCATAGATACACCCTCTCAACTCACACAAGGCGAACAGTGGCTCGATACAGTAGATAATTTTATCTTCCGCAACATACACAGTTCAAATTTTGATAGTGAAGTAACAGACTTCCTTACAGATCTAATTGTTGCTGGATGGGCTGTTTTATACGTTGATACTCAGCGTGATAAAGGTGGCTTCTCATTTCATACATGGTCAATAGGTAACTGCTATATCTCATCAACTCAGGCGAATGGATTGATCGATACAATCTACAGAGAGTTCGAGTTATCAGCCGAGCAAATCGTAACTGAGTTTGGTATTAACAATGTCTCAGACAAAGTTAAAGCTGCAGTAGAAAAGAAACCTGATCAGAAGTTCACACTTGTTCAAGCAATCTTCCCAAGAGATAAGCAATACATCAAAGGTGATGAAGGTAAACGATTAGGTAAAGCAATGCCTTTCGCTTCATACACAATAGAAGCTCAATCCAAACACATCTTAAAAGAGTCAGGATTTGAAGAGTTCCCATGTGTAGTAAGTAGATTTAGAAAGATCCCAGAGAGTCCATACGGCTTAGGAATGGCAAGTATGGTTCTAGCAGACGTTAAGACAACTAATCAGCTCATGAAGCTCTCATTACAGACAGCAGAGCTAAACCTCGGTGGACTTTGGCTAGCAGCCCATGATGGCGTTGTAAACCCCAATACACTTCGTATTCGCCCTAATGCAATCATCGCTGTTAACTCTATTGATAACTCTATTAAACGATTGGATACAGGTTCATCAACGGTTGGTATGGGCTTAGATTTCTTACAACACTTCCAAGCTAAGATTAAACGTACATTGATGTCTGACCAACTCACACCACAAGGTTCAGCACCACTTACAGCGACAGAAATACAAGCAAGAGTGAATGTATATCGTAACCAACTAGGAAGCGTTTTTAGTCGAATGCAGGCTGAGTATCTTCAAACATTACTAGAAAGATGTTGGGGATTAGCAATGAGATCTGGTGTTTTACCTCCAGCACCTGAAGAGCTAATGCAAGCTTCACGTATAAGCTTTAATTTCTTAAACCCGATGGCTGCTTCACAAAAACTTGAGTGGGTAACATCAGCTCAAGAACTAATGTTGAATGTAGGTCAAATGGCAACAATTGATCAGACAGTCTTAGACAACCTTAACCTAGATGCAATGGTACAAATCATGGCAGATGGATTAAACGTACCTAAAGAAGCAATTCGTACATCAGATGAGATAGCAGAACTGAGACAGCTTAAACAAGAACAACAACAAGCTATGCAACAGCAACAACAGCAGCAGGCAGTAATGTCAGAAGTTGGCTCAACAGCAATGGACATAGCAAAAGATCAAGCGAAGAACATGAGTCCTGAGCAATTAGGAGAAATGTTTGAACAGCAATAAATATCAAAGAGTCTTTACAAGTAATGAAGGCATACAGGTATTAGATGAACTAATCGCTACCTTTCATGCACAGTTTATATTTGATAAAGACTCAGCTACACAGACAGCATTTAACTGCGGTCAGAAAGATGTCATTGACTTCATCTTGGCTCGTATTAAAGAAGCTGAACATAACAAATAACAAGAATTAAAAAAGAGAATAATAATGACAGACAATGTAGAACAACTACAATCTAATGAACAAGATACAGCTTTAGAGACTGTATTAAGTACAGTTAATAATAGCTCTAATGAAGCAGCTATTCCTGATAAGTTTAAAGTGGTATCAGAAGATGGATCAGTAGATTATAAAGCGACAGTAGCCAAGATGAATGAGAGCTACAGCTACTTGGAAAAAAAGGTCGGAACTGGTGAAGTCGCTCCTAAAACCGTAGATGAATATAAGATTGAACGAGAAGATTTTAACTTTGAAGACTTCAAAGCAGACGAATCAAATAAGCAATTTTTATCTGAAGCACACAAGCATGGGATCACAAATAAACAACTCGACTTCCTACTATCTGAGTACGACAAACGTGCGGTCAATTTAGTTACTAACAGCTCACAGTTTGATACGGACTCAACTATCCAGTCACTTCAATCAGAATGGGGAAATGATTATGAATCTAATATTTTCTCAGCTATTCGAGCAGCTAAATCAGCAGGCTTATCCGAAGAACACATCAACGATCCAAGTATCGGCAATAACATTCATGTAATTAAAGCACTCGCTTATTTTGGTTCACAGATTGCAGAAGATAGACCAATTAATAACGGTACATCAGTTAGTACAGACATTACTTCTTTAATGCGTAGTGAAGCCTTTTTCGATCCTCGCCATCCTGAACATAAGTCAGTGAAAGCTCAGATCGATTCGTATTACAACAGCCTAAGACGATAAACAAATAGCTCCTGAAGTGGCGTTCAGATAAAGCTTTAAGCCATACCCAAGTCCTTATGTAGAGCATAGGAAAGGTATCACATAAATCAGCCCATACGGACAACTGAGACATCTACTAGCTCTACAATCACAACAATAATAAAGAGCTAATAATAGCTCTATTAATAAATCTATAAAAATAAGGACAATAATAACTATGGCAACTTCATGGGACACTATTGATAGCGTATTTGTAAAACAGTACGCAGACACATATTTAGCTCTATTAGAGCAGAAAGAATCAAAACTATTAGGAACAGTAAACAATATTGGTGCAGTAACTGGTGTTGGTTTTAGCTGTAACGAACTCGGATCATTGGGAGATAATTTTACAACTCCTACACGATTCGGTGAAACACAATATACAGATGTAAGCTTTGCTTCTCGTTTTGCTGTTATGAGTAATTTTGACAATTTTACTCGTATTGATATTAATGAGTTGTACAAGCTAAAAGCACAGCCACAAGATGAAATTCTGCAACGCTTACATGCGAAGTGGAATAGAAAAATTGATAGTGTTATTTACAACGGCTTAATTGGTACAGCTCAACGTAAAGAAAACGGCTCAGATGTATATACTCAAGTGACACTACCAGCCGATCATGTATTAGGTGATGTAGCAACTCCGATTACAAAGCAGCTTTTAATTGATATCAGAACTAAGTTTCTTGAAAACGATGTAGATGAAGAAATTACTTTGCTCTATAACCCTTCAATGCTTAATGCGATTTTGGCTGATAAAGAACTTACAAGTGCTGATTATATTGCGGCTCGTATGCTTCAGAACGGTCAAATCTCAGACTTTTTAGGCTTTAAATGGGTAATGTATAACGGTATGACTTCAACAGATGGCTTGTCTGCTACTGGCGTTGCTTACACACGTTCTGCATTGCAACTTGGTATGAACATCGTATCTCCTTTAAAAATTGTAGAAGTTGAGACTCAAGGTCGTATGCTTTCAATTGGTGAGAAACGTGCTACAGGGTGTGTACGAACAGACGAGAAGAAAGTAATTGCTTTCAAATTTAAGGTTTAATAGCTCTATTAATAAAGCTAATTAAATAATATAAAGCTCTTTATCTTTAACAGGATAGGGAGCTTTCATTACCTAATAATAAAAATAACTAAGGACGCTACATGACAACTAAAATTGATATATGCAATCAAGCTTTAAGCCTGATCGGGTCAGATAGCATTACAAGCTTTGACGAAAAAACAAGTATAGCTAAACGTATGAAAGGTATGTATGACACATCACGTAAAGCGTTACTTAGACTCCATCCATTCAACTTCGCAACTAAGCGAATCAAACTATCACCATTAACTCAGAAACCTGATTTCGGTTATGAGTATCAATACCAACTTCCAAACGATCTAATCAGAATCATTTCAGTTAGCACAGATGATTATGTGCAAGAGACAGATCGACTACTCACAAATACAGAAAGTATCGAACTCATTTTCGTATTCGATAACGCAAACGAAGAAACCTTCGACTCACTATTTATTGAATGCCTAATCTTATATCTGGCTTCTAAAGTAGCTAAACCAATTACAGGATCTCAAGGAGCAGGGGAGTCCTTTTATATCCAATGTCAGGACCTAATCAAACAATCGAAAGCAGTTCAGGGACAGGAAGTTTTGAGTATGCAGTTCTTCAAAGATGAAGATTACACATTAACGAGACGATATGGCTAAGATCAATTTAATAAAGAATAACTTCACTTCAGGAGAGTTAAGCCCATTAATTTGGATGCGCACCGATCTAAACCAATTTAAGAATGGAGCAAAATCTGTAGAGAATATGCTTCCCATAATTGAAGGAGGTATCAAGAAACGTGGCGGCACTGAGCTATTAAGAATTGAACAAGATGCAATCCGAATCATTCCTTTTGTGGTCAGTCACGGTAATAACTTTCTTGTAGTCTTCAAACCTTTCTCAATCAATATTCTGAGTACGGAAGGCACATTAATTAAGACCTTCTCAACTCAATACACAGCATCACAGATCAAAGATATTAACTTTTGTCAGAGTCGCTATAACCTTTGGCTCGTACATGGTAATCATCCAGTATCTTGGATTAGATGCTCAGAGGATTTTACAAATTGGGCGTTTGATAAATTTACTTATTCAGTACCTCCATTAGAAGACACATATACGCCTGCGCTATCACTTAAATCTACAGAAATGAATGTAGGCAAGACGACAACATTAACAGCATCAATCTATGCAATTCATGCAACGAACAAACAATACACGGTAGGGGATATCTGTTATTTGCTTGTCGCTGGACCTTCTATTAAGTATTACAGATGCTTAGTAGATCACATGAACCAAGTGCCTAAAGATGAATATGCTTTAACAACAGATCCTGATACAGGAGAAGTGACGTACACAGAAGTTGTTTACTGGCAGAAGATCTCAATTGAAGAAGCAACTGCTTTTAACTCATCTATTGTTGGTAAATATATCTTTGTAAATAGTGGCGTAATTCGAGTAGACCGCTTCATTTCACAGACTCAAGTTTCAGGTGAGATTCTAGTCAAACTAAGTGCAAACGTAGAAGCTATAGCTCGATCTTGGACAATCAAAGAACCTATCTTTAACGAAACATTTGGCTACCCTAGAGCCATCACATACTTTCAACAGCGTTTAGTTTTAGCTGGATCAAGTAAGTATCCAAACTATATTTGGTTGAGCCGTACAGGTGATGAATCTAACTTTCTGACAACTACATTAGATGGTGACTCATTCACTGTAGCTGCGTCTTCAGAACAATTATCAAACGTCCTACATCTTAGTCAGAGTAGAGGTATCGTTGTTTTCTGTGGTGGATCTGAATTAACTATTAATGCTCAAGACTCACTGAGTCCAACGAATGCAAATATCTTAGAACATACAGCTTATGGAATTGTCTCAACCATTAAACCAATTAAGGTCGGGAGTGAGCTTCTATTTATACAGCGTGGTGCAGAACGAATCCGCACACTTGTTTATGACTATGCACAGGACGGCTTAGTATCGAATGAGCTATCAGTATTAGCATCACATCTTGGTGAAGATGGTGGTGGCTTTAAAGAGATGACATACCAACAAGAGCCTGATTCAGTAATTTGGATTGTTATGAACAATGGAAAACTAGCAACGCTAACACTGGATCGAGAGCAATCAGTTATCGCATGGGCTAAACATGACATAGGTGGGAATGTAATTAGTATTGCATCGTTACCATCAACTACAGGGGCTGATAAAGTTTATTTTCTAGTGAACAGAGATGGCTTGCTTCAAATTGAACAGCTAAAAGAAAGTCTATTACTGGATACAGCAATCACAGCTCAAGTTACGCATAAGGAAGACGACTGTACTGTAAAACATTCATTGATCAACATACTTGGTGAGAATGTCGCTGCTTACTATAAAGACGAAACACATACCTACGCTATTCCAATCTTACATAGAGAAGGGGATACGATTCATATTGAATGTGATGATTTAGTAGAAGAGGTCATTATCGGTAGAAAGTTCACAGCTAAAGTTAGCCTACTTCCTCCTGATTTAAGCCAAGCTCCAACAACAACGAATCCTGCTTTATTTAAAGTGGATCATTTAAACCTTTATATGTACAAATCCATCAACCCTAAAGTGAATGGCGAAATGATAGAGCTGAAAGAGTTTGATGAAGAAGCTTTAGATAAGCCAAAACAATTTACAGGTCAGAAGAGAATTTCTTTAGATGGCTGGAATACATACGACAATTTCAAATTAGAAATATCACAAGATGAACCGTTGCCATTCCACATAACAGCAGCAGTACTAGAAGTGAATATGAATGACAGATAAAATAATTTTCTTTAGATAATTAAAGAGTTAAAACAATGAGTGGATATGATCTATTAAAAATTACAGCAAAAAATGTAGGACTAGGTATTGCTGATACTTTTTCTGCTGGAATGGGAAGTGCTGTGAGAGATTCTATTGCCGAAATTAAAGAATATGCACAGAAAAATAATGAAGCTCTTTATTATCTTCAAGTTAAAACTTTTCTCGAAACTGTAGAGTTTAATCAGGAGGAGGTAGAAAAATTTTTCAAGGAGAATCCAGACAATTTACGTTTAGGTGCTGAAATATTTAAAATATTAGAACAGACACATATAGATGAACAAAGTCAAATGATAGCAAGGGCTTTTACCCTATACGTACATGGAAAAATTGAAAAAGCATTTTTAGATCATCTACTTCATATCATTAATAATTTGAATCGACACTTAATGAATATTTTAGAAGGTTATCTACCAGAAAAAGAGATAACAAATAAAGAGTTTGATTTGGAACATGAGAGCATAGGATTAGATGCTCTTTTTGGAGACCGTAGTAAACACTCTAGAGAAGAGGTAGCGTATAGCCGAAGAGTTTGGAGTTTTTTTTCAAAAAAAGAGAAAAATGTACAACAAGAATTTATTAACTGGGGCTTTTATCGAGCGATTGAAATGCCGATAACTACGGATTTGGAGAAGTTACCAGTACAAGAGTATGAACCTACAAGATTTTTCTTATGGTTTGTTACCCATATATTAAGGAATAATAATTAAATAGCCAATGTATAGAATAGAACACGCAAGAATTTTAGACATTCCTGAACTGTTAGAAATAGCAGTTCAATTTTGGAATGAATCTCCAAACTACAAGAAAAGACCTGTCAATTTAGATAAAGTCAAAACACAACTTCAAGCTTTAATCCTTTTTCCAACACAAGGCTGTGTGTTAGTCGTTAAAGATGACAACGATAAAATCATTGGTGTATTTGTTGGTGGCTTACAAGAAGAATGGCAAGCAGACTCACTAATGGCTTTCGATTACTGCTTATTTGTTAGAGCTAATAATAGAGGTGGTAGAGCAGCATATATGCTTATCACAGCCTTTAAAGAATGGGCTAAGCAAGCTGGTGCAGATTGGATTCAATGTGGAACGGCAACAGGTATTCAAACAGATAAAACAATAAACTTTTATACCAAGATGGGTTTTCAACATACGGGAAGCTTCTTGGAAATGAAGTTATAAAAGCAAAAAGAATAATAATAAGAGGTTAAATAAACGATGGCAGTAGCAGGAGCAGCCGCAGTCGCATATTGGGCGGCAACAGCTTTAGCCGTAGCATCAACGGCTTATAGTGCTTATAACGCTCGACAATCAGCAAAAGCACAAGCAGCTCAAGCCAATGAAAATGCAAAATTGGCAGAGTCACAAGGTCGAGTTGAAGCTGAAAGAGTGAGGGAGCTAGGCAAGAAGCAAGCAAGTTCAGCAAGAGCTAAGATGGCGGCTCAAGGTTTAGATCTGAATGCGGAAAATACAGTTACAGAAGACATTGAAGAAGATATAGATCTCAACTCAACTAAAGATGCTTGGACAACCTTCTTTAACTACAAGAACCAAGCAGGACAGTACAGAACAGATGCGGCAAATTATAAATTACAGGCACATCAAGCAACGGTTAGTGGTGTATTGAATACTGGATCTACACTTTTATCAGCAGTCGGTAATGCGCCTAAAGGTGCGATGGGTGGGAATACCACAACTCAATCAGCATCAAAGATAAACTCTAATCAATTAACAATGGATACAACTCGACTTAACTCATCAGGATGGGCGTAATTATGGCGACGATACCGATGGGGAACTTTGGTCAGATCATGCCACATAGTCAGGCAGGCAGAACCATAGGAATTAATAACCAACAAATAGCTGAAGCAACAAACAATTTGGCTCAAGTTGGTATGCAGTTATCTTCTAAAAAACTATTAGAACAACAGAAGATCCAAGAAGAAAAAGATCAATACCATTTCAATATAGAAGCATCTAAATATGGTGCTGAATACCAAGACGCTGTGACTGAAACTAAGCATCGTGTAATGACAGGGGAGTTAGATGAAAACCTTGCCAAAGCACATTTAAGACAACGTGCAGACGAATTGAATGAAGCTTACAGTCAACGACTACCTGAACAACAAAAAGAGAAGTTCAGCTACTATTCAGAAAAAATGTTCCTAGACTCACAAGCTGGCATTAAGCCACTTGCTCATGAAACAGAGAGACGCAAGATCAACGCTGACTTTGAACAGATGTCAGAAGCAACTTTGAAACTGGAAAACAGAGAACAAGGCTACGCATTATTCAAAGATACGCTAGAGCGCAATCCTGTTTTAACTCCTGAACAACGAGTGAAAGCTGAAGAGGATTGGCAACAACGTAGAGACTTATCAGAAGGTAAGGGCGTATTAAGCAGTTTAGAAGAACAGCAAGATATTAAAGCTCTACAGGAACTTCATAAGAACGTGGATATAGTCTTTCCGCACATGAAAGTAGAGACGAGAGATGCATATAAATCAAATATTGAAACAGCTATTAGCCGTATTAATAGAGGTATTGAAATTAAAGCTAAGGAGCTGGATAAGGAACATGCACAGCTAACCAAAGACTTTGTAGCAGATGCTTTTACAGGCTATCCATTATCGACAAGCCTAGTGAATCAAACACTAGAAGCAGTGAAAGGAACTCAATATGAAGCTCAAGTACGAGAAGCTGTAGCACTAAATAAAGATGCTCAAAAGTTTAGAAATGCTTCTCCAATCGAACAGGAACGTAGTATCGCAAGACTGACTTCTGAATTAGAAAATAGTCCTCAAGATGATGCTACTTTGCTTCAAAAGAAATTAGATGTATTCAAAACAATTGCAGCAACATCAAAGCAAAGAGCGAATGATGATCCCATTGCTTCAGTACAGGCTCAAACAGGACATAAGCTTTATACAGTTACACCTGAACAGATCGGATCTGGTCAAATAGACTTTAAAAAGGCTCAAGTCACAACTCAACTATTAGCTGACCAAAAGAAAGCAAATGGCGGTGTCGGCTCATTAATCCAATGGAATAAGTCAGAACGTACAGCCTTTCAAGACCGTTATCACTCAGCTACTCCAAGCAAGCAAAAAGCTATGTTAGGAGATCTATCAAAAATGGCAGGGAGCAATAAAGAAGCTCAGAAGGAATACTTCAGCCTGATTGGTGGTGAAAAGAATGCAATGGACTATGTCGGTATCGCTATGCTTCATAACAAAGACGTTCATTTAACAGGAACAAATATCAGAGCAGCAGATATCGCTTTAGAAGGCAAAGCACTAATCAATGGTGGCAATTCAAAATTGTTCGCAGATGAAAAGCAATTCCATCTCACAGTACAGCCTGAATTTGGCAATGCAGTAGGTGTAGGTACAAGCCAGCATCGAGCATATCAAAACTTAGCTTATTCAATTTATGTGGGTATGGCTAAACGTGGTGAAGCGACAATTAAATACGATGAAAAGGGTAATCCTCTAATCAACAAGGATCTAGCTAAACAAGCTTTCGGTATTGCTACAGGTGGTACGTATAAGCAGAAGTTAGGTAAGAATACTAATCATATCTTTATGCCTTACGGCTTTACACAAGATAGTTTTGAAGACCATATACACAACCATTTCAGAACACAGTATCGAAAAGAAACAGGCTTTCTTCCTCCTGACGAAGACATTTTAAAGACGCATGTAGTACAGCCTTTACCTAATGCAGCAGGATGGTATGTATTCGTTCAACCAAATGGCAAGCTCATGAAGAATCCGAAAACAGCAAAACCATACATGATGAAAATAATTAAATAAGAAGGAAAACAGATGGGCTTATTGAGTGGAGAATTTACAGAACAGGATCTCGCTTTAGACCAAACAAAGAATACAGATGCTAAGAAGTTTAAACGTGGCACATTGTCAGACTTAGGATTAGGTGCAGTATCAGGTACAGCTAAAGGCGTTGTATCTGTATCTAATGCTGTTAGCCGTTTTGTTGAAGGTGATGAAGTCGCAGATAAACGAATGCAACAAGTGAATGAAGCTTTAACTCCTACCAATCAAGGAACAGCAGGACACATTGCATCTGGTATTACTGAAGTCGTATCAGCAGGAGCTGTAGGCGCACCATTAGGTCCTTATGGTATGGCTGCTACTGTAGGTTTTGGTACAAGAGCAACAGAACATACAAGAATGACTCAGCAACTTGGTGTAGACCAAGACACAGCAGATACAGCTTCTAATCTCTATGGAGCTACAAACGCTGCCCTAGCTTTTTTACCTGTATCGAATGTTTTTAAAAAGTCTCTAGCACTCGATTATGCAGCTCTAGTTGCTGCGCCTACAGCAGTAGGTCAAGGTTCAATGTATGTGGAAGGGGAGTATTTAGAAGGCAAAGGGTATAAGAAGCAAGGTCAACAATACAAAGACATGGCTACAGATCCTACGGCAATCCTAATGAACTTCGGAATTGGTACGACATTCTTTGCAGCAGGACGCTATATGAATGCTAAAGGGAGTGCAGATATACCTGAATTTCAAGTCCATCAAGCTGAAGCAGACTTCAATGCAAAAGTTGAACAAGCTCAAACAGATGCAGATATTTCAAGCCTGCCTAATATTGCAGAGACAGTAGATGACCTGAAACAGCATGAAGTCAATTTGAATCAAGCAATTGATCAAGTGATGAAGGGAGAGAAGGTTAATATCTCTGAAGCTACTGGTGGCAAGCTCAAGACATTAGATGATGTTAAAAAGCACATCCAAGCCAATCAGAAAAAACAGCCAACTAATAGTGCATCTCAACCTATTTCAAATAAAACTAATAGCTCTAACAACACAGCTAATAATACTATTAAACCTTTTACAGCTACAGGCACAAAGAAGGCTGTATATGATGAAGCTTTAAGAGCTGGTTTATCAGATGCAGATGCTAGAACAATCGTAGCTCTAGCACATTTTGAAAGTGGTGGAACATTCAGTCCTACAATCAAGAATCCTAAATCTTCAGCTACTGGTGTATTTCAGTTTATTGATTCAACTTGGACAGCAGAAGGTGGTACAGGAGCAAATAGGCATGACCTAAATACACAGATCAGAATTGGTATCAAACATACTAAATCCAATATTAAGTATATCCAAGATAAGACAGGTGTAACGCTTACAGGCTCACAGATCTATATCCCTCATTTACTTGGAAGAGGTGGGGCTGAACAGGTATTTAGAGCAATCAAAGCTAATCCTGAACAATCAGCAAGATCTGTTATAGCTAAGTTTTCAGATAATCCTGATCACTTAATGCGTATCAACGGCATTCCAAAAGATGCAACGATAGGCAATGCAGTACATTCATTTACCAAGAAGATAGATGACATTACAGCTCAACATTATGGTGGTACAGGCTCAACACACAGAACTGTTTTTGAATCTGAATCAACAGCAGCTATAGAACAAGCTCCTATTAAACCTGAATCAAGCTATGAAGGCACATTAGACAGATTAGATCTGGATGACCTTCCTGTTATAGACGACTTATTTATCAGTCCACATGACCTAACTGCTTTCCAACATCGAAACATGGATCACGAAGTAGTAGGGGATCTGACAATAGAACAGATGGACCTTCCAAGTATGGTATTGGATGAACACGGAAACTTAGTTCCTGACTTACCTACACCCAAAGGTACAAGAATCACTCCTGAATCTAATGAAGCACTGTATAAACTTTTAGAAGAAATGGAAAAGATTACTGAATTAAAAGCAAGTGTTCCACATACAGCTAAAGAGATAAGAGTTAAAGATGACCTGAATAACCCTGCTAAAGAGTTTAAGCATGACGATAGCATTGCAGTTGAATGGAAAGAACGTCAACGATACGAAGATGGCAAATACCATAAAGAAATGACCAGATCCTACACAGATAAGGAAGGAAACCTAGTTCAAGAGCTGAAATATAGGGGCACGACATTGTCTAGAACGGTAGATAGTGCAGGAAAAACTAATTTCATTCACGTAGGGCGTTCAAATAAGTCTGATTTTGTGAATCATAAAGGCAATAAAGAGCTAGAAACAGCCTTAGATCGTATTTTTGATGAAGGTCGAGCTTTTGGATACCTATCTCAAATCCCTAAAGGGCAACAGACCATAGATAAGTTGATTGCTAATCCTGACTTAATAATTTCATCTAAAAAGACAGGTGAAGATCTGACTGCAGCTCAGTGGAAAGACAAACTAATCCGTGAGCAAGACAATATAACAATGATGGCTAAGGCACTTTTGCCGCTCGCCAAGTGTGCATTAAAACAAACAGCATAAAAATAATAAGAGAATTGAATGAAGAACGAATGTAGAACAGCCGTAGAAGGTGTATTAGGACGTAAACTGACAGATAAAGAAGCTGACCTTTTAGAACAGCAATTTATTAAAGCTAGTCGTGAACTTCCACAAGAAGATATCAAAGCATGGAAGAGTATGTCAGATGAAGAACGTGCAGAAGCTATCGCTGACAGAGCAGTTAAGAACTATACAGATCAGCATATTAAAGAAGTCACAAACTTAGTAAATGACTTAGAAATTAGAGAAGCTTTAGTCCAAGAATTGACTTCTCATTCAAAGCTCAACCCATTAGAGAGTTTGAACCGCAAGCTTGTTATGCACACTGATCAATCTGGTATCCAATCAGTTGAACACAACATACAGGCAATCGAAGTTCGATACATGGGAGCTTTAGCAGACGTATTTACCAAAACTCAAAAAGGCTTAGGCTATTTAATAGACGCTGACAAAGTAAAACTATTAGTTAAAGAGATCTTTGGCAAGCCTTCAGGAGATGCTGAAATAGCTAGTCTCGCTAAGGCAGTACAGGACACATTAGAACAGCTCAGACTTCACTACAATCGCTATGGCGGTGACATTAAGAAGCTTGCTAATTATGGTATTCCTCAATCTCATAGCCATTACAAAGTTATTCAGGCAGGGCAGGATGCATGGGTCAAATACACACTTCCTATGGTAGATCGTTCTAAATACCGTAAAGAAGACGGTTCACGTATGAATGATGCAGAAGTCGCTGAAGTCTTAAAGTCGGTTTATAACACCATTGCTTCAGAAGGACATTCAAAGGCTTCAGTACAGGCTCATGCAGTTCAATCAGAAACAGATCTTCCTGTAGGTATGAACATGCAAGCTCTTCACCAACATCATCGTGAGGTCCATTTTGCAGATGCAGATGCTTGGGTGAAGTATCAAGAAGAGTTTGGAGAAGTAAACTTCCATGACTTACTCAGTAACCATGTAAGACGTATGGCAACTGAAATAGGCATGATGCAGACCTTTGGCTCGAACCCAGAGAAACTTGTGAAGCAGTTAGGACACGACTTGCTCAATAAGATGATGCAAGATCCAAAGTACGTTAAAGAGCATCGTAAGATTCAGAAACAAGCAGCTCTTATAAATAAGCACTATGACGAACTTGCTGGACAAGCTCTTCCAATCGACAGCAACTTAGCTCAAGTAGGCGGTATGCTCAGATCATGGACGGTAGCCTCTAAAATGGGTAGTGCTTTTATTACTGCATTCTCCGATCAGGCAACTATGAAACTCGCTTCTGAGATGCATGGTATTGCCTATACAAAAGTATTCGGCAGACATATAAAGCAGTTCAAAAATAAAGAGGACAGAGACTTTGCTATCTCTATCGGACTCGGTGTAAGAGAGATGACCAATGCTCTTGTACGCTTTGGTGATGACGATATTGCGTCTAAATCAACCAAACTAGCTAAAGCCAATACCAATACAAGAAAGGTAGCGAATGCAGTTATCAGAGCTTCAGGCTTAAACCACATCACAGCATCGGCTAAGCGAGCATTTGGCGTATCCCTTATGCATCATGTATCTAACCTGAACTCGGTTAAAGCTTGGGATCAGTTAGGACCTAAAGACAAGAAAATGCTGGAAGGTGGCGGTATCAAAGAAGATGATTGGACACTACTCAGAGACATTACTAGAACTGAAGCTCCAACAGGAGAAAAGCTAGTCACGAATAAAGACATCTTTAACGCTTCAGACGATCTATTCCTAGATTTCCATCAATTCGACAGAACAGGATATACAGCTCAAGAGCTTGATGACCATGCTTTTAGATTAAAAGAAAAGTTTGCCAACAAATACATGAACTACATCTACACTGAAACAAATGCCAGTGTGACTGAGGTCGGGGCTAGAGAAACTACTTTCATGGGCTTAGGTCGTGAACGTGGCACAGTCGGTAATGAGTTAAGTCGCTTCTTCTGGCAGTTTAAACAATTTCCGCTGTCTGTCATTTTTCGCCAATGGAGTCGTGGTATGGCTCAAGGTACACCACAAGAGAAGTTTGTGTATTTTGCAAAGCTATTTGCTTATACAACTGTTATGGGTGGACTTGTTGCTCAGATCCAAAACCTGACACAAGGTAAAGATTTAGATGATCCTACAACACTAGACTTCTATATGAAGTCCATAGTGAAAGGAGGGTCGGCAAGTTTTCTTGCTGATAGTATTTCGGCTGTTAGCGATCCAACAGAACGTAGTATAAAAGACTTTATTATCCCTGCGGCGTTTAAGGACATTATGTCCGTAGGCACAATGGCTACAGGGGCAGGAGAAGCCTTTATATCTGAACGTGATTCAAGCTATGGAGCTGAAGCTGTAAATGTCATTAAGAACAACATTCCGTTTCAGAACGTATGGTACGCTCGCTTGGTCTGGGATCGACTCGTAATAGCTGAACTACAAGAAATTTTCGATGAAGGCTACAGAGAACGTAAGCAACGTAGACAAGAGAACAATCACAATATGAGCTATTGGTGGGATCTTGATAATAATGAGATTCGTACACCTGATCTAAATATAAGCAATTAATACTTTCCAATTCAATTAAAATTAAAAAATATAATTTTTACAGATATTTCCTGATGAAACGAATTATTTTAGCTATTTCCCTTTTTTTTATTGGTGCAGAAGCATTTGCAGACAGTGCAACATTAATTAATCAAGCAAAGAAAGCCGTAAGATCCCAACTAAAAGATCCATCATCAGCTCAATTTGATTATGTATATGCTGTAACCACAATTTCTGGAGCCAAAGCTGTATGTGGTGAAGTGAATGCAAAAAATACCTATGGCGGTTATACAGGTTTTACTCCGTTTTATAGTTATCAAGGCTATACCAAAATTATTCCTAATACAGACAACGAGGTGTTAGCACAACTATATGCTACAAACTATGCAGAAGCTGGATGTGCTGGTAAAGCCGCTGAAAAAGCAGTTTATGAACAAAAGAAAAAAGCTGAAGACAGACGGGCAGCAGTAGAAAAAGCTAAGAAGGAAAGAGAAGAGAAAGAAAAAGCTGATGCAAAAAAAGAAGAAGCTGAGTTAAAAGCATTAATGCCTTATGCTGTCTGCTTAACAAGTTATGATTACTTTAATAATAGAGTAGTAAAAAAGAAAAAGCATGTTGATGCAATCAAAGAAGTCCGAAATATGTATGACAATTACTACATTACTTATGGCAAAGGTGAAAGTTTTGAGAGTATTGAAAAAAATCTTTTAGAGACAGCAAATGCAATTCTAAATGATAAAAATGTGATAAAAAAATTTAAAAATGCAGATAAGGAATCTGTAAAACGATTTGTGGATGGTTGCGTAAAATCCTATTAGGAAATAAAAACTAGGCTAGTTCATCTAGCCTTTTTAACAACAATAATAATAGAGCTATTAATAGAACTAAAATAATGAGCAAAATAGAAGAATATAAGTCAGAGCTAGTCCGTATTCAGGAAATAGCAATACTAGACACTATTGATCTAGTTGAACGTGGTAACAGTGAAGACAAGACCTCAAAAATTGGACGAGGCAATGCCGCATGGATTTACAAGAGTGCAAACCAATGTTTAGCCATAGCAGCACGTATCGAACAGCTAATTGAAGCACGTAACAAGACACAAGCAATAACAACAACAGAAGACGAAGAAAAACAAAAAGAAGCTGAAGCTGAGAAGCTACTTCTATCAGTTCGCAAGGAACTGACTAAACGTAAAAAGAGTACTAAAAAGGATGACAAAGAAGGTAAATAAAGCCTGCTTTGTTGAGTTCTATTTGATGTGGGGTCTAGTCAATGGCTGGCAGATCCCCGACTTCCATATAACAGTCTGTGAGTGGCTTGAAGACTTTGGCAACTTAGGCTTACTCATGCTTCCTCGTGGACATGCCAAGTCTACGATTCTGGACGTATATAACGCATACAGACTATATAAAAATGTAGATGAATTAATACTTCATCAAGGAGCTACAGATCCTGATGCTTATAAATGCAGTCGTGGAACTCAACAAGTATTAGAAAAACATCCCTTAACTTGGAACAAACAGAAGTCAAAGGGTGAAACACAGAAATGGTGGATCAAAGGATCTACAGACGTTAAGCATGGCAACTTACATGCTAGAGGTATCTTATCCAACGTCACAGGCGCACGTTCTACCTTCATTCAAAATGATGACGTAGAGACTCCAACAACTACAGCTACTCCTGAATCGAGGGAAAAGCTCAGATACCGATTATCAGAACAGGTCCATATTCTAGTACCTGGTTCACAACGACTCTTTATTGGAACTCCGCATAGCTTTGACAGCTTATATACACAGATCCAAGAAGCAGGAGCGAACTGCTTAATCCTTCGTATGTTCCAACATGAAGCTCGATTTACTTCAGGAGCTTTAGAAGTCTCAACTACATTTAAGCCTGAATATCTTTTTAGCGGTATCGGCACACAAGCCACACTATTGAATGAGTATGACGACTATAAAGTAGAGAAAAGGGAACAAGATTATCTAATCAAACTGACAGCTAAACATGGTTTGATAGATGTATATGCAGATGCGCTTTGGTCAGATCGTTTCACTCCTGAAGTGATGGAAGATCGTAGAAAGCAATGTAATACAGTCAACGAATGGGACTCACAATATCAGCTTCATGCGAAGCCTGTAGGCGAGATCCGATTAGATCCTGACAGACTTGTACCTTACAACGAAGAAGTGACATGGCATAAAGCCAATGGACATACACAGATGCTTTTAGGTGATAAGAGGATTGTATCTGCAACCCTTAAACTCGATCCAAGTTCAGGCAAAACTAAATCAGATGTATCAGCCGTTGCTCTAGTTCTTCAGGATGAGAACGGTAAATTGTACTGGCATAGATCAGTAGCCTTAACAGGTGAAATAGCAGTAACAGATGACAAAGGGCAGATAGTAGGCGGTCAAGCTTATCAATTAGCTGACATCGTAGAAGAGTTTAAGCTACCTTCTATTATCGTTGAGACGAATGGCGTGGGGACGCATGTACCATCAATACTTAGATCTGTATTTAAGAAACGAAATATTTACTGTGGTGTACGTGAACTACATGAAACTCAGAACAAGAATAAACGTATCTTAGGCACACTCGAAGCTCCGTTATTAAGTGGCTACTTATATGCACACCAATCTGTTTTAAAAGTGAATGGACAAGACAGCCCTCAAGTTAAAGAGATGCGTCTATTTGATCCTTCAGTCACGAATAACAAGGATGACTATGTAGATTCATTAGCTGGAGCAATATCAGCAGAACCAATCAGGATCGGCACACATAACCAATATCCAACCTATAACCAAAACAATAACTGGCAAGCTTCTAATCAGTATTCAGAGATGAAGATTGACTTTTAAATAGCTCTATTAATAGAGCTAATAACAATAAAAATAAAACCTAATTAGGAATACTAATAACAATGACAGTAGAGAACATCACACCATATATCAGTTATACAGCGAACGGTATAGCTACAACTTTCGCTATTCCTTTCCATGTCATAGATAAAACTAATTTCATTGTGAAGATGAATGGAATCCCTCAGAACTATGCAACTTATATCTATAACAAGGCAGATAATACGATCACCTTCTACAACATTCCTGCTAGAGATGCAGTTATTGAATTAGAACGATCTACAGCTTTAGAAAGAGGGGAAAACTACGACACGTTCAGTAATAAGCTTCGACCAGACTCACTAAATGGTGAACTAGATAGAATTTGGCGTGTCCTTCAGGAGATGACAAGACGAGACACTATCTTAGAAAGCATGATTGCTAATGTAAAAGAGGAAGTTAAACAGCTTCTTCAAGAAACAAGAGTCACATCACAAGACATCGTTCAATTTCCTATCACTTCAACAACAGTACGAATCAACATTCCTGAAAACCGTTATGCCGTTATTGAACCATTCGTTGTATGTACTGTATTGGGTGGACCAACCAATGTGACGGTTCAACCTGTAGCTGAATTTGTACAGGGAGTTGGTGAAGTATTCACATATATAAACTTCAGTTTTCCATCAGAGCTAATCGGCAAAAAATGTAATGTATGGCTGACTGGTGGTTAAGATGCGTGATCAGTTTTCAAATATCATGCTCTGCCTACATGGTACAACCAACATCTATGCTCAGAAATTTGAAGGTAAAGCGTATTGGCAAGATCGATACGGCAACATAATGACAGATGAAAATGGTGTTGCTTTATACGACATCATTGACGTTGACGAATATGGGACTCCTATTTCAACTCAACAGCCTGTCCTCTTTACAACAGATGTGGCAGATATTAAATCTCAAGTGAATAGCCTTCTTTATCAGGGCTATACAATCGTTAATTCAGAAGACTATAAAAAGTGGATTGCAGGAGAATGGACTCCAACCACGCCTATAGCTTGTGTCATGTATGACGATGCTTTATCAAGTCTTCAGTACATCATGGAATGGCATATTGCTGAGAATATTCCTGCTTCTATAGCTGTGATCACACGTAGACAACGTAAGAAAAATAATGAAGATGGTTTCGCTTCTTGGGCTATGTTGAATGATTGGGTCACTAGAAGTAATGGTCAAATTGATCTCGTTTGCCATACACACGACTTACACCATTTAAGCCTTCATTCTTATACAGACAATGCTTTTGATGTTATAGCAGATCCTATCTTAGAAGGTCCTTGCTGGATTGATAATGGAGAATACTTATACATCCCTGACGGTGAAGGGCATGACTGGTATTGGAATCAATCTTGGGTAGAACAGGCTCTAGCAATACCCTTGTATGGAGTTGATCAATACGATGGAACTAAGCTTATTGAAACGTCATTCCACATCACGCCACGTATTACAGACAATGTAGCTATCATTCGCTTTTGGTCTTCCTTAGCTAAACCAAGTGGAACAGGTTATGACGTTCCTATTCAAATCTGGATCAACGATACACAGTTAGTTTTTGATGGAATTATCAAGCCTAAAGACTATGGAACACGTATCCAATGGGTTGAAAGGGAATGGAACAACATCAACTTAGATACACCTTTTGCTGTAGAAGCAGGGGTTACTTTTAAGATGACATTTAAAACTATGGCAGGACATACAGGTGGTCCACATTTAACTTGCTACTGTACTTTTACAGATGACACTTCTAAGTTCTATGCAACGACAAACTGTGAAGGCTATACACCATACAATGCTGACGCTTCACCACAAAAATGGTGGCAATACATTGATTATCCTGCTGGTGATAAATGGTCTGTAAAACCTGTAATGATCTTAGGAAATGGTACAGGTCGAACTGTTCCACAAGCTGAATATGATGACTATATCAATACCGATATTCAAAGAAGTCAGTTCGCAGTTACCAACTATTTAAAAGCAACATGGACTGAAAAAAGTGTTTGGTCAGGATCTTGGGACAATTGGAATATCTATTGGGATGGAGACTTTTCACAAGACGAACAAATATGGGATGCAGATACAGGTTATCAATTAACAGGCTGGAGCTACCCTAAACGTGTATCAGCAATCTTTCCTACAATGACTGATACAACATGCAGCGTAGAGTATTTAAAGTTCGACTTTGAAGAGAAAGTACCTGTCGAAATACCATCAAGCCAATGGTGGGATGAAACAGAAGTAGATAGCGGTATAACGAAATGGGATGACTCCCAAACTAGACAGTACAACATACAATTTCTAATCGAAGTTTCAGAAGATAAAGTGAACTGGACAACAGTAGGCAAAGCTCCTTCTTGGACGATTTTAAAAGATGATACGAAGGGAAATGCAGCAGAAATTGAGCCTACAATATGGACAGCAGGAGTCACTAAATATGTACGTCTAACACCTATTAATGATGGACCAACAATAGGAGAAGAACAGCATGTCGTATATATGGTGAGCCAAGTCAGGATAGGTATTAAAGATGCCAATACACCTTTAGGAAAACCATTCACACAAATTGCTTACCCATTTGGTGCTTATCAAGCGAACTGGAAAGATGAAAATCCTCTTCATCCCGATTGGCATGACATCTCTTCAGGGCTAACAAATGTATTTGAAAGCAACGGTATTCATCATGGCTATACCATTCAAGCGATAAGAAATGTACGCCATAACGGTGAAGATATTGGTTATAACCAACGACTCAGTAAGTTTGTTTTAGGACGACTTATGACACATGGAATCACAGATCCAATTGTTCTAAATCACTTCAATATGACCAACGCAGATGTATGTAATAACCTCATTGCGTTGTATGCAGGCTATATGTTTGCAAATACAAAACATAATGGCTTGAAGTGGCAAGTCTCTTTAGAAGGAGATCTTTTAGGACATGGAACACTTAAAAAACGTGTGGATACTATCGACTACTTTGCTTTTGATGCATGGGCTTTCAGTGGTACTAATCCTCCTGACATTGTAAGAACTTCAGCACCTGTAAATGATGGTACAAACTTCGAAGGTGATTGGGGAGCTGGCTACTATGCAGATGAAAAGAAATGGTTACAAGAGAGAGGGGCATTAGCTCTCATTATTATCAACAACAACTTAGGAACAGGTAGTCCAGACTCAGTCGCAGGAAAGCATGTACTAGATAATCCTGACGCTTATATAGCTAAGATTGTTGAATATGCTAAACGCTATGGATGGGATGGAGTCACTTGTAATATTGAAGGTGTAGACGTAACGGCTAATGATTGGGCTGATTGGATCTATAGAGATAGAGCAACTGAGTTCTATAAGAAGTTAGGCAGAGCTTGTCACCAAAATGGTTTACTACTGCATTGTACTGCTCCTGCATCTACAGGTAATGAAAACTATGATTGGGCTTCTTGGGTAGGCTGGTGTGATCATGCTGAGATCATCAAATACGTAGATGGTATGAAAATCATGTCATATACAGAATCACATGAAGGATCAGAACCACGACCTGCAGCTTGGGATGTAGCACCTTTAACTAAGTACAATTCTAGTGGACCTACAGATTCAAGATCCTTTTGGCAGGCTGTAACTGAATATACAGCTACCGTTATTCCTGACCAATTTAAGAAAAGAATCCTAATGGGTGGTCGAGCTTTTGGTCATGTTTGGTATCCAAACTGGAAGACTGGAGAAACACCTCCTGAGATTTTAAGTAGTCTCGAATGGTTCAACCCAAACGATGAATATTGGAAGTATGCAGCATACCTAACAGATGATGACTCCCAATATAAAGACGACTGGAATCATTACATCACGTATGGCGAACTTATCAATAAGGCTGCAACTGAAATTGTGCCTATCATTCAAGATACAACTTTAGATACGACAGAAATGTATTTCTATAATCCTAAAACTGAAGTTAAAGCTTGGTGTGGTAGTCCATTAACAGGGGCAAGAAGCCAAACAACAGCAAAACAAAACGGATTTGGTGGTGTCGGTATATGGAAGATAGATGATGGAGATATTGAAGAATATTACCCAGAGTTCAAATCTTTTGGAAAATCTACACTACTCTATAGGAAATAAGAATGACGCAAACAGGCGATATATTCCTGATTGCTTTCCTTTTTTGCATCGGCTTCGCTATCTATTTGGCGAAGTCTGTAGCAATCTCAGATCAAGATACATGGTATGTAATAGGAGCTAAAGCTGTCTTAAATGGCTTCACTTCTTTATTTGCTGGTGCAATCTTGATATGGGCTTCTGTACCCACTTTAGCAGTCGTAGGACTTGCTGCAATACTCGGTACATTAGGCTCAGAACTGACAATAAAATGGATTAAGCAAGCCCTCAAAAACAACATTAATAATATAAAAATCGACAATAAAAAAGAAGAATAATAAATGTCATTCAAGCTCGGTAAAAGGTAAGCGTCCGCTGAACACACCTTATGAATTCATCCTATAAGCCTTAATTTAGTCCCCACTTAGAAACAAGTGGGGACTTAAATTTATGACTACAAATCATCAGACATCCATCGCATCTCTTGCGAAAAAACGAAGAACATACAGTGCTGAATTTAAACAGCAGATCGTTCAGGCTTGTAAAGCACCGGACGTTTCAATTGCTTCAGTCGCTTTGCAACATGGATTGAATACAAATCTTGTATCCAAATGGATTCGCTTAATTGATGCTAAGCCAGGGAGTGATCGCACACCACTACCGAATAAACCTGCATTTATTGCCTTATCTTGCTCTGCACCATTAGATCCTACTCCTACTGACATGTTAAAAGTTCAAATTACTTTACCCCACTCAAAAGCAGAAATTGGCTTGAAATGGCAAGTATCAGAAATATCTGCTTTAGCAGAATTACTCAAGGCACTTGCAACATGATCCGCATTGATGAAATCTGGTTGTCTATTCAGCCCATGGACATGCGTGCAGGAATGGATACTGCCATGGCTCAGGTGGTGAGAGCCTTTGGCTACATCAAACCGCATTGTGCTTACCTGTTCTGTAATAAACGTGGCCATCGCATGAAAGTGCTGGTACATGATGGACTGGGCATCTGGCTGTGTGCCCGGCGGCTGGAACAGGGAAAATTCCACTGGGCTAAAGTTCACCAGGGTGAAAATGTAGCTCTCAGTCCAGAACAGTTACAGGCACTCATTCAGGGTTTGCCCTGGCAGCGCATTGGACGACAGCAAGTGGTCACAATGCTCTAAACTAGGCTGCTACATTCTACTATTCTCCAAACGTTCTATTTCCTCTGCGTCATGACCTCAGGCATACTGCGGTCATGAATACACTGCCTGACTTAAGCCAACTGACCCATGAACAACTGCTGGAATTTACCCGGCAGTTGGCGATGCAGCATCAGTCTCTGGCACAATCAAATCAAGAATTGGATGCCAAAGTTCAGCATCTTTCTATTCTCAATCAAAAATACGAGCATGAACTGGCGCTGTTTAAAAAGCATAAATTCGCCCAAAAGAATGAACACTTAACGGCAAAACAAATCCATCTATGGGACGAAGCGGTCGAAGAAGATATCGCAGCCGTTGATCTGGAATTAGAACGATTAAATGCAGATAAAACCGATGCAGCGACACAGAAAGCCAAAACCAATAAACCTAAACGTCGACTGCTGCCAGATCATCTACACACCATCCGTATTGAGCATGAACCTGCATCAACCCAATGCAGTTGTGGCTGCCAGTTACGTCGTATCGGCGAAGATATCAGTGAAAAACTGCATTTCAGACCGGCACAGTTCTACAAGGAACAGCATGTTCGTGGCAAATGGGTCTGTGATCAGTGTGACACCCTGACTCAGCAAGCGATGCCTGCCTATGTGATTGATAAAGGCATTGCTTCACCTGAACTGCTCAGCCATGTGCTGGTATCGAAGTATGCCGATCATTTGCCGCTGTACCGTCAGCGCCTGATCTATCAGCGGGCTGGCATTGATCTGTCCAGATCCACTTTATCTGACTGGATTGGTCGCTGCGGTGTGGAACTGGAGCCTCTGGCCAATGCCTTAAAAGAGGTGGTGCTGCAACAGCAGGTGCTGCATGCAGATGAAACACCAGTCACCATTATGCGGATGGGTGAGAATGAGAAAAAACCGAAGAAAGGTTATGTCTGGGCCTATGCCACCACACAGTACAATCCAGTTCAGGCGGTGATCTATGACTTTCAGGATAGCCGTTCAGGTCAGCATGCTGAAGCGTTCCTGAAAGACTGGCAGGGTCATCTGGTCTGTGATGATTACAGTGGTTATAAAGCACGCTTTAAATCAGGCCAGGTCATTGAGGTGGGCTGCATGGCCCATGCACGTCGTAAATTCCATGAACTGCATGTGACCAAAAAAAGTCAGGTTGCTGAACAGGCATTAGTGCTGATTCAGAAACTGTATGCCATAGAAGCAGAACTCAGGAAAAAGACCGATAGTACAGCAGAACAGCGCCGCGAATATCGGCAACAGCATAGTCAACCGGTGATGCAACAACTGTATGAATGGCTCAACCAACATTATCTGACGGTGCCATCGAGTTCTCCAACTGCCAAGGCGATCAATTACAGCCTAAAACGTTGGCAGGCAC
>NZ_CP048672.1:0-105038 GCF_015218525.1 Acinetobacter sp. YH12138 | reverse complement strand
AATTGTATTTGTTTTAGAAAAAGTTTTTGATCATTTGCTTCTTGCTGTGTAAAAGGTTTGTATGCTTGAATTTCTTCAATGATTTCTTTCATTTTTTATTGTCACTTTCCTGTCGTCATCTACTTATCAGCTAAATACCCTTCAGGCATTGGAATCAATTTTTCTGATTCCCGACTGAGGCTCTCCTCTGCTTTCCACCCGGCGATTTTATTTTCCGTTGCTTCGATCACCCCATCAAAAAGAGAATCACTTAATATTAGACGTAGTGGTGGTTCAGGCAATGCCGCAAGTTTTAAGATTGTCTTTGCTGCTAATATAGGGTCACTATCTGTCGCCTGACCCTCCTGTTCTTTTGCGAAGGCATCCATTTGTTGATGCAGTTCTTGATAATCCGGCAAGCGTTTACTATTATGCAGTTTCTTGTAAAGATCTGTCCAATAACCTCCTGGTTCAACAATAGTCACATGAACACCAAAAGGAGCCAGTTCCTGTGCTAAAGCTTCCGTCAATCCTTCTACCGCAAATTTACTAGCACTGTATAGACCTGAAGTCATCCAAGACATGATGCCCCCGATACTACTCATTTGGATAAAACGACCTGATTTGTCTCGCAAAAAAGGAGAAACCGCTTGAGCCGTCCAAAGAGAACCGAAAAAGTTTACATTCATTATCTGACGCGCCTCTTCTTCTGTTGTCTCCTCAATCATTCCTCCAAGCATCATTCCCGCATTACTCAAAGCAATATCGATGCCATTAAATTTTTCTGCTCCCTTAGCAGCAGCGGCTACTACCATGTCTCGTTCTTCAATATCGCCTAAACAGATCAGCAAAGAAGATCCATATTCTGTTTTTAACCTGCTGAGTTTTCCTTCTGTTCTAGAAAAAGAAATGACTTGGTCGCCATTTTCTAATACTAATTTTACTGTCTCAAAACCAATTCCTTTACTTCCACCAGTAATAAACCACGTTCTAGTCATCTGTCCACGCTCCTTTTTTCCTAATTACTCTCAATATGATTATAACAAATTAAAAGGCCAACAACAACTATAGTATCTAATATGCTGATTGTCAGTTATAAAATACTAAGAGTCATTTTATTCAAAAAAAGTTGTGGCAAAAAACTTGCCACAACTTTTTTATTTTGCACGAATCGGGAGCCATATTTGGAACTGTGCATTCTGAGGATTAGCATCTAAATATAATTCGATATCTGGCAATTCAGCATATTCAAAACCTGAAGTTGGTAACCATTCAGTAAAAATCTGCTGTTGCAATTCTTGAATTGCTCCTGGTATAGGACCCGTTCCTGAGAATACCGCCATCCAGCTTTGCGTGATAAAAGCCAGCAATAAAAACCCGCACATATCAGCGCCCATTCCAAGCAGCAACACACCGCGGTCACCCAGTCGCTTTGAAAGAGTGCCGGTTAAAACAGCTTGTACGAATGTATGTGCTGCACCAAAAACGGCCAGCGACACACCTGCTGTGCCAATATCCCAATTCAAGCGCTGTTCGCCATAAATCACCCACAAAGCGGCGGGCGCCTGCCCAATCAGCTGCATAAGAAAAAACAACGCAAAAAAGCTGGCAAGTCCCTGAACTGCAAAATTGAAGCGAAAGCCTTCAAACAAATTGATTTTGGCTGGCTGTCCTTCAGGCGGTTGTGACGGCGTTTTGGGCAACAAGAAAGCCACCAAACAAAAGGCAATTGCATTGAGAAGAGCCCCTGCCACAAAGGGCGCATGCACAGATATATCACCAAGAACACCGCCAATAGCAGGCCCTGCAATCATACCTGCACCAAAACACGCCCCCATAAAACCAAACCAACGCGCACGTTCTTCCTGTTTAGTTGTATCAGCGATAATTGATGCCGCGATTGCACCAGTTGCTCCGGTAACACCTGAGATAATCCGGCCGATATAAAGCACCCATAAAACAGGCGCTGCCGCCATTATGCTATAATCAATCGTGGCACCTAAAAATGAAACCAGCAAAATAATCCGCCGTCCATAGCGGTCAGATAACCGCCCTAAAACGGGCGCGCAAAAGACCTGCATAAACGCATAAAGCGATAAAAAAACACCATAGTGAAATGCTGTTTGCTCTGCCGGTACAAATTCATTTAATAAAGCCGGAACCACCGGCATGATTAATCCCAAACCAATCGCATCAAGCGCGACAACAATGAGTGCGGTTATAAGTGATTTTGACATAGATGTGACTTTTATTTATCATTGATAAGTTGGCGATAAAAAACTTTGTACCTGGCATAAAGCTCGGTGGTGTCAGCGCGTGACCGTACCGGCTTCTTTTGATACTGCCGCCTGGGCGGCTTCTCCTGCTGATCCGGTGACGCCTCAAAGGCTCCCAGCCGCTTTTCCAGGGCAGGCTTGGACAGATCGCGGGACAGGGTGCTGGGCTTGACCATCGTGCCGTCATCGGCCCGGATCACCAACCCGTTACCCCTTGGCGTAATCTCCAGGCCGTTATCACGCATGACCTGGTGCAGCTCCGTCCAGGACTGCGCGGCTTTAATGTCGTCCAGGCATTCGCGCTTGATCCAGCCCACCAGACTTTCCACGCCGGCATGGCGCTCCATGTCGGCGGCCCTCGATGCCGCCCCGCGCTGCTGCGGCCGGTGATTGTCTGCCTCCAGGCCATAGTCCCGTTCCAGCGTCTCGCACAAGTCGGCCAGCGCCAGGTGCGGATAGTACGGTTCGTGCATCGTGTGCCTGGTCGGGTGAATCTTGTTGATGGCAATGTGGATGTGCAGGTTGTCGGTGTCGTTATGCACGGCGCTGATACGCTGATGCTCACCAAACCCTAGCCCTTGGCAAATCCGTTCCTCTATCGCCTTCAAGGTGTCGGCATCGGGATTCTCGCCGGCGCGAAAACTGACAATCAGGTGATAGGTCTTATCGCCCTTGGCCCTGGTGTTCATGTGCTGGGTGGCCAGCACTTCGGTGATGGCATCGCGCACTGAATGCGCCTCGCAATTCGTGACCTGAACATGGCCCAGCCGGTGGTCTTTGCTCTGTGCGTCGGTGATGTATTTAGCCAGGTCGGCAAAGTCTGATTTGCCCAGGGAACGCATGGCAACATGCTTGGCAATCATGATGCTGCCCTGGGTCGCACAATAGATTCCATCAATCGGCTCATTTCGTCCTGGTTGGCCTCAATCCGGGCCAGCAGGCCCAAGACAGTTTCAGCGCTGAACCGGGCCGTTCGGGCATCGTCGGTCAGCCACAATTTCAGCAGACCACCGAGGCGGCCCAGGTCGCCATTGACCCGCACCAGCTCGCGCACGTTCTCGTAATCGGTCACGCCCTGGACGGCGTAACCCTGCCCCACGGCCAGCAAAAAAGCAGACGTACTCAAGCCAGCCGCTTGTGCGTTGGCCTCAATGGCGGCCCGCTCTTCCGGCAGGCAATACACCTTGATCGGCGTGCTGCTTTTTCTCGTTACCTTCTGCTCTGTCGCCTCCATCTTTGGCGTCCTCCTGGTTCTCTTATTCCGGCGTCCGCCGATGGCCCCGCAGGGCAGGATTCCCGTTGAGCGCCGCAGGTGCGAATAAGGGGAAGTGAAGAGGAACACCATGCTTGCATGGTGGGCCTACTTCACACATCCTGCCCGCTTCACCACCACTTTAACATCACTACCATTTACCGGCTATAACCCGTTTTATCGACAAACACAAGCCGATTCCACGCATAAGGCGTGCAATCTGGCTTTAGTCGCCTTACAATCGCTTTAATAGCGATAGAATCGGCATTAAATCGCGGATAAATCGACATATAAAAGGCGGTAGAATCGGCATGACTAAACGGCTTACAGAGCGCATTGCAGCGCAAATGCAGACCCAAAAGCCCACCCGTTCAGGACAGAATCGGGCGGCTTTCCTGGCCCAGCGCGACGACATAAAAGAGGCTTTGACCGATGGCTGGCCGGTAAAAGCCATCTGGAAAACGCTGCACGATGAAGGGAAAATCAGCTTCGGATATGATGCTTTTATCAGCTATGTGAACAGTCTGATTCGGTCGCCAGGCGAGCCTGAAAAGGCCACCGCAAGACCGCCGGCATCCTCCCAACCGGCCCCCAAGAAAGCCACCCCAGCGACACCCAAACCAGTACCATCAGCCAGCCATAAGCCGGGGGAGATTCCCAGCTTCAACTTCAACCCCAGCCCGAACAAAGCGGACTTGATTTGACGCCCCAAGGGGCGGATTGGACGCCAAGAGGGAAGGCATAGCCCGCCCCTCAAGTGTCAATGAACCCCTGGAAATCGACCCCGAAAACAGCCCCCTTCATAGAGGCGGCCTATTAACATTTGAGTGGGAGTGACGGGCACTGGCTGGCAATGTCTAGCAACGGCAGGCATTTCGGCTGAGGGTAAAAGAACTTTCCGCTAAGCGATAGACTGTATGTAAACACAGTATTGCAAGGACGCGGAACATGCCTCATGTGGCGGCCAGGACGGCCAGCCGGGATCGGGATACTGGTCGTTACCAGAGCCACCGACCCGAGCAAACCCTTCTCTATCAGATCGTTGACGAGTATTACCCGGCATTCGCTGCGCTTATGGCAGAGCAGGGAAAGGAATTGCCGGGCTATGTGCAACGGGAATTTGAAGAATTTCTCCAATGCGGGCGGCTGGAGCATGGCTTTCTACGGGTTCGCTGCGAGTCTTGCCACGCCGAGCACCTGGTCGCTTTCAGCTGTAAGCGTCGCGGTTTCTGCCCGAGCTGTGGGGCGCGGCGGATGGCCGAAAGTGCCGCCTTGCTGGTTGATGAAGTACTGCCTGAACAACCCATGCGTCAGTGGGTGTTGAGCTTCCCGTTTCAGCTGCGTTTCCTGTTTGCCAGCCGGCCCGAGATCATGGGGTGGGTGCTGGGCATCGTTTACCGCGTCATTGCCACGCACCTGGTCAAGAAAGCGGGCCATACCCACCAAGTGGCCAAGACGGGCGCGGTCACCCTGATCCAGCGTTTTGGATCGGCGCTCAATCTGAATGTTCACTTCCACATGCTGTTTCTCGACGGTGTGTATGTCGAGCAATCCCACGGCTCAGCGCGTTTCCGCTGGGTCAAGGCGCCGACCAGCCCAGAGCTCACCCAGCTGACGCACACCATCGCCCACCGGGTGGGTCGCTATCTGGAACGGCAAGGCCTGCTGGAACGGGATGTCGAAAACAGCTATCTGGCCTCGGATGCGGTGGATGACGACCCGATGACACCCCTGCTGGGGCACTCGATCACTTACCGTATCGCTGTCGGTTCACAGGCGGGGCGAAAGGTGTTCACTTTGCAAACTCTGCCGACCAGTGGTGATCCGTTCGGTGACGGGATTGGCAAGGTAGCCGGGTTCAGCCTGCACGCCGGCGTGGCGGCCAGGGCCGATGAACGCAAGAAGCTCGAACGGCTGTGCCGGTACATCAGCCGCCCGGCGGTATCCGAGAAGCGGCTGTCGTTAACACGAGGCGGCAACGTGCGCTACCAGCTCAAGACGCCGTACCGGGACGGCACCACGCACGTCATTTTCGAACCATTGGATTTCATTGCAAGGCTGGCCGCCCTGGTACCGAAGCCCAGAGTCAACCTAACCCGCTTCCACGGGGTGTTCGCACCCAACAGTCGGCACCGGGCGTTGGTCACGCCGGCAAAACGGGGCAGGGGCAACAAGGTCAGGGTGGCTGATGAACCGGCAACACCAGCACAACGGCGAGCGTCGATGACATGGGCGCAACGGCTCAAGCGTGTTTTCAATATCGACATCGAGACCTGCAGCGGCTGCGGCGGCGCCATGAAAGTCATCGCCTGCATTGAAGACCCTATAGTGATCAAGCAGATCCTTGATCACCTGAAGCACAAAGCCGAAACCAGCGGGACCAGGGCGTTACCCGAAAGCCGGGCGCCACCGGCTGAGCTGCTCCTGGGTCTGTTTGACTGACGAGCCTGAAGGCCAACGATACCAATCAAAATGCTGCGTTCACAGCGCCGCGGCAGGGATCCGCCGTGCTGGTTGTCGGAAAAGGAGCCGCTAGTGGGAAAGAGGAGGGTAAATTTTCAGCGTTGCTGGCTCCCCGTCAGCCGGATTGGGTTGCATCGCAGGGGTGTCGAAAGAGTCAACTGCGGTCCAAAGCTGTTGGACTTGGGTGAAAAGGGCGTTTATTCTTCCTATACGTGAACCGCATCCTACGGAATGAGTAACCCTTGCCCTATTGTGAGTAGAACGTCGTATAATTCAAACGAAAGCAGTTAATAGGTATGAAATATCACAGCACAAAAGAGCGACAGGACATGTTTAGATGATGTTATTATAAAATAATAACATCATGGATGAATAAAAAATAATTTTCTATCTTTACAACTATGTTATACTTCTATGATAAGGCTATGATGGCAAAGCCTTGGTTTTCCTAATCAAATAGTCGCCGAGATGGCTTCAATGCGACAGTAGGTCTACTGTCTCACAATTAATTCATGTATCAGATTTTTGTTCCCTGATGGGAAGTGTTATCCATACGAAAAGAATATGGGTAAAGTGTTACACCTGTATATGACATTCAGAATGTCCTGTCGGGGGAACTGGTACCAATTTAATAAAAGAAAACAGTATAGAAATGACAATCGAAGATATGCAAACATTAGCCCTAGAGCATGGGCTGAGAATTTCGGAAGAGATGAGCGTCAATGAGATGGGCATCGACTTTAGAGTTGCCTTTGTAAAGGAAGTAAACGGTGAGAACTGGGTACTCCGTATACCTCGAAGAAGCGATATGCTTGAACAAATCGAAAATGAAAGTAGAATATTGGATTTAGCCAAAAGAAACCTGTCGATCAATGTCCCTGATTGGAAAATTGTATCGGAGCGCCTAATAGCCTACCCTTTACTGGAGGATGCGCCTGCTCTGACATTCGATGCGATAACACATGAGGTTTCTTGGAACATAGATCGCGATAGCATAGCTTATGTGGAGTCTCTGGCAAAATCATTGGCCGAATTACATCGTATTACAGCTGACGATGTGAGAAAGAGCAACTTGAAAATAATGACTCCAAGTGAATTGAGGACCGAAATAGCTGACCGTATCCACTTGGTGAAATCTGAGATAGGTATCAGCGAGCCGTTGGAAAACAGATACCGTAGATGGTTGGACAATGACCCTTTGTGGCCTGAATTCACTTGTTTCATCCATGGCGATCTCTATGCAGGGCATGTCTTAACCTCGAAGGAAGGTAAGACCTCTGGTATCATAGATTGGTCTACTGCGCATATGGGTGATCCTGCACTGGACTTTTCTGGTCACGTATCGGTTTTTGGAGAGGATAGCCTGAAGAGTTTGATAACGGAGTATGCTAAACAAGGCGGAACGATATGGGATAGGCTCTACGAACAATCTATAGAGAGGGCTGCTGCAGCTCCATTAGCATATGGCGCTTTTGCGGTAGAGTGCAACGACGATAATCATATCAATGCCGCCAGAGCAGCCTTAGGTATTGTTCAATAAAATGATGTGAGGATACTTTTTTAAATGCTAAAATAGGAGTTCGATTGGTGCCACTTAAGAGTATCATTGATTTCTATTTTAGCCAGTATCCTCCACTTTTAGGAGCTCCTCGAAACTCGATTTTATGATCATCTCTTAAGATTTTGAGCCACCGCTCTACTATCTTGACAGGAACTAATAGCTCGTTTACTAAAAATGGTGCACGCTTTCCTGGATTAGTTCTTATCTGATTAAATAGTAGATTTACTCCCTCACTTACTCCCTCATTAGATTCGAAAAGTAGCTTTGATGAGACAATAACTCGAAAACCGTGCTGGAAATTTTCAAAGACAGGGGGACGCAGACCATAGGATGCGAAGCCTTCTTGGATTCGTTTGATGCCTGACCCATATTTTTCAATAAAATGCGCTTCTTTGAACGTGGCAGATATCCTTTTATTGCGCGCCCATGGCGAGTAATCTTCACGAAGAAGCTGATCAATCGTTAAGTTATCAGCTAAACCACCTGGATTGAAAAACTCTATGGAATTGTAATACACCCTGATTATGGAATCGGCAAATTAATTTGGACTTGGGTGAAAAGGGCGTTTATTCTTCCTATTACGTTGTCGGCAGCGGGCCAAAAAGGAATACGTCCATGCCCATCGAGGTGAAACCGGCTGTGAGCGCGGGTTCAAGCATATAGCCCGACAGGCGCGTATCCTTGCCGATCACGACACGATGGCGGTGGTCACCGCGACGAAAGACACGGCCAGCCGCCATGCCGACGCGCAAGGCGGTTTCCGCCGTCATCGCGCCTTCGTTGGCTTTGCCACGAATACCGTCTGTGCCGAAATATTTGCGCACCATAAGGTCGATTATCCTGTCGTCGGGTCGCCCTCAAAGGGGACATGCCTGCTGAACCGCGAATATAGAGAAATATCCCGAATGTGCAGTTAACGAATTCTTGCGGTTTCTTTCAGCGCCGCCAATACCGCCAGCCCGTCGCGCAAGGGGCGCGGCTCGTGTGTGCGGATGAAGTCAGCTCCACCTGCGGCGGCGGCAAGCTCTGCAGCGAGTGTCGCGGCCCCGACATCCCCCGGACCACGGCCTGTGAGCGCGCGCAGAAAGGATTTGCGCGAAACAGACAGAAGCACCGGCAAATCGAAGCGCAGCCGCAATTCATCGAACCGCGCCAGCACCGAGAGCGAGGTTTCGGGAGCAGCCCCCAGAAAAAACCCCATGCCGGGATCAAGGACAAGGCGGTTGCGTTTGATACCGGCACCCGTCAGCGCCGCGATGCGCGCGTCAAAGAACGCCGCAATGTGATCCATGATGTCGCCAGCGGGTGCCTCGCGCCGATCTGCCTGCCCGTCTTGCACCGAATGCATAACGACGAGTTTGGCAGATGATTTCGCCAATTGCGGATAGAACGCAGCGTCTGGAAAACCGCGAATATCATTGAGATAGGCCACACCACGCGACAAGGCATAGGCTTGCGTCGCGGGTTGATAACTGTCGAGCGAGACGGGAATGCCATCTGCCTTGAGCGCGTCCAGCACCGGCGCGATACGCGCGATTTCTGTGTCGGACGAAACAGGCGCGGCGTCGGGATTGCTGGATGCCGGACCGAGGTCGATCACATCTGCCCCCTCGGCCATCAGCTTACGCGCCTGCGCAATGGCTGCGTCTGGCGCCAGATACCGGCCTCCATCGGAGAAACTGTCCGAGGTTATGTTGACGATGCCGAAAATGATGAGCGATTTATTCATGGGGGCTTCTATAATAATAATAATCGAGCATGAGTCTCATACGGATGCTCGGGTCGAAAGGGAATCCCCAGGCGAGTAACCTGTTTGCGGTGATCCATTAGCTGCAGGAGCAGAATAGCATACATCTGGAAGCAAAGCCAGGAAAGCGGCCTATGGAGCTGTGCGGCAGCGCTCAGTAGGCAATTTTTCAAAATATTGTTAAGCCTTTTCTGAGCATGGTATTTTTCATGGTATTACCAATTAGCAGGAAAATAAGCCATTGAATATAAAAGATAAAAATGTCTTGTTTACAATAGAGTGGGATATGTGGAGTCGATTAGTCCAATTTCTCGGTCAAAGCCCAAGGCCTTTTCGGCATTAACCAAGAGTCTGCTTAAGCACAATTTTCTGGTGGGTAATCATAACTTTTGCCTCATTTGTGATGGATTGATCTATCTTGATTCTACTGAATCGGATCATCGGATTGCCAAAGCCGTAGGTGGGCAAGGTGTTCTAGAGAATGGTCTGCTGGTTCATCCCATCTGTAATAGGATGAAATCAGATCTGAGCCTGGAAGAGATTAGAGCGGCTTTGTTTGGTGAATTACTGTATTAATCAACAGAGCGATGAGCTCATTTTTGCAGAAGTATCAATGATTAATCACATGATTTAACTTTTGATACATTCAGCCAATATGGTTATTTTTAATTCAGTCCAGAATCACAACCAGAAACTAGCTGTAGTTTCTGAATGACCGTCAAGGTCCTTAGTTTCGCCCATAGATTCCCTCTGTGGGCTTTTTTTGATCAAAAATTGTATAGATGCTCTAAAATAAACCTTTTAGCATTTCATAAGCAATTAGGATTAAGGCTGAGACCATCAGCACAACAAAAATGAGTTCCACTCTAGTTAACAACTTAGTTCCATTTACTTTTCACTTAATTTATATAGCAGTTAACTCGTAGCATAAATGAAATAACATGACATGGAAAATAATCAAAAAGACAGAATTTGGATTTTGATCAGATCTGCATGTTTACATGCTTCTACAGCAGCTTTGAATGTTTCACTTAACCTTTAAACTTTTCTTAAAACTAAATATATTTACATATACATTCTAAAATTTGATAGAATTTATTAAAACTTTAGATTCTAAGTGTAAATAATGAGAAGCGCTAATATTCGACGTGATGGCTACTTAAAATTTCTGAATACATGGCAAGACCGTGATGTCATTAAAGTACTTTCAGGTGTGCGTCGCTCTGGAAAATCCACCTTATTGGCGATGTTTCAACAAGACCTAAAAGCACAGGGCGTACAAGCCGAAAACATCATTGCCATCAACTTCGAATTTATGGAATTTGAAGAACTCACCGATTACCGTAAACTACATGATTATGTATTATCCAAAGTTGATAAAAGTAAAAAAAACTATGTTTTTTTAGATGAAATTCAACATGTTACAAATTTTGAGAAAGTAGTCGACTCTTTATATGTTCGGGATTATATCGATTTATATATTACAGGCTCAAATGCATTCTTTCTAAGTGGAGAACTTGCGACTTTACTTACAGGACGCTATATAGAGCAACATGTTTTACCCCTTTCATTCCAAGAATTTAAACAGTGGCATATTGAAAATAATCCGATCATCCAACAATTATCAAATCGTGATTTGTATGCCATGTATACGCGCAGTAGTTTCCCTTATACGCTTGCCATGACTAGCCAGCAGGAAACTTATGATTACTTGCAAGCGGTCTATGCCAGTGTAATGTTTAAAGATGTTATTCCACGTTTGAATACTGCCGATATTAACTCTCTCGAGCGTGTCACAAGATATTTGGCAAGCGTGACAGGCTCAGCTATTTCCATCAATAAAATTAAAAATACCTTTGTTTCAAGTGGGGTTAAAATTTCATTTGAAACAGTAAAACGCTATATTCAGGGCTTACAGGACAGTTTGTTATTTTATAGTGCCGCACAATTTAAAGTACGCGGGCGTGAGTTATTACAATCCTCTGAAAAATACTATTTAGTTGATGTCGGATTGCGCCGGATTATGTTGCCTGATGCTAATGCTGATCAAGGTCATATCTTAGAAAATGTGATTTATCTTGAGCTTGTCAGACGAGGTTATACGGTCTATGTAGGGCGGGTTGATGAATATGAAATTGATTTTGTTGCTGTCGATACTTTACAGAATTTAACTTATTATCAGGTGGCATTAGAAACGCTCAATGAGGAGACACTCAGCCGAGAGTTACGTCCATTACAGAAAATTTCTGATTCGTATCCCAAGTATTTGCTTACATTAGACACGATAGGGACTGAAGCGAATTATAATGGTATTGTAAAAATGAGTGCTCTCGATTGGTTGCTATCTGAAAATAAGTAAAGTTGAGGGTAGACATGGATACTATTATTTATTAATTAAAACTCAAAGACTTTTCAGCATTAACCAAGAGTGTGATCAAGCATAATTTCTGCTCCAATTGTGATGGATCGATTTACCTCGACTCGATTGAGTCAGACTATCATGATTGAGCCAGAGTCGCTTACTGAAAGTAGCGAGAATTGCGCTGGAGTTTCTGAAGGATATTAATTCCTTAGTTTGCCCATTCATCCATCTGGGCATTTTTTTTTTGATTAAAATACAATGCGGTTCTTGCTAAAAAATGACGGCACCCACCATAAAACACAATATTCCAAAAATAATCCAAGGCCATATCTTTGCCTTCGGTTGTTCTAAATTCTGAGGATTATATTCCGTGTGTTCTAGCGATGTCGGTTGTGGAACACGGGTCTTTTTAGAGTAAGGTTGGTGTTTAGAGTAAGATAGTCCCGTACCTGGAATGCCGACACTGGTTCGCGTACCTTTTTTCCCAATATTTAGAGAAGCACCAGGTTTGCCAATGCTGGCACTGCTGATGCCTTTATGGGTCAGATTAATTTTAAAACCCGGGAATAATTTAATACTTTTACGAAATCTAAAACCCATATTTCTCTCATTCTAAAACTTAGCTCAATTCACGCGCTATACCAGGATCCATGATCTGCTAGAGATCGTACTTTGACGGCTATCATCAGGATACTAGTATATTTTTTATCTGATGATTGCAATACTACCTTTAAATACCGTCAAAAATATTTACTGTATATTTGCTGTAGGGTAATCTTAAAGCTGCTATTTATTGACTGATTGGTATATGACGACAGATAAGCATGAAGTGCTTCTTCGAATGCGAGCCATCGAGTTGCTTGCTTACTGGGAAGGTCGTTTGGTTACCAATCGTTTGATGAGCTGGTTTGGGCTCAGTCGACAGCAGGCTTCTGCGGATATCAAGCGTTACAATACGCTGTATAACCCCGATGCCTTGATTCATGACCCCTCCGTCAAGGGTTATGTGCCTAAGGCCAGCTTCCAGCCTGTACTGACTACAGCGCATATCAATGAATATCTCAATATGCTCTCGGGCTTGGTCAGTGAATCGCATGCCCTTATTGCGATGCCAGAACCGAATCTTACAGCAGTTCAATTACCTGATCGCAGTGTACGTCCTGAAGTGATTCGGGAAGTTTTGCGTGCCTGCCGCAACCAAAGTACTTTAAAAATGATTTATGCCTCGATGCAGAATCCGCAGTGGCATGAACGCATCATTTCCCCACACACCCTGGTGTATACCGGTTTTCGCTGGCATGTCCGTGCCTATTGCCATCAGAGCAAGCAGTTTAAGGACTTTTTACTCTCCAGAATTGATCGCACACCTGTTGTGATGGCGATTGAGTCAGTAGACCCTGCTCAGGATCAGCAATGGCATGAAGAAATTGTACTGACGCTGATCCCGAATCCAAAATTGAATGCAGCTCAAAAAGCGCTGGTCGAAAAAGACTTCGGCATGCCTGATGGCAGATTACAGATTCCGGTGAAAAAAGCCTTGGCTCACTATACTTTGCAGCGATATCAGGCCGCGATCACGCTGGCTGAGGCGGATGATGCCTTGAAATATCCCTTGGTACTACAACGCTCAGATATCGAAAAGCTGTCATCTTACCTGTTTGATCAAGCTTCATAGGAGATTGGCTATGTTAGAACAATTTCATTATGACAGTGACCTAATTGGTGGCTCACTGATGGTACGTGAAAGCCGGCTGATCGCGGATCTGTTATTACGAGAGGCGACTCCAGAACAATGGCATCAGGCCATTCAGATTGACAATATTCTGCAAAAAAGAACTGCGGCTTCGGCGCAACGCAATGCCACCGCTATTCGTAAGCGTCTGGAGCGCTTGGAGCCTGATTTCTGGAAAGCACTACGTGATGGGGATGATGAGCTGGCGACCCAGGTGGCTTTTTGTGGCGCATTGGAACGCAACCTGTTGCTGCTTGAGTTTATGGAAACGGTGATGAGAGAGGCCTATATCTCTCAGGCTCAATACCTGGACAGTTATATCTGGTCAGATTTTTTGGATGAACGCTCACAACGTGATCCGGATATCTTTGATTGGAAAGAGTCCAGCAAGAAAAAAATGGGGCAGGTGGTGTTTCGCATGCTGGCAGAAGCCGGTTACTTAAAAAGTACCCGTAAGCTGGAGTTGCAGCGCGTGATCGTCAGAGCAGAGCTGCGTAGCCTGTTGGAAGAACATTATAAACAACGCATTAAAAGATCTATGGAAGTGTCGCTATGGACGCGGTAGTTGTAGAGGGGCAGCAATGAGTCAAACAATACATGAGCGTCTGAACCAGATTCCAGAGCGAATTCTTTCCACTGAGTTTCTCACTGGACAAGGATTGGGCAATGAAATTGGCTTCTGGATTTTTGATTATGCGCCTGAAGATGAGTTGAAAGTGCGCGAATATTTGCATTTTCTCGAAGGGATGCTGGAGAAAAAACACAGTCAGCTGAAGGTGGTGAATATCAACCTGCTGCAAGCCGTGGTGGATTATCTGGCTGAGCGTAACTTCATCGATAAAGCCATTCAAATGCAAAAAGCCAAAGGCGATGAAGCGCTGCTCAAAGCCTTAAAGGGCCCACTGCATATGGATAAGTTCGCGCCGTATCTGGTGAGTAAATATGCCACCAATGCGCAAGATATTGTGTTGATGACTGGGGTTGGGTCGGTTTGGCCACTGTTACGTGCCCATCACTTATTAAACAGTTTGCATTCGTTACTGGGGCATAAGCCAGTGGTGCTGTTTTACCCAGGTTATTACGACGGTCAAGCGATGAGTTTATTTGGAAAAATTCCAAGCAATAATTACTACAGAGCATTCAGATTAGTGCCTTAACACGGCAAATAGAAATAAGAATTCCGGGGAATTGATTGAGATGAACATTAAAGAACTTTTTTATAAGCCATTAGATCGTGCGATTAACGGGGTCGTAAAAGCAGACCAGAATGACAATACTACGGTTTATCAGGAACTCGATGAGTATGTGGTCACCAATGAACTGGAAAAGCATTTTCGGGACTTTTTCCAGTCTTATGGCACAGACCTAAGCGATCCTTCGATTGCCAACCGTGTCGGCGTATGGATTTCGGGCTTCTTTGGTTCAGGTAAATCACATTTCCTGAAAACCTTGTCGTATATTCTGGCCAATAAAGTGGCACGTGACGCGGAAGGTAACGAACGCAGTGCTGCAGAATTCTTTGATGAAAGCAAAATCCGGGATGCGTTTATCCGTGCGGATATTGGTAAAGCGGTTAGTCATCATGCCGATGTCATCCTATTTAATATCGACAGTAAAGCCAGCTCCAATGATGATGGTAATCCGATTCTGAATGTGTTTTTACGCGTGTTTAACGAATATCAGGGTTTTAGTGCCGATCATCCACATATTGCACATATGGAACGTCACCTGAGCCAGAAAGGGGTGTATGAGCGCTTTAAACAGGCTTTTGAAGAATCTAGCGGCATGTCCTGGCTAGAGGAGCGTGACGGCTATCAGTTCTATCAGGATGATGTCGAAACCGCAATTTCCCAAGCCCTCAACTTATCTGCTGAAGCTGCGCATAAATGGTTTGAGGATTCTGAGCAGACCTTTAGTGTTTCGGTGGAAAACTTCTGTCAGTGGGTGAAAGAATACCTGGACAGCAAAGGACCCCAGCAACGCATGTTGTTCTTGGTCGATGAAGTGGGGCAGTTTATTGGCAGCGATACCCGCTTGATGCTGACACTGCAAACCATTACTGAAAACTTGGGTACGATCTGTAAAGGCCGCGCTTGGATTATCGTCACCTCGCAGGCAGACATCGATGCTGTTTTAGGTGAGATGTCTTCTTCCAAAGCCAATGACTTCTCCAAGATTGCTGGACGTTTTAAAACCCGGTTATCACTGTCCAGTTCCAATACCGATGAAGTCATCCAGAAACGTTTATTACGTAAAACCCCGGAAGCTGAAGCACTGCTCAGATCAGTGTTTGAGCAAAAGGGCGATATCTTAAAAAACCAGATCACCTTTGACCGTTCAGGCCCAACACTCAAGAACTATGAGGGTCCAGACAGCTTTATCAATAACTATCCTTTTGCGCCGTACCATTTCCAGCTGGTGCAGAAAGTTTTTGAAGAAATCCGTAAGGTCGGTGCGACCGGTGCACACCTGGCCTATGGTGAACGGTCCATGTTGGATGCGTTCCAGATGGCCGCGAATGCGATTGCTACAGATGAAGTCGGGGCCCTGGTTCCTTTCCACCGCTTCTATACTTCAGTGGAAGGATTTCTGGATACAGCAGTGAAGCGTACCATCGACCAGGCAGGGCAGAATAAAACCCTGGATAGTTTTGATGTGCAGATGCTGCGTACCCTGTTCATGATCCGCTATGTCGATATCATCAAAGGTACGCTGGATAACCTGGTGACTTTGTCGATTGAGAAAATTGATGAAGATAAGCTGGCATTGCGCAAGCGGATTGAAGAGAGCCTACTGCGTCTGGAAAAAGAGAGCCTGATTACTAGGAATGGTGATGAGTTCCTGTTCCTGACCAATGAAGAACGCGATATTACCCGTAAAATTAAAGCCACAGACTTAGCGGCTTCAGAAGAAAATAAAGAGTTAGCTAATCTAATCTTTAAAGATTTACTGAGGGATCAGAACAAATACCGCCATCAAGCCAACAAGATGGACTATCAGATTGGTCGTTTTCTGGATGGTCATAGCCTGGATGGCAAGTATGAGAGCGATTTGAAAGTTGAAATCATTTCTCCACTGGATACGGAATATAACCTCTACACAGAAGCTTTCTGTATTGGTAAGAGCGCCGAGGCCGAAGGGCAGGTACTGTTTAAACTGGCAGACGATAAACAGTTCTTTAATGAACTGCGCACCTGGCTGAAAACCAATAAATTCATCCGCTTAAATGATGATGGTACCCAATCCGATATCACCCGTATTCTGGCAGACCGTGGCCGTGAGAATCAGGAGCGTAAAAAACGTCTGCGTGCCCGGGTCGAAGAAATGTTGCTGGACGCGGAAAGTTATGCCTTGGGTCAACATCTACAACTTTCATCTTCAAGTCCAACCACCAAGCTGGATGAGGCTTGTCGTTATCTGCTGGAAAACACTTATACCAAACTGAGCTATTTGCAGGTCTATCAGCAGGATGCCTGGCGTGAACTGAACGCCGTCTTGACTGTTGATGATATGGCGCAACTCGGATTGTCTCTGGATGGCGGTCAAAGCAATCCGAAAGCCCTACAGGAAGTAGAGCAGTACATTGCACTACGGGCCACTGGTACAGAGCGTATTCTGGTCTCGGATGTGATAGATCGTTTTGCCAAACGCCCTTATGGCTGGCCAGATGCCGAGATTTTACTGCTGGTAGGTCAGCTGGCGGCAATGGGGCGGATTTCTCTGCAGTTAAATGGCGGCAGCTTACAGTTGAAAGAGGCCTTTGAGCCTTTACAAAACAGCCGTCGTCGCCGTGATGTGTCGATCATTAAAAAACGCCAGACTGATGATCAGGTGTTGAAACAGGCACGCCAACTCACCCAAGACCTATTCTCGGCCATGGGACCAGCGACAGAAAAAGAGCTATTTGAATTCTATACCCAACATTTTAAAAACTGGTTAGCCAACTTTAAGTCGTATAAGAGTAAAACTGATGTCGGGCAGTTCCCAGGCAAGAAAGTGATTGAAAAGTCGATTCTGACTTTGGAACGTCTGCTGGCGAATAGCGACAGCTTTGATTTCTTTAAGGCCGTGGTCGAGAACAAGGACGACTATCTGGATCTGGAAGAAGATTATCGTGATATTCATGAGTTCTTCACTAACCAGATGCCGAGCTGGCAGCAACTGCAACAGGCCTTACGTCATTTTGAGAAAAACAAACAGGCGTTGGGCAGTGATGATGTGGCAAAAAAAGCCCTGTCTGAATTACATCGTATTTCCACCCTTGAATCTCCCTATGGCCTGTTAAATAAAGTTGCTGATTTGGTTCGCACCGTGGAAAGTGTCAATCAACGCTTACTAACTGAAAAACGCAGTCAGGCGCTAGAGCAGCTGGATGACAAGATCAAACAGCTGGAAGCTGAAATCAAGAACAGCGGCATTGCTACAGCTGAGCTGAGTAACAAGCTACTGCGTCCGCTGCAATTGCTCAAAGCGGATATTGAAGTGGAAACTAGCCTGTCCACCATTTATATGCTGCAAACCCAAACCGCCGTCGAGCGTTTTGATGAAGCCTTGTATGAGTTGGAAAGCGAAGTTCAGGCGGAAATCCAGCGACAGGCCAAAGCGGCACAACTGGCTCAGCGCAAAGCCGAGAGTGTAACCAACACTGCAACCACCTCCAGCCCAGCTACATCAGCACCTGCTGCGAGTCCGGTACAGCCTGCGATAGCCGTAGTGCCACCGAAACCGGTGGTGGAAGTCGATGTCGCCAGCATTTACAGCAAAAGCTCCAGTAGTGTCTATCTGGAAACAGAAGAATCAGTGGATCAGTTTGTAGACGCACTCAAAGCTGAATTGAAAAAAATCGTGAGTGACAAAAAGCGTGTGCGTATCCGCTAACAGGGCTTAGGGATATCGGCATCAGTCATTGATTAAAGGTTTAAAGATGAATACCAGTAATATTAAAAAATACGCACCGCAAGCACGAAATGATTTTATCGCAGCGATGCGCAAGCAGGCCGCCAAATATGGCATCACCGCAGACCGCATTTTACCGGCTGAACAGAAAGGCGACTTGCTGCTGATTGGCGATCAGGTTTTTCCGCTATCAGTCATGAAACCACGTGACAAGCTGATCAAACGCATTCAAACCAGCAGTTTTGAGCAGACGATTGATTATATCGCTTACAGCTGGTTTAACCGTCTCTGCGCGATTCGTTATATGGAATGCAAAGGCTTACTGGATCATGGTCGCCGTGTACTCAGTAGTGCCGATGGCAGTGCAGGCTTGCCACAAATTCTGGAAGAATGTCTGGACATTGAGCTACCGAATTTAGATGCCAGCCGTGTGGCTGATCTCAAGCTAGATGGCAATAAAGACGAAGAGCTGTATCGGGAGCTATTACTGGCTCAATGTCATGCGTTGAATCAGGTGATGCCACTCCTATTTGAACAGGTTTCTGATGAGTCAGAACTGTTATTACCTGACAATTTAACCAAAACCGATTCTTTGATCCGTGATTTGGTGAGCAGTATTCCAGAAGAAGATTGGAATGATGTGCAGATTATTGGCTGGTTGTATCAGTTCTATATTTCTGAAAAGAAAGATCAAGTGATTGGTAAAGTTGTCAAGAGTGAGGACATTCCTGCCGCGACGCAACTCTTCACCCCAAACTGGATTGTGAAGTATCTGGTGCAGAATAGTGTCGGTCGTTTATGGATGATGGCACAGCCGGAAAGTACCCTGGCCAGCGCATGGGAATACTATATTCAGCCGGCGGAACAGACCGATGAAGTCAATGCACAGCTGAAACAGCTGATTGATGTGCGGATCAGTGAAGATGGCGATAGCTTAAACCCAGAAAGTATTACGGTGTTGGATCCGGCCTGTGGTTCGGGGCATATTCTGGTGGAAGCCTATGATTGCTTAAAAGCGATTTATTTAGAACGTGGCTACCGCAGCCGAGATATTCCACGTTTGATTCTGGAAAACAACCTGTACGGCATTGATATTGATACCCGTGCAGCACAATTAGCTAGTTTTGCATTGTTAATGAAAGCGCGTGAGGACGACCGCCGTTTATTTAGCAATCCACCGAAGCTGAATATTATTGCGTTGCAAGACAGCCAACCTGAACGTTTAGACGCATTCAGTCAGGACTTGGCAAATACCGGTATTGCACAGGCAGATTTAAAAGAGTTACTGGGTTTATTTGAACACTCTTCGACCTTTGGTTCTTTAATTCAAATTCCTGCAGCATTTGCGAAGAAACTACCTGACTTAGAAACCAAGCTGAATACAGCATTAGAATCAGGAGATATTTTTGCACAGCAGTCAGCACAAGAGTTATTGCCTTTAGTACAACAAGCTATATTACTGGCTAAACAATATGATGCAGTAATTGCAAACCCGCCGTATATGGGCGGTAAGGGCATGAATACAGCACTTAAAGATTTTGCGAAGAAAAAATTCCCTGACAGCAAGTCAGACCTGTTTGCCATGTTTATTGAGCGTGGATTTGTATGGTGTAAGGACAATGGCTTTAACAGCATGGTCGCTATGCAAAGCTGGATGTTCTTATCCTCTTATGAGGCGATGCGTGAAAAGCTGTTACAAGATCGCACGATTCAAACTATGGCACATTTAGGTGCAAGAGCATTCCCTGAAATCTCAGGAGAGGTGGTACAAGCGACTGCATTTGTGATGCAAGGTAAACATCTAAATGGGTTCAAGCCCGTATTTTTTAGGTTAGTGGATACAGAGCAGGATCAAAAAGAAAATGAATTAAAAGCAGGACTAAATCGCTTTGATTCAACGATTCAAGATGACTTTAAGAAAATTCCAGGTAGTCCTGTGGCTTATTGGGTGAGTGAAAAGGTAAGAGAAATTTTTATATTAGGAAAATATGTGGATGATGTTGCAGAACCTAAAAGTGGCCTATCAACTACAGACAATAATCAATTTTTAAGATTCTGGTTTGAGGTTTCATATTTAAAAATTGGATTTGGTATTACCAGCATTATTAATACTCAAGATAGTGACTATATGTGGTTTCCATTTGTTAAAGGGGGAGATTTTAGAAAATGGGCTGGTAATGAGGTGTATGTGGTAAATTGGAAAAATAATGGTCGTGATATAAGAGAAAAAACAAAAGGGGCAGCTGGAGGTCGAATAGTAAGTCCAGAATTTTATTTTAAAACAGGTGTTACTTGGTCTGGAATATCAAGTAGCCTTCCTTCAATGAGAAAAATGACGAATTCTATTTTTGGAAGCGGAGGGAAAGCTTTATTTTCGAATGAACATTTAGATGTATTTTTAGGTTTTATGAATTCTAAAATAGCTATAAGCCTTTTAAACATCATAAGTCCAACGTTAAATTATGAAGCAGGGCATATTGGTAAATTGCCAGTAGTGAAATTTGATTCAATTCCTATAAATAAAGTTATCCAGTCTCTGGTTGATATATCTAGATCGGATTGGGACTCCTATGAAACTTCATGGGACTTTACTCAAAACCCAATTATCCGTACGGGGCAGCTAAACCTCGAACAAGCTTTTAACACCTGGCAACAGCAAAATGCTGACGCCGTGGCTGAGATGAAACGCTTAGAAGAAGAAAACAATAAGCTATTTATTGATGCTTATGGTTTACAGGACGAACTGACGCCTGATGTACCCGATGAACAAATCACCCTAACCCGTGCCGACCGTGAAAAAGACAGCCAGCGTTTAGTTTCTTATGCACTTGGTTGCATGATGGGACGCTATAGCCTAGATGAACCTGGCTTGATCTATGCCCATGCAGGCAATCAAGACTTTGATCCTAGTCGTTATCAGACATTCCCAGCCGATGCTGACGGTATTATTCCACTCACCGAAATGCACTGGTTTGAAGATGATGCTACACACCGTATCCAAGAGTTCTTAACTGCAGTGTGGGGTAAAGACACACTAGACGCTAATATGCTGTGGTTGGCAGAAAGCTTGGATAAAAAAGCTAGTGAAACCGCTGAAGACACCATTCGCCGTTATCTTGCTAGTAAATTCTATAAAGACCACATGCAAACCTATAAAAAGCGTCCGATCTACTGGTTATTTAGCAGTGGTAAACAAGGCGCTTTCCAGGCGTTGGTGTATTTGCACCGCTATAACGAAAGCACCTTGGCGCGTATGCGTACTGAATACGTCATGCCACTGATTTCCAAAATGGCTGCTTATGCTAATTCTCTAGAAACAGCAAAAGAAAGTAGTGACTCTGCGGCTGAAATCAAACGTATCGAGAAAAAACTGCAAGATTTGCATAAGCAACAAGCTGAACTCAGTACCTTTGAGGAAAAGCTGCGTCACTATGCCGATCAGCGTATTTCACTGGATCTAGATGATGGGGTGAAAGTGAACTATGGCAAGTTTGGGGACTTGTTGGCTGAAGTGAAAGCTGTGACGGGGGAGAAATAATGAATAGCTTTTCTTCCACACTAGATCATGCAGAGGTGGTTGCATGAACTTAAGTCAACTTCAACAAGGCCTGGAACAAGCCTTTTATACTGAACAGCATCGAATTGTCTTTTGGTACGATGCAGAACAGTCATTTACTGAAGAAATCAAAGCCCTAGAGCTAAATGATGTCCAGATTCTGAATATGGCAGAAGAATCCAGCCTTGCGATTAAGCTTAAACTGGAACTTGAGGATCAGCAGGGTAAATACTTGCTGTATTTCCCAAGCCCTGAGCCTGAAACCGAAAAAGACTGGTTACTGGACATCAAGCTGTATTCACGCAGCTTCTATGCCGATCGTTTCTCGATTATTTTCAATGAGCTCGGTTTACAACAACAAAGTTTAAGAGAACATCTGGCCAAACGTGAAGAGTTCCTCAAAGCCAAAGCCCGTCTGAGTACATTGAAACGCTATATCCAGTCTGATGCAGATGAACAGGATCTGGATATGGCCATGATTGCGGCTGTGGTCAAGGCTGACAGTGCCGAACTTATGCATATCGTTCTGGCACTGGCAGATGAAATGGTACAGCAGAATCTGAGTCTGGAAGTCAATCCAGACTCCTTTGCTGAACTGGAAAAGTTCCAACTGGTGCCAGCTTTAGTCACCGCATTACAGGCGGAAATTGGTTATCCAGCATCGGTTGAAGAATTGAATGGGGAAGTGCCATTCAAGCTCGGTACGTTCTTTATCCGTTTGATGACTACAGGTTTCTGTGAAAGCTTGGGCGATGTACCGGTATGGGCTCAGGAACTGGTGATGTCATCCGTCAGCTCCCGTGCGACGGCTAGAGCCTTTTTGTCGCGCTGGAGAGACAGTTCTAAATACTACCCAACCTTCGATACACTCTCCCAGAGCGTGGCCAATGCACTGCGGATCCAAGAAAAGGTCGGGGCTTTTGATCTGGAGCAGCTGCTCGATGTCATGACCTTTGAAGTGATTGAACAAAAGATCATTGTTGATTTGGCCAGTCATATCCCCGCAGCAGCCAAAGCTGAACTGGAACATTTCAGAACGATTATTTCTACCCGTCTGGATGGCTATTGGGCGTCCAAGCATAAGGACGATGCAACCCGCCGTAAATACCGTACCGTCTATACAGCGTTGCAGGCAGCGATTGAGCTGTTCAGCCTGCGACAGCAGTTTGATTCCGGGTTTTATTTCGACTCCAGCGAAGCTTTGTATAAAGCCTACAAGCAGGAGCTGTATCGCTTTGATCTGGCCTACCGCCACTACAGTGCTGCTTCTCAACGCGCTCATGTCGATATCCTGAAAAAACTCGATGAAGAAGTCGAAAATTGCTATTCCTACTGGTTTATTGACCACTTGGCACGAAACTGGGGAGAGCGGATTGAAGCTGAGCAACGCTTGAATGTCTGGAAAATGGCAGATATCCCAAACCAGCAGAACTTCTACGATATTCACGTCAGACCCTTACTCAGTTCTGCAACGAAACGCCGTATTGTGGTAATTATCAGTGATGCTTTTCGCTATGAAGCTGCGGTAGAGCTGCGTGATCGTATTAATGAAAAGCGTTATTCCGAAGCGACCTTGTCTTCACAGCTGGGCGTTGTCCCAAGTTACACCACACTTGGCATGGCCTCGTTATTGCCGCATCAGACTTTGGAGTACAAAGAGGCCGCAGGGGATGATGTTTTAGTAGATGGGCAGTCCAGCAAAGGGACTGCAGCACGATCCAAAATTCTGGCGGCCTATAATGGTCTGGCAGTCACCGCTGAAATGGTAAAAGGCTGGTCGCGTGATGAAGGCCGTGAAGCGCTGAAAGACCATGAGCTGATTTACGTTTATCACAACGTGATTGATGCACGCGGTGACAGCGCCTCGACAGAATCAGAAACCTTTATGGCGGTAGAACATGCCATTGAAGAGCTGACCGAACTCAGCCGCAAAATCTTAATGCACTTCAATATTTCTACCCTGTTGATTACAGCCGACCATGGCTTCCTGTTCCAGCAAAGTAAACTGGAATCTGCGGATCGTTCAAGCTTGACTGAAAAACCTGCCAATACATTGAAGAGCAAAAAACGCTATGTGATTGGGCATGGTTTACCAGAGAGCAAGGAAGCCTGGAAAGGCTCAACCCAAGCTACGGCAGGCACATTATCTGCGACTGATTTCTGGATTCCAAAAGGGGCGAACCGTTTCCATTTTGTAGGAGGCTCACGTTTCGTGCATGGCGGCATCATGCCTCAGGAAATTGTGGTGCCGGTACTGATGGTAAAACAGCTACGTGGTGAAAAGGCTGGACAACGAACCAAGCGTAAAGTCGGTGTTATTTCTACCAAATCTACCTTGAAGATGGTCAGTAACATCCAGAAGTTTGATTTGATGCAAACCGAAGCTGTCAGTGAGCTGGTTATGCCAGTAACCCTATCGATTGCCATTTATGATGGGGATCTCAAAGTTTCCAGTGAAGAAACTTTGACTTTTGATAGCAGTACCGACTCTGTTGCCGATCGGGTCAAGCAGGTCAGGCTGTCATTGTCTGGCACTGATTTTGACCGTAAGAAAGATTACTTCTTGGTACTGAAGGACAAAGACCTGAATATCGAGATGCAACGCTATAAGGTCACCATTGATTTGGCATTTACCGATGACTTCTTCTGATAACGAATTAACGATAGAGCGTAGCCTACATGGAATCTGCTAACGATAAAGAACTGGATCAGCTGCTGAATGAACACTTTGCTGGGCGGGTGGTACGTAAGGATCTAACTAAACTGATCAAAGAAGGGGCCAATGTCCCAGTCTATGTACTCGAATACCTACTGGGGATGTACTGTGCCTCGGATGATCCAGAGATCATTGAGCAGGGACTGCGTAACGTAAAGACCGTGCTGGCAGAGAACTATGTACGACCTGATGAAGCCGAGAAGGTGAAATCCCTGATCCGTGAACGTGGCAGTTATAAGGTCATTGATCGGGTGACCGTAAAGCTGAATGAGCGTAAAGACAAATACGAAGCATCATTTAGTAATCTGGGCATTAAAGATGCCGAAATCTCGGCAGGCATCGTCAAAGAGTATGAAAAATTACTTGTTGGTGGTATCTGGGTCATTGCTACGCTCAGTTACTATTTTGAAGAAGGACAAACCAATTCTCCATTTGGGGTGAGTTTACTCAAGCCGATTCAAATGCCGAATATGAATATGGATGAACTTTTCAGTGGCAGAGCAGCATTAAGCACTGATCAGTGGCGCGAGAGTTTAATCCGTTCGATCGGCATGGAACCGGCTTCGTTAAAAGAGGACGTGCAATGGCACCTATTAGCGCGTATGGTTCCGTTCGTTGAAAATAACTATAACGTCTGTGAACTTGGACCACGCGGTACCGGGAAAAGCCATATTTACAAAGAGTGTTCACCGAATAGTATTCTAGTTTCAGGTGGGCAAACCACTGTCGCCAATCTGTTCTATAACATGAGTAGCCGCCGTATTGGTCTGGTGGGGTTGTGGGATGTGGTGGCCTTTGATGAAGTTGCCGGTATTTCCTTTAAGGACAAAGATGGCGTTCAGATCATGAAAGACTATATGGCCTCAGGATCTTTTGCCCGTGGTCGTGAACAGATGGAAGCCTCAGCTTCGATGGTTTTTGTGGGTAATATCAACCAAAGTGTGGAATCTCTGGTTAAAACCAGCCATCTCTTGGCGCCGTTCCCTGAAGCAATGATCGATTCAGCATTCTTTGATCGCTTTCATGCCTATATCCCGGGTTGGGAAATTCCAAAAATGCGTCCGGAATTCTTTACCAACCGTTATGGTCTAATCGTTGATTATCTTGCTGAATTCTTCCGGGAAATGCGTAAGCGTAGTTTTGCGGATGCCATTGAGAAGTACTTCAAGCTAGGGAATAACCTGAATCAGCGTGATGTGATCGCCGTTCGCAAGACGGTTTCTGGATTGATGAAGCTGCTCTACCCACATGGTCAGTTTAACAAAGAAGATGTACGGCAATGCCTGGAATATGCACTGCAGGTGCGCCGTCGGGTCAAAGAACAGCTGAAGAAAATTGGAGGGATGGAATTCTATGATGTGCATTTCAGCTATATCGACAATGACACCTTAGAAGAGCATTTTGTTTCAGTCAAAGAGCAGGGGGGTGGCGGACTTATTCCCGAAGGTCCTGCTAAACCAGGTTTTCTGTATACCATTGGCCTCAGTAATAAGGGCATGCCAGGCTTATACCGCTTAGAACTTCAAGTCACTAAAGGTTCAGGAAAATTGGCGACATCTGGCTTATGGAATTCAAGTAGTGCCAAAGAACAGGTCAAGATTGCTTTTGATTACTTCAAGGCCAATGCATCCCGGATCTCGGGGGGGAGTAAGGTGCTGGAACATGATTTCCATTTACATGTGGTGGAATTACAGAATACCGGCCCGCTCAGCCATCTTGCTCTGCCAAGTTTAGTGGCTTTCGCTTCTGGCCTCTTAGGACGATCGGTTCAAAGTCAGATGGTGGTACTGGGTGATATGAGCTTGGGTGGTTCAGTGACACCGGTGGAAAGTATTGCCGAATGTCTGCAAGTTGCTTTTGATGCGGGTGCCAAGAAGGTTGCTTTGCCAATGAGTAGTGCGGCAGATATCCCAACGATTCCTGTGGAACTGTTTACCAAGTTCCAGACCAGCTTTTATGCAGATCCGGTAGATGCTGTGTTTAAGGGGCTAGGGGTGGATTAATTTCATATCTGTCTGGAAGAGTTACAGTAGATTGTTTTAAATTCAGTTTCTCAAGTTAAACACCATGTTGTAAAAGCATAATACTGCCTCTTTTAAAGAGCTAGTATTTTAGGGGGGATTACCCTTCATTTTTTCTTGATCAGATATCTGTTGTACTTTGACAGGATTTTGTTGATCTAAATATTTTTGATACCAAACACGCAATGTTTCAGGAGTACAACCGATTTTAGGATCAATAGCTGTGATTGCTGCCCAAGTAGAAGGATAATCTTTTTCAGATTCAATTAGTAATTGAACCGCTCTTTCTCTGATTTCAGGGGGCAATTTTACTTTGCCATTTGTAAGGTAAAAGGGGTCAATTTTAGAATGCCGTTGACAATGTATCGCCTTTTGAGTTTGAAGCAATGTACAATGATAAGATTAACCCGTTAGGTCAGGTGGCCTAACTTAAATAAAAAGTCTCCGACAAACCCGGTACGGTTCACTATCTATTGTTATTCTTACCTGAAATTGATGTGAGCTTATAGAGACAAGGTAAATTTGCAAAAGTGCCGGCTATTCAGTGTTCATTGAATGTTTAATTTAATTTATTAAGCTTGACCTTGGAGTGGCTCTAAGCCTTATACTTGGTACAAATTTTTCGATTGTTATGATGATGCGTTCTACTACATGGATTACAGTCTTGGTTGGATTGTTCATGTTCCAAAGCTTTTGGAATGTGGCGGCGGCCTTTTGTGTCCATGAACAACAGCCTCAATCACAGCAGAGTTATCATTTTGGTCATCACCAAAATACCTTGTGTGCCAGCGATAGTCGTCAACACGATCATAATGGACAGTCAGAAAACATAAAAACATTCAGTAGCGATTTAGAAATCGGTGAAGATCATCAAGATCATCTACCATCGATGACGCATTTGATTGTACAAAATGAAAAAGTAGATGTGTTTCATCCAAGCTCTGAAGTTAAAGTGAATCCACAATTTCATTGGAAAAACAGCTATCAGGCTCCTGACCTGTTTCAACAAAGCCCACCTCCCAAATTTTCCCCGCTCATGGTGGGGTAGCCTAAAACATTCCCACCACTTTTATTATTTAAATAAGTGGGAAAAATCATGTCTTCACAATCAATTATACTCTTGCGTCATAGCTTGGTTGCTTGTATATGTGCAGCGGCTATGCAATATAGCTATGCTGAAAACGTTACCAGCTTTGAATCCGCTTTAGCAAAAGTACAAAGTTACCAGACTCAAGACAAGCTGTGGCAACAAGTTCAGCAAATATCTGAATTGAATATTCAGCAAAGTCGGTTATGGCAGAATCCAAGTATAAGTTTAGAACAGTCTGGCTTTGGCTCAGGTCAAGAACAGGAATTCAATGTTGGCGTTAGTCAACCTCTAGATCTATTTGGTCAGCGTAAGCTGAACCGGGTGATTGCCAATACCTCGAATCAACAAATCCAATTGCAACAGCAATTATGGAAGGCACAAAGCCAACTGATTGTTAAATTTGCATGGTCGCAATTTGCACTTGCTGAGGTTGAGCAGTCTGCTTATTCAGTACAGTTAAAAACAAGTAAAGCCAATCTGGACAGTGCCCAGAAACGCTATCAGGCAGGCAGTATTGCCCTGGTTGATTTTGAGCGTACCCAAATTGAAGCGCTAGAAATCCAACGACTTTATCAGCAAGCGATGCTGAATAAACAAGCTGCCGGTCGTCAGCTGTCTAATTTGTGGGGGGGAGAAACATCTTCACATCTTCAATTGAATAAAACCGCTATCCCTTGGCCAGAGCAAAGTCTCCAAACTGTGCAACGGTATATTGCTGAAGGGTGGCTAGAAAAATTCTATGCCTTGAACATTCAGCAATCGGATCATCAAATTGAAAATTTAAGAATTCAGGCACGTCCCAATCCGACTTTAAATGTAGGCATGAAACGTAGCAAAACCCCTAATGAAAGCAACGATACGACTTTGGCAATCGGCGTGGCTATTCCACTGAATATTTTCAACCGCCAGCAATATGCGATCCCGATGGTCCAGCAACAGCAAATATTGCTGAACCAACAGCAGCAGCGTGAGCTGAAGCAACAAATACTCAATATTGCCAACAGCATGCATCAGCTCAAAGGTTTACGTAGCCAGTTCGATGCCACAACAGCACAAGTTACTTTGGCGACCAAAGTTCAGAGCCGTACTTTACAAGGGTTTCAGGCAGGGAAACTGTCCATTACCGACGTTCAGCAAGCAACCACCCAACTGCAGAATCTTCGATTGGGTCAATTACAAATTCTACGTCAAGCTTGGCAAACTGCCCTCGCAGCTGAGGCACTCAGTATTGGCACAAGTTATGAAGAAATTAGCCGTTCGGATGCCTATACACAACTGAATAAAAAGGCAGTCGAAGCATCGCAAAATTTAATCAATGGGGGAGCACGATAAAATGAACGCCAAGCAAAACGGAAAAATATCCCAGTCTCTCATGATTGCAATTTTGATTCTGATTACGGTCTTGGTCAGTCTGGTTATTTGGTTAAGTTCAAAAAAAACTGAATCTGAGGGGCATGGTCATGATGAGGGAAATGCCGAACATTCTGATGAAGATAGTTCTGAAGAAGGACATGCTGAAGAAGGCGAAATACAACTGACCAGCCAACAAATGGTTGAACAAGGTTTAAAAGTTGCTGTTGCATCCACAGGATTGGTTGAAAAGCTGACAACCCTGCCAGGTAAATTGGTGGTGAATACCGATCAACAAGCGCATATATCGCCTAATTTTAGTGGTCATGTCGAGCAGGTCAATGTGGCTTTAGGACAGAGCGTGCAAAAAGGACAAACGCTGGCTGTACTAATCGTGCCTGAACTGATCGACCAACAGGCAAATCTGCGTATGGCACAGGTGAATCTGGATTTGGCCCGTAAAGATTACCAGCGCGAACAGCAACTCTGGTCACAGGGGATTTCTGCCAAACAGGATTACCAGCGTGCCGAAAATGCCTACCGTCAAGCGCAGATTACTGTCCAGTCCTCACAAGCACGTTTAAATGCATTAGGTGCAAGTGGCAATAACAATGGGCGTTTTCTGATTAAAGCACCGATCTCTGGGGTGATCAGTCAAAAAGATATTGTGGTCGGTGAAAATGTGCAACTGGCTAATCAGCTCTTTGTCATTGAACAGCTGAAAGATTTATGGCTTGAGTTTAATTTGCCGAATCAATTCTCAGGTCAACTGCAAGCCGGGCAAAAAATTGACTTTAAAGTGAATGATTCAGATCAAATCTATAAAGCTACTGTACAAAGCTTAACCTCTCAGGCAGATGTACAAACAGGGCGTCTGGTGGTGCGCGCAAAACTCGATGCGCAAGCTACTGAGTTGCGTTCTAATGTGCTAGTGAGAGTGTTGATTCCGGAAGCTACAGCAAAATCAGCCCTTCGGATTCAAAAGTCTGCGCTGCAAAGTATTGAAGGTGAAGACAGTATTTTCATCGTAGATTCAGAACAAAAAGGTCAAGTCCACTTAAAAGCACAGAAAGTGCAATTGGGGCAGGCTTCAAGTGATGGACAATGGCTTGAAGTGATTTCTGGGCTGACTGAAGGGCAGAAGTATATCGCTCAAGGCAGTTTCTTGTTGAAATCTGAATTAGAAAAAGACGAGGCAGGCCATGAACATTAATTCTGATCTGCCAAAACCAGAAGGTTTATTCGAACGAATCATTCAGTTTTCCATACAAAATGCGATTTGGGTGTTGCTCTTTGTCTGTACCTGGATTGCGGTCGGGGTGTATAGCTATCAGAAACTCCCGATTGATGCTGTACCCGATATTACCAATACCCAAGTCCAGATTAATACTCAAGCCAAGGGTTTTACTGCGCTTGAAGTCGAACAGCGGATTACCTATCCCATTGAAAATGCCATGGCTGGCATTCCGGATCTGGAGCTTACCCGTTCCATATCCCGTTATGGACTCTCTCAAGTCACCATTGTCTTTAAAGATGGGACTGATATTTATTGGGCCCGTCAGCAGATTAACCAACGGATACAGGAGGCGCAATCTGAGTTGCCTGCACAAATCGCACCGACGATGTCCCCCGTTTCTACGGGTCTCGGTGAGATTTATCAATGGGTACTGAAGGCAGATCCGAATGCGAAAAAGCCGGATGGAACTGCATACACGCCGATGGATTTGCGTGAGATTCAGGACTGGATTGTGCGTCCTCAACTGCAACGTGTTAAGGGAGTTGCAGAGGTCAACAGTATTGGTGGTTTTGAAAAAACCTATGTGGTCTCTCCCGATTTAAACCGGATGCAGCAACTGAATATCTCATTAGAACAACTGCAACAGGCTTTAGCGCAAAATAATGAGAACCGAGGTGCAGGTTATATTGAAGACAATGGTCAGCAACTGACGGTACGTGTACCGGGTGCATTCAATGGGCTTTCTGATATTGAGAACACCATGCTGGGTAGCCCAAATGGCAGCCCAATTCGGGTTGGTGATATTGCGCAAGTCTCTATTGGGCATGATTTAAGAACCGGTGGGGCAACCTATAACGGCAAAGAAACCGTTTTAGGGGTTGCCATGATGGCGATGGGTGGAAATAGCCGGACTGTTTCTAAAGCTGTGGATGCCAAGCTTCAAGATATTCAGAATAGTTTGCCTAAAGGGGTAGTGATTGAAACAGTGTACGACCGTACTACCTTGGTTGAGAAGGCGATTAAAACCGTTCAGAAAAACTTGGTAGAGGGAGCAATCCTGGTCATCATCATTCTGTTCCTGTTTTTAGGGAATATCCGTGCTGCCTTGATTACTGCCTGTGTCATTCCACTCTCTATGCTGTTTACCTTAACCGGGATGGCACAGAAAAATATCAGTGCCAATCTGATGAGTTTAGGTGCACTCGATTTCGGCATCATTGTCGATGGTGCTGTGGTGATTGTCGAAAACTGTATCCGGCGTTTAGCCCATACACAGCAACTGTTAAAACGACCTCTCACACAAAGTGAACGCTTTAAGGAAGTTTTTCTGGCTGCCCGCCAAGCACGTCGTCCTCTTATTTTTGGTCAGCTTATTATTTTGGTGGTGTATTTGCCGATTTTTGCTTTAAGTGGTGTGGAAGCAAAAATGTTCCATCCGATGGCATTGACAGTGGTACTAGCCCTTGTTGCAGCCATTATTTTATCGATCACCTTTGTGCCTGCTGCTGTGGCATTGTGGGTCAAAGGCGATATTCAAGAAAAAGAAAGTCGTTGGATGTTATGGCTAAAAGCTAAATATCAGCAAACTCTTGATATTTCGTATCAATACAAAGCAGTTGTGCTGACTTTTGCACTGTGTGTATTAGTGATTACGGGATTTATCAGTACCAAACTCGGCAGTGAATTTGCACCACAGCTCAGTGAAGGAGACTTTGCGGTACAACAGTTACGTTCACCAAGTACAGGCTTAGAAGAGTCTTTACGTATTCAGGAGAATACTGAAAAACTTCTTTTAAAGAGTTTCCCTGAAATTAAGGCAGTATTTGCCAGAACGGGTACAGCCGAGGTTGCAACAGATGTCATGCCACCCAATATTTCAGATGGCTATATCATGTTAAAGCCTCGTTCAGAATGGCCAAATCCTAAAGAAAGTTTAGATGAATTACGTGGCCGTATGGTGACGTATTTAGCCACGATTCCAGGCAATAATAGTGAATTTTCACAACCGATTGAACTCCGATTTAATGAATTGATCTCAGGTGTGCGTAGTGATGTTGGTGTGAAAATCTTCGGTGATGATATGAATGTCCTCAATACTGAGGCGACTAAAATCTCCAAAATCATTCAGCAAATATCGGGTAGCAGTGCCGTGAAAGTTGAGCAGACCTCAGGTTTGCCATTACTGAATGTCGAGGTAAATAAAACTTTGGCTGCACAATATGGTTTGAGTGTGCGTTCAATTCAAGACCTTGTGGCAACCAGTATTGGTGGACAAAGCGTGGGAGAGATTTTAGAAGGCGATCGTCGTTTTGATTTTGTTATCCGTCTTGGAGAGCAAGACCGTAGTGTCGCATCTGTTTCCCAGTTACCTATTCAGCTTCCAAATGGTGGCAGTATTTTATTGTCGGATGTCGCGCAAGTCTCGACCATTGAAGGAATCAACCAAGTCAGTCGAGAAAATGGTAAACGCCGAGTTGTGGTTACAACGAATGTTGAAGGGCGTGATTTAGGGTCTTTTGTTTCTGATGTACAGACACAGCTCAAAGCATACACTTTGCCAAGTGGTTATTGGATAGAATATGGCGGTCAGTTTGAAAATTTGGCTTCAGCCAAAGCACGGATGCAAATCGTGATTCCACTGGCTTTAATCACTATCTTTATTTTACTGATGGCGGTCTTTCACAATGTCAAAGAAAGTCTATTGGTCTTTACCGGGGTACCCTTTGCCTTGACCGGTGGTGTGCTGTTCCTTTGGCTAAGGGATATTCCATTATCGATGTCAGCTGGAATTGGCTTTATTGCCTTATCTGGTGTTGCAGTCCTCAATGGACTGGTAATGCTGACCTTTATTAAGGAATTAAGGGACAAATATCCAGTGCATAAAGCCGTGTGGCAAGGGGCTATTTTGCGCTTAAGACCAGTGTTGATGACAGCTTGTGTGGCTTCACTGGGTTTTGTACCAATGGCGCTGGCAACCGGAACAGGGGCTGAGGTTCAACGGCCACTGGCAACCGTAGTGATTGGCGGGATTATCTCTTCAACATTACTAACTTTGGTGCTGTTACCCGTGCTTTATCGTTGGATAAATGAAAAGAAAGTTTCTTAATCCAATAGATTAGTCGATTTACAGCAGAGATATTGGCTGTTATCCAATATCTCTGCTCATCATAAATAGAATAAGGAAAATATTTTATGTCAGAACATCATGATCATAGCCATGCGGTTGTTACTGAAGAAAATAGGGCACTGTTGCAAATAGAGATTTGAGTCGATGATGTTCCCTTTAAAAAGTGCTTAGAGACCGAAAACCCTGTTGATTAGACACACTTCACCCTGAGGCTGACCATAATAAAATGACGATGCTTGTCCTTTACGTAGTGCACGCATGACTTCAATACCTTTAATTGTGGCATAAGCAGTCTTCATAGATTTGAATCCTAATGTGGCCCTGATGATCCGCTTTAGCTTGCCATGATTACATTCGATCACGTTATTTTTATACTTAACCTGCCTGTGCTCAAGATCTGGTGGACATTTTCTTTCCCATTTTAACCGTGATAAAGCACGTCCATATGTGGGTGCTTTATCCGTGTTGATCATTTGTGGAATTTGCCACTTCTTCACATTATTTAAAATTTTTCCAAGAAAACAATATGCTGATTTGGTATTACGTCTAGAAGAAAGATAAAAATCAATGGTATCGCCACGTTGATCGACTGCACGATACAGATAAGACCATCGTCCATTCACTTTTACATAGGTTTCATCAATATGCCACGAGCTCAGATCTGTAGGATTACGCCAATACCAGCGTAAACGTTTTTCTATTTCAGGAGCATAACGTTGAACCCAACGGTAAATAGTCGTGTGATCAACATTCACACCCCGTTCGGCCAGCATTTCCTGCAGTTCACGATAGCTAATGCCATATTTACAATACCAGCGCACAGCCCAAAGAATGATTTCGCCCTGAAAATGCCGACCATGGAAAGGATTCATATGCTGCACCTTTAGCTAAAACAGTCTTCAGCTTACCATTCGTGGTTATTTGCAACAGTGCCCTTACTTCAAAGCCAAAATTTTTCGGGCACCATTAAGTACGAATAAAGAAACCAGTATGCCAATGATTAAGTCTGGATAAGCTGATCCCGTCCACGCCACGAGTACACCGGCAAATATAACGCCCATATTTACGACAACGTCATTCGCCGAGAAAATCCAACTGGCTTTCATATGTGCGCCATCTTCTCGATGACCAGAAATAAGATATAAGCATGTCACGTTAGCTATAAGTGCGAGCAGGCCAATAACAATCATGAGCGTTGATTCTGGCTCGCTTCCAAACATGAATCGTCTAATGACATCAACAATCACGATAACAGCAAGTAATAACTGAATCCAACCTGCGAAATGGGCTGCTTTTATTTGATATTTCGCAGCTTTTCCGACGGCATATAGCGCAATACCATAAACGGCTGCATCGGCAAACATATCTAGAGAATCAGCAATCAATCCCGTAGACGCAGCAATAATACCGCTGATGAATTCTATAAAGAAAAGTAGAGCATTAATACCTAATAACAGTTTAAGTACTTTAGCTTGTCTCACAGGATCAGGTTCATTAGGTATATCGCCTGAAGAAAGCTGTGTTTCATCAAGTTTCGCCCCAAAACCCAGTCCTTCGAGTTTAGCCGTAATTTGCTGAATCCCTTCATTATGGAAGACTTTCAGTTTTCGATTGGGAAGATCAAAAGTAAGACCTTTAACTGCTTCAATATCTGCAAGAGCCATACGGACCATTTGCTCTTCAGCAGAGCAATCCATTTTAGGAATGGTGTAGGTACTTGTTTGCTTAGCCTGTTGATTGCTTATATAAGTTTCAGTCTTCACAAGCTTTGCACCAAAACCCAAAGCTTCAAGTTTGGTGGTTATATTTTCATCTTTTTGATTATGTAGAACCTTTAAAGAACGGTTAGGTAAATCAAAGATGAGTTTTTGAACACCATCAATTGAAGATAGCGCCATACGAACCATCTGTTCTTCCGCAGAACAATCCATTTTGGGAACTAAGTATTCACTCATGTAGTGCGAATCTTTTAAAATATCTTCAGTGCTTAAATTTTCTTTGGGATCAGAACCATAACAGGATTGAGCGGTATCTTCACAACTGTTTGAAGTGTTACAGCAAGGAGATGAAGATTTTTTTTCTTCCTCTTCACCACAACAGCTAAGCGTATTATCACAATTCTTTGAATTGTTTGCTTCTGCAATTGATGGATGATTTTCTTGTTGAGATTTCTTATCTTCGCATGGTGTTTCTTTACTACATCCACAACCACTCATAATTATACCCATTAAAAAAATTATAAACTTTGAATATTAGAACCCCTATAGTTACTATAGAGTCAAGAATCTTTGGAAATACTAACTCAATGCATTTAAAAATTGGTGAACTCTCTAAAAAAACCTCATGTTCAGTATTAACAATTAGGTTTTATGAAAAGGAAGGTTTAATTCCGGAACCGGAAAGAACGGAAGGAAATTACCGCCTTTACGATGTAGGCTATGTTGAGCGAATTAAATTTATTTTGAATTGCCGAACTTTAAATATGAGTTTGAATGAAATTCGTCAATTACTTACCTATAAAGACAAACCTGAGAAAAATTGTTCAGATGTGAATGAATTAATTGACTTACATGTCAGTGCTATCAGAGAAAATATAATCAAGCAACAAAAGCTTATTGAACAACTATCTGATTTAAGAGGTACTTGTGATGGTTTATGTACAATTGACCAATGTGGAGTTTTAAAAAATCTAGCTTGATTATCTAGACCTATGCTTTTTTCAAAAAATCGGCACTGTTGCAAATAACCACGAATGGTAAGCTGAAGACTGTTTTAGCTAAAGGTGCAGCATATGAATCCTTTCCATGGTCGGCATTTTCAGGGCGAAATCATTCTTTGGGCTGTGCGCTGGTATTGTAAATATGGCATTAGCTATCGTGAACTGCAGGAAATGCTGGCCGAACGGGGTGTGAATGTTGATCACACGACTATTTACCGTTGGGTTCAACGTTATACGAATCTAAAAATGGGAGCCTATAGCTCCCATTTTTATTGTTAAACGTTGAATCCTATATGTTTTCCTGTTGGAAGCTCTACATCAATACGGAGCTTCCCACCCATTGCCTCAACATACTTTTTCAAGGTTGAAATCTTAAGATCATTGCCACGATTTTCTATTGCTGAAAGCGATGGCTGTTTTATTCCCAAAGTTTCAGCAAGCTCTTTTTGAGAAATTTCGAGTTCTTCACGAATAAGATGAAGCTGATTTTCTAGCAGTAATTCATCAGCCATTTTTTGAATACGGGCTTGGCTCTCTGGAGAGCGGCTAGCTAACAATTCTTGCAGAGTCTTAGCCATTAGATTTATCTCCTAGGGTAGTGAGATGAAGTTGGTATTGTTCATCTGCAATATCCAGCATGTCTTTATAAAAACGCTTTTTACCGCCTTTATCAGCAATACATAGAACAATAGCCTGTCGTAAGGGATCAAATGCGAAGAAAGCTCTTAAGGATCTACCGCGATGTTGAACACGCAGTTCTTTCATATTGGTAAATTTAGACTCATACACAGTATCTACTAAAGGACGGCCTAAACTCGGTCCCTGCTGCTGTAGAACAACCAGGGCAGCTAGGACCTTCTCTTGTGTAGGTTCATCTTGCTGTTCAAGCCACTGATTAAATAGATCTGTCGTAATGACTGTCCACATACCACAACCAAAATATAGATTATAGTCTATATTTTAGGGGCATTATGTTTGTTTTGCAAATGAGAAAGGATAGGCAATAAAAAAGCCCGACATCCTGTCGGGCTTTTCCATATTTGGCGCTTAGATCTGACTCCTGTCTGATCTCACGTTCCTTGTTGTTCATCTTATTCTTTTTATCTGGAGCATCCTGCTCTCTATGTCTTCATGATAGGAAATTTCCAGTATTGCGGATAGCAGCAAAGGGCCGAGATTGGTATGAGCCAGGGCTTACAAAATAGCCTAAATTTTATCCACAAAAAATGTGGATAATTTTGGACATTGAGGTATTGATAAAATTTGAAAAACCTCAAAACTGACTATTTTTTAGTCAAATTTATTGGCAAGAAGTATCAAAACCGCTCATAAAAAAAGCCGACTTGTTTCAAAATCGGCTTTTTGGTCATTTTTGGATTTTTCTATTTTTATTAAGTGGTTGATATTTAGATTAATATACAAGTGTATTGCGTATAACCACCATTATGTTAAATGAATGATAATTGACATTTTGTTCATTAATACTGATATGCAACGAATTTTATTATATGTCACCCCTCAATTACAAATATAAATGACTGCTCGTCTAATCATCTCCATTACACAATTAAATGTTAAAATGCATAGCTACTTCATCTAAGATAAAATATATGTATCCAAATCTACAGCACAGCTTCGAAAACAGCGTCATTCTCGTTGTAGAAGATGATTATGATATTGGTGACATTCTTGAAAAATACATAAAAAATGAAAACATGCAGGTCATCCGTGCATTGGATGGACAACAAGCTTTAGAGTGCCTAAAAGCCAACTCTATCGACCTGATTCTCCTTGATATTAAATTACCCAAACTAAATGGCTGGGAAATTCTACAAATCATCCGTCAAACAAGTCATTTACCTGTCATTATGCTGACTGCCTTAGATGATCAAGTGAATAAGATCATGGGGCTAAAAATGGGTGCTGATGACTTTATTATTAAGCCATTTAACCCAAACGAAGTGATTGCACGAATACAAGCCGTACTTAGACGAAGTACAAGCCAAAATATGGAAATAACTAATATTATTCGTTATAGAAATATTGAAATTAATCCAGATCATCATCAAGTTTACATTTCAAATGGTCAAAGAAATCAGTTGCTCAACCTTACGTTAACTGAGTATAAGATACTGTTTTTGATGGCAAAAACACCGAATAAAGTCTTTACACGTAATGAATTGATCCAAAACTGTATGCCTGAAAGTGATGCTTTAGATCGCACTGTAGATAGCCATATCAGCAAATTACGCAAAAAACTTGAAGAAAATGATGTAAATGGCTTATTAATCAATGTCCGTGGCGTGGGGTATCGCTTAGATCAAAATCATGAAATTTAACTTTTTTAAAAATTCTGTTGGAATTAACTTCCAGTTTATTATCATGATGAGCCTATTCAATTTAGGCATTACGCTGTTATCTTTCATGATTGGCTATTTTGTTTATAGCTGGGCGATAAAAATAGGTTTTCTAAATACACAAGTTATTAATTCAAATGAATTTTCAGTTACCTCCGTTGACTTTATCTGGCTGTTTTTAGTGCTATTAACAGGCTTTTTTCTTTCTACTATCCTCGCCTTTAAATATGGAAAACGCTATACACAGCCAATTAGTGATTTAGCAGATGTTATTCAACAAATTCAACAAGGCAATTTAGCACTCAGAATTAAACAGCCACATCATGATATTCCACATGAAATCAAGTCTCTTATTGAGAACTTCAATGAAATGGCAAACCAACTTGAAGTATCAGTTAAGAATTCAACTGTTTGGAATGCTGCAATTGCACATGAATTACGAACACCTGTGACAATATTACAAGGTCGCTTGCAAGGTATTGTCGATGGTATATTTATTGCCGATAAAGCTTTACACCTAAGCTTATTGAACCAAGTCGAAGGCTTATCTTACCTTGTGGAAGATTTACGGACACTGACACTTATTGAAAATAAACAATTACGATTAGAACTAGAAAAGACCAATTTAAAAAATAGTATTGAAAAATGTCTGCAGATGTTTAATGAACGGTTTCATGTTAAAGGTTTAACTATTGTTTTAAATTTGACGGATAAATTGGTTTGCGTTGATATAAGAAGGATGGAACAGGTCTTTATTGCATTGTTCTCTAACTTTCTAAGATATTCGAATGCTGGAAAAATAAATATTACATCTGTAACCACAGCAGAACATTGGGTATTGACGTTTGAAGATGAAGGTCCTGGTATTGATGAATCGCATCTTAAACACCTGTTCAAACCCTTCTATCGACTGGAAGACTCTAGATCATGTCTAGATGGCGGTACTGGATTAGGCTTGGCAGTGATTGATGCAATTATTGAAGCACACCAAGGTCATATTTATTATTCTAAATCCAAAAACTTAGGTGGCAGCTGTTTTACTATTCAACTAAATCGTAAGACATCAACTCATTTATAATGTGTTAAGTTCAGATTAATACGGCTTAATTTAAACCATAAATTTAAGATAAATTGATGTCTGAACTTAACCATTCTGTTTGATGATCCTCAAATAAATTTCATCACAATGAATTCTCATCTCGATATTTAGCTAGCATAAAAAATACCACAATGGAGAGTATCCCGATGATAATCCCTGCTGTTAATAATAAATTAACATGAGCTGAACTGAAGGCAATTTTACCTGCGTTAATCAATGCTGTACCTTGTTCAACGGGTAACTGGCTCGCCACTAAATAGGTATCACCAATCGAAAGTCTGGCTTTTTCTGCTAAAACAGCAGTTAAATCTGACGGCACTTGAAGATGACTGCCAAATATATAGGCCATGAAAACACCAAATAAAGTAATACCTAGTCCTGTACCCAGTTCATAACCTGTACTTTCAAGTGAACCTGCCGCACCGCCCTTTTCTGCAGGTACTGAGCCCATGATCGCAATGGATGAAGCTGTTAAACCAATACTCAGTGTTAATCCAATCGAAGCTAAAATAAAGGGAACGATGATTCCCGGATGATGAAAATCTGAATAACTCAAACTGACCAACGCAATTGCTGCCAATATTAATGACATGGTCGCAACCAGACGGAGTCCAAATTTATTGGATAAAAAACCAGCAATAGGCCCGCCAATAGCGGCCGCAACCATAATCGGAACCATAAAAAGACCGGCTTGCAGCGGTGTTAAACGAATGACATATTGCAGCTCCATTGCCAAAGTTAACTCAACCCCTGCCAAAGCGCCTGCAGCAACCATTGCCATAATAATGCCGGCTAAAATAGCAGGACGTGAAAATAGCGAAAGATCTAGCATCGGCTGAGGAGAATTCAGCTGTTTGCGTACAAATATGGTTAATAAGCCGATAGATAAAACGACCAAAGGCAAGACAATCAACAACGACTGTTTACCGCCTAAGCCTGCTTTTAGTGCATATACAAACGAAATCAAACCGACAATCAGCAATAGCGCTTGACCAAATGCCCAATGTCCAGGGGTTATAGCTTCTTTTCGGGACAATAAGAAATAGCACATTGGTGCGACAACCAGCATGATTGGGACGTTAATCAGGAAAACTGAACCCCACCAGAAATATTCTAACAATCCCCCACCAATGAGCGGTCCAATGGCGGCACCGGCTGATCCGATTGTGCCCCAAATACCCAGCGCAATGGCACGTTCGCGACTGTCTTCGAAGGTTCTGCGAATAATACCCAATACACAGGGCATAATCATGGCACCGCCTAATGCTAATAAAGCACGTGCGGCAATCAGCATAGAAGCCGTTTGGGAAAATGCCGCAAGGACTGAGGCAATTCCAAATATAACCAAGCCAATCAGCAGAATCTTACGATTGCCGACACGATCAGCCAAAGTTCCCATCGGAACTAAAAGTCCAGCCATAAGTAATGGATAAATATCAATAATCCATAAGACTTGGTTACTTGTGGCACTCAGCGATTGGGTTAATGAGGGAACCGCAACATGCAGTACAGTCATATCAATCACAATCGGCAGAAATGCAAGCACGACAGCGAGCAATATCCACCAGCGTTTCGGATCAAGATTGGTAGCTTTCATGATTAAACCTATATTGATGGTTTATTAAATCAATTCTGAAATAAAGATGTAAATGAAAGATTTGTTGTGGGCTAAACTCGTTAACCCACAGCTTTTATTCTCAGTTTTGATGCTTAATGTGCCGCTTTACGTTTCGAGAATTTCTCAACCATGCTCATGACGACAATAAAGAAAATCGGTACAAAAATAACAGCTAGAATTGTTGCGCTGATCATGCCGCCAAAGACGCCTGTACCAATCGCTTTTTGAGTTTCAGAACTAGCGCCACTGGCAATGACTAAAGGAATAACGCCACAGGTAAATGCCAAAGATGTCATTAGGATTGGACGTAAGCGCAATTTAGCGGCTGCAACGGTTGCCTCCACTAAACCCATTCCTTCTTCTCTTAGTGCTTTTGCAAACTCAACAATCAAAATAGCATTCTTTGCAGATAGACCAATAATCGTGATCATGCCGACCTTAAAGAAAATATCATTTGGCATACCACGTAACATTACTGCTAAAAAGGCGCCAATCAACCCTAGAGGGACAACTAGCATCACAGAGAATGGAATTGACCAGCTTTCATAAAGCGCTGCCAAGACAAGGAAAACGACTAACATCGACAACAGTAATAAAAACAAGGTTTGTGATTCCGACTGTTTTTCTTCTAGAGAAATCCCAGTCCACTCATAACCCACACCTTTCGGAAGTTGTTCAATCAAATTTTCCATCTCAGTCATGGCTTGTCCTGAAGATATACCTGCTGCTGGACTGCCAGAAATACTCAATGATGGACGACCGTTGTAACGATTGTATTGTTGTGGGGAATGTTGCCAAATTGGAGTAATTATTTCAGACATTGAAACCAATTTACCGCTTTGACTGTTCACCTTAATCTGAAGAATATCTTCAATACTCATGCGTGATTTGGCATCAAGTTGCACAATGACTTGCTGCATACGGTCATGATTTGGAAAATCATTGATATACATCGAACCCATTGAGGTTGAAATAATATCGGTCACATCACTGAAATTAACACCTAATGCCTGCAATTTATCTCTATCAATTTTAAGCTGTACAGAACTGCCATCTGGCAAACCTTCAGGATAGACCTCCGCCACGATTTTACTTTGTGCTGCTAATGCTAAAAGCTGATCTTGTGCTTCTCTTAAAGCAGGCATGCCAATATTGCCACGATCTAATAATCTCAGTGAAAAACCAGATGAGTTACCCAATTCATCAATTGCTGGTGGTAACACAGACATGGTTTGACCTTCTGAACTTTCAGCCATCGCTATATTGGCATTATTCACGACTTCTTGTGCCGTAATAGTACGCTCTTCGAATGGCAATAGATTGGTAAAATACATCGCTGTATTCTGACCAGATCCACTAAAACCAAAACCTAAGACCGCCATATTGTCTTTAATCCCCGTTTCTTGGTCTAAATAATTTTGAAACTCAGCAACGACTTTACGGGTACGTTCTTGAGTTGCATCCGCAGGAAGTTGAATCGAAGTCATAAACCACCCCTGATCTTCTTCTGGCATAAACGCAGTCGGAACGTGTTTAAAACTAAAAATCAGCACAATGACAATGCCTAAGAAACATAACATTGCGAGGGTTTTATGTTTAATTACTTTAAATAAACTGCGTTCATAGCGATTGTTCAGCTTCTCAAAACTGCGATCAAACGATGCAAAAACACCCTTTTTCTGATGGTCTTGATCAATCGGTTTTAACATCGTTGCACATAACGCAGGGGTTAATGTCAGTGCAAGGAAAGCTGAGAATAAAATTGAAACCGACATGGTAATGGTGAACTGACGATAGATAATCCCCACTGAGCCTGACGCCAATGCCATCGGCAAGAATACAGCGGCTAACACTAAGGTGATGCCAATAATCGGATTGGTAATTTCCTTCATGGCTTTAGATGTGGCTTCAACTGGAGATAAGCCTTCTGTCGCCATAATGCGTTCAACATTCTCAATGACCACAATCGCATCATCGACAATAATCCCGATCGCAAGCACCATACCGAACATGGTCAGCACATTAATCGAAAAACCAGCAAGCAGCATGACTGAGAATGTGCCAAGCAATGCAATCGGTGCAACAATCGCCGGAATTAAGGTGTATCGAACATTGTGTAAAAAGATAAACATGACAATAAAAACTAATGCCATAGCTTCAAGCAATGTCATGATTACTTTTTCAATCGAGATTTTTACAAAAGGTGCAGTGTCGTAAGGTATAGAGAATTTCATACCATCAGGCAGTGCTGAACCTAACTGTTCAATTTTCGCTTTAACACCTTCTGCAGTCTTGACAGCGTTGGCACCAGGACTCATTTGTATCGCCACAGCTGTAGAGGCTTTGCCATTTTCTAAAATCGCAAAGTTATACATCTGTGCCCCGATTTCGACACGAGCGACATCCGACAGTCGAACATTGGCGCCATTTTGTTGAGCACGTAAACTAATTTTCTTGAATTGCTCTACAGTTTCTAATTGACCTTGAGCAGTTAAAGGAATAGTAATTTGTTGCCCCGTCAAAGCAGGAACATCACCAATACGACCTGGTGATATCGGCAAGTTTTGGTTTTGGATGGCTGTATTCACATCTTGAATACTCAATCCATAAGAAACCAAACGATCTGGATCGACCCAAATCCGCATGGCTTTTTCAGCACCAAAATTTTGGACTTTACCAACACCGTCAACCCGCTTTAATTCTTCAATCACATAGCGAGTCATATAGTCACTGACATCAATTTCACTATATTTGCCATTCGGTGAACTTAAGCCCACCATCATTAAAAAACCAGACGACGCAGCATCGACCATCAGCCCTTGTTGTCGCACTGTTTGAGGTAAGCGTGACTCAATGGCTTTAATTTTGTTTTGCACATCAATTTGTGCAAGTTCTACATCTGTACCTGGTTTAAATGTTGCGGTGATTGTTGCTGTTCCAGAACTATCTGAACTTGAACTGTAATAAAGTAAGTTTTTGACACCTGACATTTCCCGCTCAATCAAGGTCACAACACTATCATTCAATGTTTTTGGCGTAGCACCTGGATAGATTGCCGTAATACTAATCTGTGGTGGCGCAACACTTGGGAATCGTGCAATAGGTAACTTGGGGATGCTTAGTACACCCAACAGAATAATAAATAAAGCAATCACCCATGCAAAAATAGGACGCCTAATGAAAAATTGGGACATTATTGCTGTCCTCCATTTTCCTTAATATTTGTAGGTTGCCACTGCTTAATTTTTAATTTTTGCTCAGGCTGTATACGATCAGCCCCTTCAACAATGACTTTCTCACCTGCTTGTAACCCTTGTTTGATCACATAGTTATTTTGATAACGTTGACCAAGCTGAACAGGCTTGCTTTGCGCTAAACCTTTTTGATTAACAATCGTAACATTGGCTTTACCACTAATATCATGTTGAATCGCTTGTTCTGGAACTAGGAGCGCATTTTCAACTTGAGCTCGGCTCATATTGACTCGAACATACATGCCTGGCAAAAGTTTTTGATTTTCATTATTGGCTAAAATACGGATTGTGACATCACCCGTATCAGGATCAACTTTAGTATCCGAAAATAGGATTTCACCTGTAACGTTATAAGGTTTACCCTGACTATTTAGGATTTCAACCGTATGTTTGGTATTTGACACGTCACCTTGCTGTAAAGCTTCCTGTAGTTTTTCATAATCACTAATTGATTGCTTTACATCAACATAGACTTTATTAATCTGTTGTATTACGGCCATTGCATTAGTATCACCTTGACCAACTAATGCACCCTCAGTCACTAAGATTTCACCAATCGTTCCCGAGATAGGGGCTGTAACAGTCGCATATTTAAGATTAAGTTGTTGTCTGCTTAACATGGCTTGCATTTGCGCCACATCGGCTTTTGCTTTTTGATAATCTGCTTCGGTATTGTTGTATTCCTGCTGACTAACCGCATTTACTTTTACTAATTCAGTGTAGCGTTTTAACAGCACCTGCAAACGTGTCACCTCAGCTTGTGCACGGTTTAAAGTGGCTTGATTGCTTTTTACATCTGCCTGAAATATTTCAGAATTCAATTTAAAAAGCGGTTGACCTGCTTGCACATAAGAGCCTTGCTTAAAAAGTACTTTATCAACAATTCCACCTACTTGCGGGCGAATTTCAGCAATACGGTAAGCGACAACACGGCCTGGAAGATTTTCAATTAAATTCATGGAATGCGGTAATACCGTGATGGTACTGACAACCGCTGGTGGCATTTCTGTTGGGGACTGTTCAGCATCTTTGGCTTGTGTACAGCCGATTAAAAGTACAGTTGTAATAAGTATTGAACCTATTAAATGATAATGTGTTGACATGCTTTTTCAGAGGGGGGGTTTTAGATACTACTATTTTGAAATAGCAGTGTTTATGAATTGCTGATGTTGTGTGGAGATTGTGTGGAGATTGTGTGGAGAGATTAAAAGATTTATTTTTTAATGACACGCTTAAACAGCGTGGCTTGTAAATTAGTATAAATAATTTTGTTGTTCTACAATTTTGATCGTATCTTAGTTTTTTCTCATAGTTCATGAACTTTAAAATTCTAAACCAAGACTAATATTTATATAAGCAATTGAAAATACAATACATAGTTTCTTTATACACTTATGAAGTGAACTTTAGGTGAACATAAGTTAAATAGAAATTTTTAATTAGTTCAGCACAAACGTACAATCTTTAAGGCCTATAACTCGATACCGTTCTCTCTTTGATGTTTATTGCTATCTAATTGAGTGAACTCTGTGGAAATATTTCTTTATACATTAAGCGTTATGTATAGCCCAGGCCCTGTAAATTTTATGGGGCTAAATTCTGGCCTTACAGGTCAATTAAAAAAGACTATAGGATTTTACCTAGGCATTGGTTTCGCCATGTTGATCTTATTCGTATTGTTTGGCTATATAGGTGAAGCTGTTATTCCACATGGATTGATTCATTATATTGCTTTAGCGGGTGCAATTTATACATTCTACTTGGCTATAAAAATGATTAGGGCGAATGTAGAAACAACTCAACAGCAAGAAAGCCATCTAACATTCTTAAATGGCTTATTTATTCAGTTATTAAATCCAAAAGCCATTCTCGTCATTCTACCTGTTACGACAATTATGTACCCTGCAGCCAAAATCACAGGAATCATGATCTTGATAGTTTCTTTACTGATTTCACTTGGTGCTGTTGGCGCACCATTCACCTATGCTCTGGTTGGAAAAGTATTAGGCAACAAAATTGCTAATCCTATCTGGTTTAATCGGCTAAATAAGCTGATGGGTATACTCTTGATTTTATCAGGGCTTTTTATGTTCAAAGATTTTCTTAATGGAATAAATCTGCTGTAGGACAAATTAGCCGTTCAAATCGAACGGCTATCTTTTAATATTTATCATTTTCCATTGAGTGGGAGTTAAACCAAATGTTTTTATAAAATGTCTGGTCATATGACTCTGATCAAAAAAGCCTGCATTTAAAGCAGCATTAACAATAGACTCCCCTTGAGCAAGGTAGAACTTAACTGTTTCTAAGCGACGCATGATCATATAACGGTGTGGGCTAGTTCCAAATAATAATCGGAAATCACGAGAAAGGCTCCAGCGGTCACGATCAGCATGTTTCTCTAAATCTGACAAACTTAAGTTTTCATGTGGATACGCCAAAATACACTCACGCGCTCTCTCTGCTGCCTTGTAGTCAAATTTTTTGTTTTGGTTAGATGAAGTATCTGAAATTTCACACAGTGTAGTTGCCAAATCAAATAGAGCATCTTCCTCTTCTAGGGTATCCATATAATTATTTATATTATTTAGAAAGCTATCCATTGCCCTAAACAGGCGAATATCATTACTTAAGCCATGTCTGATAAAAGGCAAAGGTTTACCCTTTAAAATGGTTTGGATCATCGCTGGTTCGATGTAAATCATTCTATAGCGATAGCCATCTAATGTTCCTGATTCACCATCATGCTTTTCATCCGGGTGTAGAACCATAGTCATGCCTGGCAAGCTATGTTGCAATGTACCTTTGTAATGAAAGTTTTGAACTCCGGAAAGAGTCCTGCCAATAGCATAAGTATCATGTCGGTGAGGTTTATAAGCATAATTGGAAAGAAATGCTTCAATTCTTTCTAATTTATGATTTTGAGTGGGGGATCTCACAATCCAATTATTTCCACTGGAGAAATCAGGCATAATTGATGGCCAATTTTTCGTAGATTCTATTGTAGATTATTTTTCACTTTTCCTAAAATTAACATAATACACGTTATACGTAATGCTTGATATTTCTCTTTAAATATCATTATATTAAAGCAAGCCGTTCTGAAATATAGGGCACCAGCAGAGCGGCTTTTTATTGATTATTCATGTTCCACGCTTAAAATTCGAACAGTGTTTCATGATTTTTATAAGTTAAACTAAATTTAGTTGCTAATCCCAATAAGCTATTCACTAACTTGTAAATATCGGTATACCGCCTGACGACTAATCCCAAAAGCTTTCCCTAATGCCATTTTCGATGGATACTTCCCCTCCTTCCATGCTTGTCGTAAAGCTTCAGCTTGGTCAGGCTTTAGTTTATGCACCCGACCTTTGTACTTCCCCTGAGCAGAGGCGAGTTTTATTCCTTCCTTTTGCCGCTCTAAAATGATCTCACGTTCGAACTGTGCAAAAGCACCCATCATTTGAAGCATCAAATTATCCATCGGGGTGGATTCGGCTGTAAAAGTAATATTTTCTTTTACAAACTGGATGGCGATCCCTCGTTTGACCAGTTTATCTACTTCAGTGACCAAATCTTTTAGGCTTCGCGCAAAACGATCCATTGAATGTACAATCACCCTGTCCCCTTCCCGGACATAGTTCAACATTTCCTGAAATGGCACTGTTGCAAAGTTAGCGATGAGGCAGCCTTTTGTCTTATTCAAAGGCCTTACATTTCAAAAACTCTGCTTACCAGGCGCATTTCGCCCAGGGGATCACCATAATAAAATGCTGAGGCCTGGCCTTTGCGTAGTGCACGCATCACCTCAATACCTTTGATGGTGGCGTAAGCCGTCTTCATGGATTTAAATCCCAGCGTGGCGCCGATTATCCGTTTCAGTTTGCCATGATCGCATTCAATCACGTTGTTCCGGTACTTAATCTGTCGGTGTTCAACGTCAGACGGGCACCGGCCTTCGCGTTTGAGCAGAGCAAGCGCGCGACCATAGGCGGGCGCTTTATCCGTGTTGATGAATCGCGGGATCTGCCACTTCTTCACGTTGTTGAGGATTTTACCCAGAAACCGGTATGCAGCTTTGCTGTTACGACGGGAGGAGAGATAAAAATCGACAGTGCGGCCCCGGCTGTCGACGGCCCGGTACAGATACGCCCAGCGGCCATTGACCTTCACGTAGGTTTCATCCATGTGCCACGGGCAAAGATCGGAAGGGTTACGCCAGTACCAGCGCAGCCGTTTTTCCATTTCAGGCGCATAACGCTGAACCCAGCGGTAAATCGTGGAGTGATCGACATTCACTCCGCGTTCAGCCAGCATCTCCTGCAGCTCACGGTAACTGATGCCGTATTTGCAGTACCAGCGTACGGCCCACAGAATGATGTCACGCTGAAAATGCCGGCCTTTGAATGGGTTCATGTGCAGCTCCATCAGCAAAAGGGGATGATAAGTTTATCACCACCGACTATTTGCAACAGTGCCACATTTTCTATCTTCGATGAGTTACGAGTTAGAATTCAAAGAAAAAACTCTGAAGAATTTTGACAAATTTAGTTGTAATAAGAGTGATTGTAAATAAATAATCTATTGTGCTTAAGCTAATTTCTTTTCTACATTTACAACTTTAAGTTAGCGAAGATCTGTTGAACTGAGTCCTGAAAATGTGAATAGGCTTGCTGCCATGATATTTGTTTGTCCCCGAACACCATAGGAACAACAAAATTATTAAACCTGGCTTTATAGAGTGGATTACGACTTAATTCATTTAAACCAAATAACAATTCAGCAATCGGGTCTTCAACCATAAGAGTATGCTGACGACCATAACGCTCAATATCAGTTTTTATAACTTTAGTAGCTAAGTGCCCTAAATAAACAAAATCTTGTGGTTTACCATAGGTAATTTTAAAGTAGTCATACACATGTCGAACTAATGATTCATCATCAGCTCTTTCAGCATTTCTAGCAAAGGCCGCTGTACGCCTTAAAATTGCTATCAGCTTCTCGATACTGGTACTGACAATTGTGACGGAGGGAAAAGCATCGACTGGCTTCCCTTTCTTAGCCAAGTCATACACAAACGAGGTGATACTTCTAGATTCAAAAGGCTCAAGTAAGTCTGTTTCAACTAATTCCAATTTAATGAATGGTCGTAAACAGGGAGCTTGGTTGAAATGCTGAGGATATCGAATTAATAATTCCATATAACGATATTCATCCCAGACAACTGGTTCCTCTTCAATTGTAAAGAAATCAGATTGAGAGATTTTGTCTTGTACTTGATGAAGCAATTGTTTACGTACAACTTTAGCTTTAGAGCGACTTAATGCAATATTTGGTTTTGGAACTATTTTAATGTCCACATCTTCAGACATCCGATTTAACTGAATATTTGCTTTAGCTAAAGAAGTTCCACCAGCAAAAACCAAGTCATGCGTTTCAAATTCTAGAGACTGTAATAGTCTCAATAACTCGACAACATAGTAATCTTTTTCAACAATAGAAGTTGCACCAATACCAAGTGCATCAGCGACATCTGCAAACACATTTTTTATATCAGGCATTAATTTGGCTACGACCTACAGACAATTGGCGTGTAAAACGACGCGGGGTTTTAATTTGAGTAAAGGCTGGAATCTGGGTGGATTGACCAGATAAATATTTTTCCGTAGCCTCTCCTAACGTAACCTGCACATCCAATCTTTTTAATGCCTCTAAGATCACTGCATCCGCGCCTTCTGGACAGGCTGGCATTACTTTGCCGGTAATTTGATTTTTTCTTGCTTTGGTATAAATACCATAACCAACTTTAATTAGCTCACCTTCTTGAACTAAGTTTCGCAGAACTCTTCCAATTTGGTCATAATTCGCAATGTCATTAAAATCATCACGCATAAAAACATAACGTTTTGAGCGTTTGATGCGCATTTGCATTTTCGCTTTAGTTGTCATCGCATCTCCCTTATACATCAGTTTTCACATACCTTTAAACTAGCAAAAATACGACATTTTGTCGAGCAAAAATACGACATTATACTAGATGAGACTGTAGATAAATTACTCAGGAAGACAACTTTGTCTGATCTGACAGTTCTTGGTTGAGTTGCAGAATTCTATTACTCTATTACATTAAACAGCTGTAGATAACTACTTATGATCCAGAATTGGTTATCAAGCACCCTGATTACATAATAATCATAAGTTATACAACTTACACAATTTATGTGTCAGGAACCTGTCCACTTATGTACCTCTAAACACGTACGTGTTTTTATGGCACTGTTGCAAAGTTAGCGATGAGGCAGCCTTTTGTCTTATTCAAAGGCCTTACGTTTCAAAAACTCTGCTTACCAGGCGCATTTCGCCCAGGGGATCACCATAATAAAATGCTGAGGCCTGGCCTTTGCGTAGTGCACGCATCACCTCAATACCTTTGATGGTGGCGTAAGCCGTCTTCATGGATTTAAATCCCAGCGTGGCGCCGATTATCCGTTTCAGTTTGCCATGATCGCATTCAATCACGTTGTTCCGGTACTTAATCTGTCGGTGTTCAACGTCAGACGGGCACCGGCCTTCGCGTTTGAGCAGAGCAAGCGCGCGACCATAGGCGGGCGCTTTATCCGTGTTGATGAATCGCGGGATCTGCCACTTCTTCACGTTGTTGAGGATTTTACCCAGAAACCGGTATGCAGCTTTGCTGTTACGACGGGAGGAGAGATAAAAATCGACAGTGCGGCCCCGGCTGTCGACGGCCCGGTACAGATACGCCCAGCGGCCATTGACCTTCACGTAGGTTTCATCCATGTGCCACGGGCAAAGATCGGAAGGGTTACGCCAGTACCAGCGCAGCCGTTTTTCCATTTCAGGCGCATAACGCTGAACCCAGCGGTAAATCGTGGAGTGATCGACATTCACTCCGCGTTCAGCCAGCATCTCCTGCAGCTCACGGTAACTGATGCCGTATTTGCAGTACCAGCGTACGGCCCACAGAATGATGTCACGCTGAAAATGCCGGCCTTTGAATGGGTTCATGTGCAGCTCCATCAGCAAAAGGGGATGATAAGTTTATCACCACCGACTATTTGCAACAGTGCCGATAAAAATATATCATCATGAACAATAAAACTGTCTGCTTACATAAACAGTAATACAAGGGGTGTTATGAGCCATATTCAACGGGAAACGTCTTGCTCGAGGCCGCGATTAAATTCCAACCTGGATGCTGATTTATATGGGTATAGATGGGCTCGCGATAATGTCGGGCAATCAGGTGCGACAATCTATCGATTGTATGGGAAGCCCGATGCGCCAGAGTTGTTTCTGAAACATGGCAAAGGTAGCGTTGCCAATGATGTTACAGATGAGATGGTCAGACTAAACTGGCTGACGGCATTTATGCCTCTTCCGACCATCAAGCATTTTATCCGTACTCCTGATGATGCATGGTTACTCACCACTGCGATCCCCGGGAAAACAGCATTCCAGGTATTAGAAGAATATCCTGATTCAGGTGAAAATATTGTTGATGCGCTGGCAGCGTTCCTGCGCCGGTTGCATTCGATTCCTGTTTGTAATTGTCCTTTTAACAGCGATCGCGCATTTCGTCTCGCTCAGGCGCAATCACGAATGAATAACGGTTTGGTTGATGCGAGTGATTTTGATGACGAGCGTAATGGCTGGCCTGTTGAACAAGTCTGGAAAGAAATGCATAAGCTTTTGCCATTCTCACCGGATTCAGTCGTCACTCATGGTGATTTCTCACTTGATAACCTTATTTTTGACGAGGGGAAATTAATAGGTTGTATTGATGTTGGACGAGTCGGAATCGCAGACCGATACCAGGATCTTGCCATCCTATGGAACTGCCTCGGTGAGTTTTCTCCTTCATTACAGAAACGGCTTTTTCAAAAATATGGTATTGATAATCCTGATATGAATAAATTGCAGTTTCATTTGATGCTCGATGAGTTTTTCTGATAGTTAGTCTTTGTAGAGACACAAACCTGAAATTCCGGACACCGCGCTTCAGGACATCTCCCTGGACGCCGATATCTGGCAGTATCCGGACGGTACTATCGAACGCCGGGCCAACGGTACTACCCTGCCCTTTATGACTGACGACCGGCTATCTCACCCACGCACTTCTCCCTGAAATTTAGCATCGTCGCGGTTAATGTCGAAAATTTGCCACCTGACGTGGTTGGCATCGAGGGTGAAAACTGCCGTGGCGAGGGTGTTCTCCTCATCCGGATCGTCGGCAGCCAGCCGGTATTCACCGGCATCAATTTTCAGATTGATATCGTGCAGCACCTGGGTGGTGCCGAAATGTTTAGCGACCGCGCTAAATTCGGCACTGTTGCAAAGTTAGCGATGAGGCAGCCTTTTGTCTTATTCAAAGGCCTTACGTTTCAAAAACTCTGCTTACCAGGCGCATTTCGCCCAGGGGATCACCATAATAAAATGCTGAGGCCTGGCCTTTGCGTAGTGCACGCATCACCTCAATACCTTTGATGGTGGCGTAAGCCGTCTTCATGGATTTAAATCCCAGCGTGGCGCCGATTATCCGTTTCAGTTTGCCATGATCGCATTCAATCACGTTGTTCCGGTACTTAATCTGTCGGTGTTCAACGTCAGACGGGCACCGGCCTTCGCGTTTGAGCAGAGCAAGCGCGCGACCATAGGCGGGCGCTTTATCCGTGTTGATGAATCGCGGGATCTGCCACTTCTTCACGTTGTTGAGGATTTTACCCAGAAACCGGTATGCAGCTTTGCTGTTACGACGGGAGGAGAGATAAAAATCGACAGTGCGGCCCCGGCTGTCGACGGCCCGGTACAGATACGCCCAGCGGCCATTGACCTTCACGTAGGTTTCATCCATGTGCCACGGGCAAAGATCGGAAGGGTTACGCCAGTACCAGCGCAGCCGTTTTTCCATTTCAGGCGCATAACGCTGAACCCAGCGGTAAATCGTGGAGTGATCGACATTCACTCCGCGTTCAGCCAGCATCTCCTGCAGCTCACGGTAACTGATGCCGTATTTGCAGTACCAGCGTACGGCCCACAGAATGATGTCACGCTGAAAATGCCGGCCTTTGAATGGGTTCATGTGCAGCTCCATCAGCAAAAGGGGATGATAAGTTTATCACCACCGACTATTTGCAACAGTGCCATCGCGAGTGGGTCAGGGTGGGACGGCTTAAAAACCCTTGTTGCAATGGCAACCAGGCTGACCGCCACCATGGCCGACGATCCGCTCAATCATGTGCTCGACGGTTATCACCGCTTCCGCCGATACGCTCCACGCATGTTGCGCCTGCTCGATCTGCGAGCTGCGCCCGTTGCACTGCCGCTTCTGGAAGCGGTGACGGCCCTTCGTACCGGTTTGAACGATGCCGCGATGACCAGCTTCTTGCGGCCCAGCTCGAAATGGCATCGCCACCTTCGGGCCCAGAGGGCTGGCGACGCTCGCCTATGGGAGATCGCGGTGCTGTTCCATCTGCGCGATGCGTTCCGCTCCGGAGATGTCTGGCTTACTAGGTCCCGGCGCTATGGCGATCTGAAACACGCACTCGTTCCGGCACAATCCATCGCGGAAGGCGGTCGTCTCGCTGTGCCATTGCGGCCGGAGGAATGGCTGGCAGACCGGCAAGCTCGCCTCGACATGCGGTTGCGCGAGCTTGGCCGTGCCGCTCGCGCAGGCACGATCCCGGGCGGGTCGATTGAAAACGGCGTTCTGCATATCGAGAAACTCGAAGCCGCCGCGCCGACAGGCGCCGAAGATCTGGTGCTCGATCTCTACAAGCAGATCCCGCCCACGCGCATCACCGATCTCCTGCTGGAGGTGGATGCGGCGACCGGCTTCACCGAAGCGTTCACCCATCTGCGCACAGGAGCACCCTGCGCTGACCGGATCGGGCTAATGAACGTTATCTTGGCGGAAGGGATCAACCTCGGCTTGCGCAAAATGGCGGATGCGACAAACACCCACACCTTCTGGGAATTGATCCGCATTGGACGGTGGCATGTCGAGGGCGAAGCCTATGACCGGGCGCTGGCCATGGTGGTCGAGGCACAGGCAGCGTTACCCATGGCCCGGTTCTGGGGCATGGGCACGTCGGCTTCGAGCGACGGACAGTTCTTCGTCGCTACAGAGCAAGGTGAGGCCATGAACCTGGTCAACGCGAAATATGGCAATACCCCGGGCCTGAAAGCCTATAGCCACGTCTCCGACCAATATGCGCCGTTCGCAACCCAGGTGATTCCTGCAACGGCAAGCGAAGCGCCTTACATCCTCGATGGCCTGCTGATGAACGATGCTGGACGCCATATCCGCGAGCAGTTCACCGACACGGGCGGCTTCACCGATCACGTCTTTGCCGCATGTGCCATTCTCGGCTACCGGTTCGCTCCGCGCATCCGCGACCTGCCATCCAAACGGCTCTACGCGTTCAATCCGTCGGCCGCCCCGGCGCACCTGCGAGCGTTGATCGGCGGAAAGGTCAACCAAGCCATGATCGAGCGCAATTGGCCCGACATCCTGCGCATCGCCGCCACCATTGCTGCCGGGACCGTCGCGCCAAGCCAGATTCTGCGGAAACTCGCCTCCTATCCGCGGCAGAACGAGCTCGCGACAGCCCTGCGGGAAGTCGGTCGCGTCGAGCGCACCCTGTTCATGATCGACTGGATTCTGGATGCCGAACTCCAACGGCGTGCCCAGATCGGGCTCAACAAAGGCGAAGCTCATCATGCGCTGAAGCGGGCAATCAGCTTCCACCGCCGCGGTGAAATCCGCGACCGTTCCGCCGAAGGCCAGCATTACCGCATCGCCGGCATGAATCTGCTCGCCGCCATCATCATCTTCTGGAACACCATGAAGCTCGGCGAGGTCGTTGCAAACCAGAAACGCGATGGAAAGCTGCTATCGCCCGATCTCTTGGCCCATGTTTCGCCGCTCGGATGGGAACACATCAATCTCACCGGAGAATATCGCTGGCCAAAGCCTTAGCGTAGGATTCCGCCCCCTCCCGCAAACGACCCCATTTTGTGATTTTGAATTAGATAATAATAAGTGATCGGCTTTGCTAATTGATGTTTTTGCTGTTGTCAGCTTAAAAGCTGAACAAGATTAAATAATGGAAATTTGATATGAATATGCGCATTCGTTTGATTGCAGGCGCAATCACCGCACTCATCGTGGGCTTTGGTTTTATGGCCTATGATAAATATACAGGCCGTGAATGGGTCGTCTCACCTGATCAGATTGAAGCGGCTCAAAGCAGTGGTAAAGCGGGTGTGGAAACACGTCCGGGCACGGTTGCGGTACGTGCAATCCGCAGCGAAGATGCGGATATACTGCCATTTAAATGGCTTGGTTATGGTTTGGTTGCAGGGTTCTTTGTCGTCTATTCAACACGCAAACCAAAAGCTGCACCAAAAGCATAATCTTTAAGTTAATCATTTTAAAAGCCTCGCTTTGCGGGGCTTTTTTATGTTGCATCTGCTAAGTTATTTTGTGGCTTTCTTCATTTCCAGACCGGAAATTAAAGCATCCAATCCATATTCAAAGGCAAAATCGGCACCTTCCGCATCGAATGTATCAAAGGCATGAGATAGAAACTGTGATGGCTGTGCAGGGGCTTCTTTTGAGGCTTGTTTGCGTTCAGAACTATCTTCGAGGGCTGCTTGCTGCTCACTGACAGAGCCCGTCGTATAATGACTGACAATCACTAATGCCCGTACGGCATCGGGCTGTTCAAATCCGCTCTCACATAAAAATCTGATCTGTTTTTCCACGCGCTCATATTGCGCACTGGTTGGGCGTGTGCCCGCATGAATGCGTGCGCCATCACGATAAGAAAGCAGTGCGCTACGAAAGCTGAGTGCATTTTCTTTTAAAAAGACACGCCAGTCTTCTCCTGTCTGAGGCACGGTGCGGGTGTGATTTTTTTCTAACATGGCTTCAGATAAGGCATCAAGCAGGGCGCGCTTATTGCGAAAATGCCAATAAAGAGCAGGTTGCTGCACCTTCAGGCGCTCGGCCAATTTTCGCGTTGTTAAATTGTCAACACCGACTTCGTTGAGAAGTTCAAGTGCAGCCTGAATAACGGTCTCACGATCCAATTTGGTCATTTTATTGCATTACCTCTTGACAATTTATCGTTGATAAAGTTTATTATCGCCAACTTATCAATGATAAATAAAAGTCACATCTATGTCAAAATCACTTATAACCGCACTCATTGTTGTCGCGCTTGATGCGATTGGTTTGGGATTAATCATGCCGGTGGTTCCGGCTTTATTAAATGAATTTGTACCGGCAGAGCAAACAGCATTTCACTATGGTGTTTTTTTATCGCTTTATGCGTTTATGCAGGTCTTTTGCGCGCCCGTTTTAGGGCGGTTATCTGACCGCTATGGACGGCGGATTATTTTGCTGGTTTCATTTTTAGGTGCCACGATTGATTATAGCATAATGGCGGCAGCGCCTGTTTTATGGGTGCTTTATATCGGCCGGATTATCTCAGGTGTTACCGGAGCAACTGGTGCAATCGCGGCATCAATTATCGCTGATACAACTAAACAGGAAGAACGTGCGCGTTGGTTTGGTTTTATGGGGGCGTGTTTTGGTGCAGGTATGATTGCAGGGCCTGCTATTGGCGGTGTTCTTGGTGATATATCTGTGCATGCGCCCTTTGTGGCAGGGGCTCTTCTCAATGCAATTGCCTTTTGTTTGGTGGCTTTCTTGTTGCCCAAAACGCCGTCACAACCGCCTGAAGGACAGCCAGCCAAAATCAATTTGTTTGAAGGCTTTCGCTTCAATTTTGCAGTTCAGGGACTTGCCAGCTTTTTTGCGTTGTTTTTTCTTATGCAGCTGATTGGGCAGGCGCCCGCCGCTTTGTGGGTGATTTATGGCGAACAGCGCTTGAATTGGGATATTGGCACAGCAGGTGTGTCGCTGGCCGTTTTTGGTGCAGCACATACATTCGTACAAGCTGTTTTAACCGGCACTCTTTCAAAGCGACTGGGTGACCGCGGTGTGTTGCTGCTTGGAATGGGCGCTGATATGTGCGGGTTTTTATTGCTGGCTTTTATCACGCAAAGCTGGATGGTTCTGCCGGCAATTTTTATGCTGGCCACAGGCGGCATTGGTATGCCTGCTTTGCAGGCCATTATTTCAGGTCTTGTTTGCGATGAAAAACAAGGTGCTTTACAGGGAACTTTAACGGGGTTGACGAATATAACCTCGATTATCGGGCCGGTCGGATTTACGACGCTTTATGGCTTAACCGCGGGGCAGTGGGATGGTTGGGTTTGGCTCGTCGCAGCAAGCCTTTATCTTATTGCTATACCATTATTGCGCCAGTCAGCCAGTTTATTGCGATCTTAAAATCTTGGCGGGAGATCAAGCAATCCCGCCAATAAAACCGCTGAGTTCATCAAGACGCACCATTGCCATGCGCATGGTGCCACGGCAATTTTGAGCTTTGCAGCGTGCGCGTCGTTCAACTTCGTCCAAATATAATTGCTCGTGTCCTCGAATTGAGCTGATCATTGCCTTATTGATATAAACAAGGCGGTTACATTTCTTGCAGGTCATTTCTAATCTTTGATGGTCTGCAAGATCACTGGCTTTATAGCGGGTTTTCCAGTTTCCGGGTGGGGATGCCATTTTCATCACCAGAAGTCTTCAGGTGAGGGAATACGGACATAGCTGATTTTACCGCCCACATGGGGTCGTTTGCGGGAGAGGGCGAAATCCTACGCTAAGGCTTTGGCCAACGATATTCTCCGGTAAGATTGATGTGTTCCCAGGGGATAGGAGAAGTCGCTTGATATCTAGTATGACGTCTGTCGCACCTGCTTGATCGCGGCCGCGATAGCTAGATCGCGTTGCTCCTCTTCTCCATCCGCGTTCCAAGCTGCGGAAAGGCACCCATAAGCGTACGCCTGGTCGAGCAGGCGACGCGGATCGACGTCCAGCGCACGAGAGAATGCGTCCGCCATCTGTGCAATGCGTCTAGGATCGAGACAAAGGTCGTCTCTGTCAGCCGGATCGTAGAACATATTGGCGGCGCCAAAGCCCACTTCACCGACCAGACCGACGGGATCTATCACCAGCCAGCCGCGACTGGAGAACATGATGTTTTCATGATGCAGATCGCCATGTAGCCCACGCAGTTCCGAGGCATTGCTCATCATTTGATCGGCTATAATCGCCGCGTGGACGTAGTCAGTTTGACAACCTGCGTTTTGATCATCGCGCGCCCGCTGAAACAAAGCTGCAAAGCGATCCCGGATCGGGAGAAGGGCAGAAGGCAGGGGTTCCTCAGATGCGGCATACAGCTTCGCCATTAGTTCCGCTGCAATTTCGGTCGCCTGGTAGTCGCCGTGCTCGGCAACGATGTGAGAGAGCATTCGCTCCCCGGCATATTCGAGCAACATCAGATTGTTCTCACGACCGAGCAACCGGACTGCTCCCCTCCCATTGCGCCATACCAGATAGTCGGCCCCGCGCAGTTCATCAGCAATGTCTTCTATAGGTTTCAATCCCTTGACGATTGCAGGAGTCCCGTCTGGCAATGAAACTTTCCAAACGAGGCTGGAAAAGGTGTCCGCAATGAGAACAGGTTGCGAAACGTGCCAATGAGCAGGAAAAACAGGCGGCATGAACATCAACCCCAAGTCAGAGGGTCCAATCGCAGATAGAAGGCAAGGCGTTCGCGGTCGGGGGCTTCGATCCCCAATACATTGAATAGGACAGCGAAGGCGCGCTCTGCTTCATCTGGCGCTGCCCAGTTCTCTTCGGCGTTAGCAATCATGAGTGCCAAATCGGCATAGCGATCTGCTGTTCCGAGCCGCCCAAGGTCGATCAGACCCGTGCATTGAAGAGTTTTAGGGTCCACCATGAAGTTCGGCATGCAGGGATCACCATGGCAAACAACCATATCGGTGCGCTCTTGGTCGAGCCGCACCGGTAGCTCTCGTTCGACACGAGCCAAAAGATCGAGCTGCGGCGTACTCTTGTCCTCGTCCGGTAAGAAGTCGGGATTGACGGCATTGCGGGACACCACATCAACGGCGCGTCCGAACATTCGCGACAGCCTGCGCTCAAACGGACATTGATCAACCGATAGGCTGTGAACAGCGCCAAGTTGCTGCCCCATTGACGGCCACGCTTTGAGCAAATCCGCTCCAGACAGATCAGCCGCCGGTACTCCCGGAATTGCCGTTATCACCAAGCATGCACCCTCCTGTTCCTCCTGCCAGTTGATCACCTCGGGGCAAGCCACACCTCGACCTTTGAGCCAAATGAGGCGGTCACGCTCTCCAGCGAGCTCACCGCGGCGGGAAGCAGGTGCGATTTTCGCGAAGGCATGCCCGTCACCACGTCGAAAAACAAAATCACCAGATTCTCCGCCTCTGACAGGCAACCAGTCAGAATGCGATTCACCAAAAAAAATATTAGTTCGATTCAATGGAGGTTCCTTCAGTTTTCTGATGAAGCGCGGAGGTGGCTCATTTGTCTTTTCTCAACAACAACAAAATAATTTTATGGGGTAAAGGGGTATCCCCTTTCGGACTTCCAAACTTAATGAAATTAGTTTGGTAAAGTGCCCCATTCTGGAAAACCATTATAGCTTAGGAAGGCATTGAATCTCAATGGCAGGTATCCTATGCTTGAATGGTTTTTTAGGTATGGGAATTACAATGACAAATGAATCTTTAGAACAGAGAATTGCTAAGCAGGAAGAACGCTTAAAGCAACAGGAAGAACGCTTAAAGCAGCTTAAAGCTCAAAAGCAGGCTAAAGACGCTCGTGAAAAGGCAAAACAGAAAGAACAAAATCGAAAAAACGATACCAGACGTAAAATTTTACGGCACTGTTGCAAATAGAGATTTGAGTCGATGAAGTTCCCTTTAAAAAGTGCTTAGAGACCGAAAACCCTGTTGATTAGACACACTTCACCCTGAGGCTGACCATAATAAAATGACGATGCTTGTCCTTTACGTAGTGCACGCATGACTTCAATACCTTTAATTGTGGCATAAGCCGTCTTCATAGATTTGAATCCTAATGTGGCCCTGATGATCCGCTTTAACTTACCATGATCACATTCAATGACATTATTTTTATACTTAATCTGCCTGTGTTCAAGGTCTGGTGGACATTTTCCTTCTCGCTTTAATCGTGATAAAGCATGCCCATAGGTCGCTGCTTTATCTGTATTGATGACCCGTGGAATTTGCCATTTTTTCACCGTATTGAATATCTTTCCTAGAAAACTATAGGCTGATTTACTGTTCCGCCTAGCGGAAAGGTAAAAGTCAATCGTATGACCACGTTGATCAACTGCACGATACAGGTAAGTCCATCGCCCCTTCACTTTGATATAAGTCTCATCCATATGCCATGAATGTAAATCTGTAGGATTACGCCAATACCAGCGTAAGCGTTTTTCCATTTCTGGAGCATAACGCTGAACCCAACGATAAATTGTACTGTGATCCACATTTATGCCTCGTTCAGCGAGCATTTCTTGAAGTTCACGATAGCTGATGCCATATTTACAATACCAACGAACAGCCCAAAGAATGATTTCACCTTGAAAGTGCCGACCGTGGAAGGGATTCATCTGCTGTATCTCGAAATAAATAAGATATTTAGCTTATCATGTCAGCCTATTTGCAACAGTGCCATATATTCGCCTTTTGGATGGAGAACAAGCTCTGCACCACCAAAGCCCACATTTATTACATTGCCTTACCCTGCAACGTTTAATCCATCCATTACAGCAATACTACCCGTTCACATTACTTTATCTCGGCTGATAATCAGCGCAGTAACTTTAGCCAATCTCGCTGCAATTTCCATGTCAGGAATTTGTCCACTTATTCCAATGATGATGAGAACTGCAGCATTGACTTAGATCGCCAGTGCTCAGTACTGGCCATCATGTAGCTTTTATCGCTTTAGCGCCTTAACTTATTTAAGTGGCGTAACTTGCATAACTTATGCATCCTATTTAAGTGATGTAAGTTATAGTATTCCGTGTCAGGAATCTGTCTACTTATCAGCGTCCGCGGAACTGCAGGATTTCTGCTTTGTTGTTCGCAACGAGGGCTAATTCTGGAGTTCCGTATAAGGCATAATCAATAACGACGCCTGATGCGAACATAGCGATTGGGCTGAAACGGAAGGTATCAGGAGCAATCGCTTTGGCAGAATTCCCCAAGGTGCTCACAATAAGATTCACATTGATGAAATCTGGCTTTCTACTCAGCCCATGGATATGCGAGCAGTTACTTATACTGCTCTTTCTCATGTCCTAAAAGCCTTTGACCATGTCAAATCGCAACATTGAGGTTATCTTGTTTTGGAATAAGCGTGGTCATTGTATGAAAGTGTTGATATATGATGGACTGGGTATTCAAAGCTCTACGGTTGGAACAAGCAACATTTCACTGGACTCAAACTCATCATAGTGAAACAATTACAAGCATTGATTCAGAGTTTCGCTTGATAAAGAATTTGACAATGTGCATCAAACATCATGACATCAATTCAGTCAGCCAAGCTGAATAGCCTAGATCCGTGTCTGTGCAGAAAAGGACGCCTTCATATAAAATAACTCAAATAGATAAATTACCACCACACTGCTAGAGCCTGAGCTGAATTTAAAAATATCTATAGGGTTCACCGGGGACTTACAGTAAATTTAACTTGGATAAAAAATATCCCCCTTAAAAAAGTGGGATATTTTTAATTTATTTATTTAATATTTCTTTTAATTCATCTGCACTATATGTCGATAAATTTTCTATAGCTGCTCGAACAATACTTGAACGATTTATTCTTGCATTTTGCCCTTTTACAACCAGCTCATCAATTAGTTTACTAATATCTTCATTGAGAGAAAAAGTGTAACGAATAAATTTTTTTTCACTTGATTCTAAAGCCTTTACCCTCTTTTCTGCACCAGATATAAATGCATCTAACATTTTATCTTGTTCAGTAGGTTCAGGTTTTTTGTTTAGCCCAGTTAAACCAGCCATAGTTATACTCCTAAAAACTCTCTTGCAATACTTTCAATTTCAGCTTTCGCTTTAGGATCACTATTTACTTCAAAAACCGAAAGCCCATTTTCATCTGCATCATCATAAACATTTCGATTTGTTGTGATTGAATTCAATGCATCAATACCAAATGATTTGCATGCCTCTTTTGCATCTAAAATTCTTTGAACTTGAGAAGGAAGAGTTGGACACTGAGTAATAATTGCTCTAGCTTTCAGATTTGGATTTACTGTCTTTGCTAATTTTAAAACTTGTTCCATATGATCTAAAGTTTTTAGATCTCTTCGTTTGGGTCTAAACGGCAATAACATATGTGTAGCTATAGTCATTGCTGAACGTAATGCTTCAGAATCCTGTCCACCTGCATCAATGATAATATCTTGGTATCTTTTATCTAAATCTTTTAAAACTGAACGTATATTCCCTGATGCTTGTACTGATGGAATATTATTTAATTCATCGTTTTCATCTCTTTCTTTGACCCAATCTGTTGTTGTTCCTTGAGGGTCAGCATCTAATAAGAGGACGTCTCTTTGACTTTGTTGTAAGTAAACTGCAAGATTTTGAGCTAAACAGCTTTTACCAGCACCGCCTTTTTCACCACCAACTAAGATAATCATAATTTATGTAAGTTACGTAAGTTTGTTTGTGTATAATTTAACGGTGATTTATGAAGTAATCAACTATCATGAAAAAAAAAATTAAAAAAAAAGTTATCCACAAAAGAATGGTCTTTTTGAATTTATATATATTTATTTAAATTTATTATTTATATCTCTGCTCAAAGCTTGACTAGCAAAGGGATACAGGAAGTATATGTTGACAAATTCCTACCAATAAGTTGACTTTTTCCTGTTTCTGAGTTGACATATTCCTACCAATAAGTTGACTTTTTCCTGTTTCTAAGTTGACAAATTCTGTGCATAAGTTGACAAATTCTTTTATTAAAAATACTTTCATTTGTGGACGTTAAGTAGTATTGTCAATATATCTATTTATAACATTTTCCTTAATATATCTTCCTATGAGTAACATAGTATATAAAGATAATAATTTGGTTGAAGCATCGTATTCACTAAATCTATCTGAGCAAAGGCTAATATTAATTGCGATCATTGCTGCTCGAGAAATTGAGAAAGAACTTACTTCTGATACTATACTTACGATTCATGCTTCTGAATACATGAAACAGTTTAATTTAGGACGTCAAGCATCTTATGAAGCGTTACAATCTGCATGTGATAATCTTTTTGAACGGCATTTGAATTATAAAGCAGTAGATCCTATAACTGGAAAAATAGGAATATACAAAAGTAGGTGGGTTTCAAAAGTTGGTTATGTTAAGGAAGAGGGATGCGTCCAACTAATTTTTGCACCAGATATTATCCCCTTATTTGTAAAACTTGAAGAAAAGTTCACAAGATATGAACTTAAACAAATCTCACCACTTACAAGCATTTATGCTATTCGCCTGTATGAGTTACTCATACGTTGGAGATCAACTGGTAAGTTATATATTTCTATAGATGAGCTTAGATCAAAACTCGGATTGATAGAAGATGAATATAAAAAGATGGGAGACTTTAAAAAAAGGGTTCTTACCGTAGCTTTAAATCAAATTAACAAATTTACGGATATTACTGTTTCTTATATACAAAAAAAGGAGGGAAGAAATATTTCAGAATTACATTTCATGTTTGAAGAAAAAGAACAAAATAAAACGAGTACAAGTGCTCCTTTAGAGCCAACTTATAAATTGACAGCTAAGCAATGTATATTCTTTGCTAAAAAGCTATGTGATATTACTAACTATCCAAAATTTGGTAATGATTTCGCACATCGTGGAGAGACTCTAGAAGACTTTCAGGAAAGGATATCAAGTGATCTTCTTGATAGCGATAATGTTAGAAAGTATTTTTCTTATTTGTTAGAAGTTGGTTATGCTCCTAAATACAAGAAGTAACCCTTTAGTTAATTGTCACTTTAAACAAAAGACCACGCCCTCTCATACTAAGTTTTTAATTAAGATTGCTTTCATGTGATTTTAATATGAATTAGCATAAGTTACATAACTTATGCTGGTTAAGTAACCACCTATCCTGCCTTTATAATTTATTGCTGCAGTTCTCATCATCATTGGAATAAGTGGACAAATTCCTGACATGGAAATTGCAGCGAGATTGGCTAAAGTTACTGCGCTGATTATCAGCCGAGATGTCGTTATTGATTATGCCTTATACGGAACTCCAGAATTAGCCCTCGTTGCGAACAACAAAGCCAGAAATCCTGCAGTTCCGCGGACGCTGATAAGTAGACAGATTCCTGACACGGAATACTATAACTTACATCACTTAAATAGGATGCATAAGTTATGCAAGTTACGCCACTTAAATAAGTTAAGGCGCTAAAGCGATAAAAGCTACATGATGGCCAGTACTGAGCACTGGCGATCTAAGTCAATGCTGCAGTTCTCATCATCATTGGAATAAGTGGACAAATTCCTGACATGGAAATTGCAGCGAGATTGGCTAAAGTTACTGCGCTGATTATCAGCCGAGATGTCGTTATTGATTATGCCTTATACGGAACTCCAGAATTAGCCCTCGTTGCGAACAACAAAGCCAGAAATCCTGCAGTTCCGCGGACGCTGATAAGTAGACAGATTCCTGACACGGAATACTATAACTTACATCACTTAAATAGGATGCATAAGTTATGCAAGTTACGCCACTTAAATAAGTTAAGGCGCTAAAGCGATAAAAGCTACATGATGGCCAGTACTGAGCACTGGCGATCTAAGTCAATGCTGCAGTTCTCATCATCATTGGAATAAGTGGACAAATTCCTGACATGGAAATTGCAGCGAGATTGGCTAAAGTTACTGCGCTGATTATCAGCCGAGATGTCGTTATTGATTATGCCTTATACGGAACTCCAGAATTAGCCCTCGTTGCGAACAACAAAGCCAGAAATCCTGCAGTTCCGCGGACGCTGATAAGTAGACAGATTCCTGACACGGAATACTATAACTTACATCACTTAAATAGGATGCATAAGTTATGCAAGTTACGCCACTTAAATAAGTTAAGGCGCTAAAGCGATAAAAGCTACATGATGGCCAGTACTGAGCACTGGCGATCTAAGTCAATGCTGCAGTTCTCATCATCATTGGAATAAGTGGACAAATTCCTGACATGGAAATTGCAGCGAGATTGGCTAAAGTTACTGCGCTGATTATCAGCCGAGATGTCGTTATTGATTATGCCTTATACGGAACTCCAGAATTAGCCCTCGTTGCGAACAACAAAGCCAGAAATCCTGCAGTTCCGCGGACGCTGATAAGTAGACAGATTCCTGACACGGAATACTATAACTTACATCACTTAAATAGGATGCATAAGTTATGCAAGTTACGCCACTTAAATAAGTTAAGGCGCTAAAGCGATAAAAGCTACATGATGGCCAGTACTGAGCACTGGCGATCTAAGTCAATGCTGCAGTTCTCATCATCATTGGAATAAGTGGACAAATTCCTGACATGGAAATTGCAGCGAGATTGGCTAAAGTTACTGCGCTGATTATCAGCCGAGATGTCGTTATTGATTATGCCTTATACGGAACTCCAGAATTAGCCCTCGTTGCGAACAACAAAGCCAGAAATCCTGCAGTTCCGCGGACGCTGATAAGTAGACAGATTCCTGACACGGAATACTATAACTTACATCACTTAAATAGGATGCATAAGTTATGCAAGTTACGCCACTTAAATAAGTTAAGGCGCTAAAGCGATAAAAGCTACATGATGGCCAGTACTGAGCACTGGCGATCTAAGTCAATGCTGCAGTTCTCATCATCATTGGAATAAGTGGACAAATTCCTGACATGGAAATTGCAGCGAGATTGGCTAAAGTTACTGCGCTGATTATCAGCCGAGATGTCGTTATTGATTATGCCTTATACGGAACTCCAGAATTAGCCCTCGTTGCGAACAACAAAGCCAGAAATCCTGCAGTTCCGCGGACGCTGATAAGTAGACAGATTCCTGACACGGAATACTATAACTTACATCACTTAAATAGGATGCATAAGTTATGCAAGTTACGCCACTTAAATAAGTTAAGGCGCTAAAGCGATAAAAGCTACATGATGGCCAGTACTGAGCACTGGCGATCTAAGTCAATGCTGCAGTTCTCATCATCATTGGAATAAGTGGACAAATTCCTGACATGGAAATTGCAGCGAGATTGGCTAAAGTTACTGCGCTGATTATCAGCCGAGATGTCGTTATTGATTATGCCTTATACGGAACTCCAGAATTAGCCCTCGTTGCGAACAACAAAGCCAGAAATCCTGCAGTTCCGCGGACGCTGATAAGTAGACAGATTCCTGACACGGAATACTATAACTTACATCACTTAAATAGGATGCATAAGTTATGCAAGTTACGCCACTTAAATAAGTTAAGGCGCTAAAGCGATAAAAGCTACATGATGGCCAGTACTGAGCACTGGCGATCTAAGTCAATGCTGCAGTTCTCATCATCATTGGAATAAGTGGACAAATTCCTGACATGGAAATTGCAGCGAGATTGGCTAAAGTTACTGCGCTGATTATCAGCCGAGATGTCGTTATTGATTATGCCTTATACGGAACTCCAGAATTAGCCCTCGTTGCGAACAACAAAGCCAGAAATCCTGCAGTTCCGCGGACGCTGATAAGTAGACAGATTCCTGACACGGAATACTATAACTTACATCACTTAAATAGGATGCATAAGTTATGCAAGTTACGCCACTTAAATAAGTTAAGGCGCTAAAGCGATAAAAGCTACATGATGGCCAGTACTGAGCACTGGCGATCTAAGTCAATGCTGCAGTTCTCATCATCATTGGAATAAGTGGACAAATTCCTGACATGGAAATTGCAGCGAGATTGGCTAAAGTTACTGCGCTGATTATCAGCCGAGATGTCGTTATTGATTATGCCTTATACGGAACTCCAGAATTAGCCCTCGTTGCGAACAACAAAGCCAGAAATCCTGCAGTTCCGCGGACGCTGATAAGTAGACAGATTCCTGACACGGAATACTATAACTTACATCACTTAAATAGGATGCATAAGTTATGCAAGTTACGCCACTTAAATAAGTTAAGGCGCTAAAGCGATAAAAGCTACATGATGGCCAGTACTGAGCACTGGCGATCTAAGTCAATGCTGCAGTTCTCATCATCATTGGAATAAGTGGACAAATTCCTGACACGGAATACTATAACTGAGGTCACTTAAATGGGATGCATAAGTTATGTAAGTTACGCCACTTAAATAAGTTGAGGTGCTAAAGCGATAAAAGTGGCACTGTTGGAAATATAGATTTAAGTCGATGATTTTTCCTTTAAAAAAAGTACTTAAAGACGGCTTTGTTGCACAAAGCTGTTTGTAAGGTCTGATTCAGCAATATAATTTCCGAATGAAGAAGCCAGCAACTAAAATCTACCGTACAACGAATTGGTCCGCATATAAACTCAGTGCGAGAAACTTTCAGAGCCAAGTGAATGAGATTCATGCTCGTGTGACAGTATTAAATAAATTTACGGATTTAGGCAGACCTCACACCCAAGTTGTCACTTAAGTTTGAGAAGCTTAGGGGAGTTCTACTTTTAAAATCTTTGTGCAACAAAGCCACAGTAAATGTCAACAGACCCTAATTAGTCATAATAATATTTTCATAAATTTGTCATGTAAATTGAATATTTAAAGCGTATTTTTCGACCATCCTAAGATGAGGCGATGCAATGCTTTGGCATAAGAAAAAATTTAATAAAAAATCAATAAGTTTGGCATGCTGTAGTTTGGGCACAGTTATTTTGACGGGCTGCCAAAGTCCTGCTTTAGTTCAATCATCTTCTGCTTCAGTACAACCACTAAAACAGCCCCACCGTGTGGTTTTTTTCTTGGGAGATGGAATGGGTATCACGACACTGACAGCTGCACGAATTTATGCTGTTGGTGAAGATGGCCAACTGCCGATAGATCAACTGCCAGAGTCAGCATTTGTTCGTACTTTCTCAGAAGATGCACAGGTTACAGATAGCGCACCATCGATGGGTGCCTATATGACAGGTGTAAAAATGAAAAATGAAGTGATATCCATGCAGACTGGAACAATTGCAGTAGAACCAAATCAGGCCGGAAATCATCAATGTGGAACCAATCCTCAGAACCAGAATAAGCAAGACACTCAAACTTTACTTGAATTGGCCAAAGCACGAGGTTGGGGTACAGGGGTAGTCACAACAACTCGCATTACGCATGCTACACCAGCATCGACTTATGCCCATATTTGTCATCGTGATGCTGAAAATGACATAGCATCCCAATTAGTACCAAGTTCGCAAGGTGATACCTATCAGCGTTATAACGTCAAATTAAAAGATGGGGTTGATGTGATTCTAGGCGGGGGTAAGCGTCAATTTCTGCCGAAAGATCAAGGGGGAGAACGGATAGACCAACGGAATTTGATCGCAGAAATGCAACAAGCAGGCTATCGAGTGGTCTATGATCAAACTCAACTCTCCCAGATGAAGTTAGGAAAGAATGAAAAATTATTGGGTTTGTTTAATACTAGCCATTTAAATTATGACTTAGATCGAACCAAAAAAAACTTGCCTGAACCTAGCTTAAAGCAAATGACGTTGGCCGCTTTGGACATTCTAACCCAAAATAAAAATGGTTTTTTCCTGATGGTTGAAGGGGGACGTATAGACCATGCTTTACATGACACCAATGCTAAGCGTGCATTACAGGATACAATTGCCCTAAACGAGGCTTTGGATGCAACCATTAAAAAACTTCGACAAAGTGACCCTGAATTAAAAAATACCTTGATTGTGATAACTGCAGATCATGATCACACTCTAATTTTAAATGGCTATGCCAAGCGTACTGGAAAATATGTACAAGGTCAGGAAACCAGTGTACTAGGTTTGGTTAAAAACTATGATCGTGCGGGTTTTGCCAAAGATATTCATGGACAACCTTATCCGATTATTGGTTTTGGTACGGGCAAAAAGCGTCCGACACAAAATCGGATGGATGACCTAGTAATCAATTTGAAAGACAGTGATATCTGTCATCCAGTACAGGGTCCACAACCTAAACAAGGTGAGAAATATAGTTTTACTTATCCTTTGAGTGAAACTGGTTGGTGTACGGGAGCTGCTGCGGATGATTTCCAGCAAGAAGCCGTGATTCAGACAGGTTTTAAAGATAAAGAAACACATGGCGGGGCTGATGTTTTCTTGGAAGCCATAGGGCAGGGAGCAGAGCAATTCTCGGGCAGCTTAGAGAATGTTAAAGTGAACCATCTGATTCGCAAGATCACAGGCTTATAAGTAGAGGGATATCCAATGAATAGTACATTAAAATAACACTAAATATAAAAAAAATGAAAGAATAATTTACTAAGTTATTGTTTTTAAGTTGATCCTTGTTTTATATGGGGGTGATAATAACTTCTGATTACTAGTTTTTACCTTAAATATACCGATTGAAAGATTCATTTAAAGGCTATAAATACATGAGTTTTACAGTTTGGCTAGGTCAGCATGAGTACTTTTCACAAGATTTAAGATCGACCATGAACGTGATTAAGTTATAGGGGATTGATGAAATAGTTTTTATGAATTTCTGGCTTTCTGGGCTGATTTTATCAAATTCATGTCTATGCAAAATTGCGACATATTTCTCGTGCTGGTAGTTATCCAGAGTTTGGTCTGCATCTATCCATAGTGCAGACCTTTTTTTGGTGACAGTTTTTTCTTAGTGATTTTCGATCTGGATGTAGTGATTTCACGTTTGCAGAATATATCTTGGCGGTGATCCATCTAATATTCGTGATTATAAAGAGAGCTAATTCACAGGTTCTACAGATTATGTAGCGACTAACTATATCAAAGTCTATTTGCAGTTGATGGTTGGCGCTTAGTTTATATTTACGCTTAGGTTTCAGTTAAAAAATCAATATTCTGTTGAATCCGTGATTGAATCATCTGTAGGGTAGATTCTCGAATTTGATGGGGATACAGGCGCTGCGCAATTTGACTAAATTGAAGTGCAATTTCACGCATAGTCAAGATGATCTCATCGACTTCTAGAGTAGTCAGATTAGCTTCTGAAGTACCGAGTTTATGTATGTCACTTCGGGAAATATTGAGCGCTTCTCCCATAATGTCCATTTGATGATAACCACCTGGACCCTCGCAGAAGGTCACATCATAGGCTGGAGCCAATTTCCATTGACCATTTTTCTCCATGAGAAATGAAAAGTTCTTAGTATGGTCATCCCGATTATTGAAAAGCACATTAAACACAGCACGTTTAAAAGCATGCAATCTTTCTCGTACATCTTGCGTACACATCAAGGTTGCCCGGAGAAAATTGCGATAGTCTAGGCTACCTGGAACTTTATAGTCTGCTCCTGTATATGCAGCCAAACTCTGCATTGGAATCCGCATACCATTTTGACGATCGAATCGTTTAGAAGCAAAAGCCGTTAAACCATTGGGCAAATTAAAGAAATGGGTATCTGGAGTCTCAATTGCACAAAGTCGCAAACATTCTGCATAGACGGCTTCAATGGCGCAGACTTCAGGATGCTCTTGCTGAGCAGGAAACTTAATCAGCCAGGCTTCATGTTGATCAGAATCTTGAGTCGAAAACTCTAAATTGACAGGATCTCGGTAAACCAACGCTTTTGGTCTGGCACCTTGAGGGGAGCCACCCATGACCAATAAATGCTGTAGAAATTCACCACCTTCACCTTTGAGTACTTCTTGAACTTCCTGGGCCAGTTGTTGTAAAGGGATATTTTCTGAGGTTTGCATGTCAGCAACACAAGGTTCAAAGGAGAGGGCACCCATTGCGTGACTACTAATATAGGTCAGACGCTCCAAAGGTCCAATTCGTGCTGAATTTAAGCCAATTTTTTTGAAATATCGATCCATCAACATCATGCCCCAACCATCTGGTAAAGCGTCATAGACTGGACCTGGGAGTCCCATTTGATGAGTAGGAAAACCTTGTCTGAATGGTAGACCTTTTAAAGGCAGCAAGTAAGAAGAGAGCTCAACACCTTGCTGTATTGCTTCTGGACTATATTCAAAAGCAATGGTGGGTCTACCTGTCGTGGCTGTTGAACTAATCAGCGTTCCCCATAACCATGATTCGCCCCAACCGTTGTAATAAACATTAAGTCTATTGAGCATTATCCCTTCCTCTTAATACGGTGGCGCTTACTTTGACTCTCATAGCGAAGAATGTCATTCACACTGTTAAGCTGAGGTTTAAATAGTTCCTGAAGTTCGTTTAATCGACCCAAGACCATTGCAATACGGACTAAATTTTCAACAGATACATTTCGTCCCGCTTCAAGATTCGAAACTGTATTCACGCCGACACCAGCGCGTGCTGCTACCTCAGCTTGAGACATCTCCAGAAAGAGTCGTTGCTTACGTAAACGCTCACCTAAAAGAGTCACAACTTCTTCTGGTTTAGTGAAATATAAATCCATTAAATTGGGTCTTAAGAATGAATAATTTAATTAAATCACAAAATAATGGAATTAATCTATAGCTATAGTGTGGCTAAGGAGGGCTTTGTTGCACAGCACATCAGAAGGGTAGGTATAGTCCTTGGGTATCGGTTACAGAAAATCATCAGGATGTACTTTGACTGATTGTTGATACGGAGATTTCAGTATTTTCATTTTTCCTAATAGGTCACATTACTTAGAAAGGGTTCTTCGAAAATTAGTTCATACTTTAAAAATCCTATAAATATTGAGGATATTTTCTTAATGCTTTCAATATAGCATGCGGCTATATGTAACTCGAACGGGCTTAATCTGCCTTTCAGTATAAATTTTTTGGGCGTGAGAGGGGAGAGGTGTGAGGGCAAGCAATTTATATCGTGGATACTTCTAAATTACTTATGTAATAGAAGGTGGTAAACATGGATTTAGAGGTAATAACACTAAATATAAAAAAATTGGAAGAATAATTTATTAAATTATTGTTTTTATGTGGTTATTGGTGATGTTATGAATAATAATAACTTTTTTCTTGATGAATTTTACCTAAAAAAATTGATCAGATAATTTTCTTTAAATGTCATGCATACATAAATTTGACAGTTTGAAGGGATCGGTATGTGCATTTTTCACAAGGTTAAAGATCGACCATAAATGTGATAAACGGCAGAGGATCATTGAAAAATGAATGGATTTAAACACTACATGTATGCACGAAAAAAAGTATCGCTGCGGTTCTGCTGACAGGCTGTATTGAGCATTGAATGCAAATGATGTAGTAATTGTCTACAGGCTATAGGACCAGCATGAAGAAGAATGAAATGTAGTTGCCAATTTATAACCTTGGTTGAAAAGCATAGCATTGTTATTCGGAGAAGTGAGGTAAGCCATCCTTCTCTTATTCATTTAAAATGATTCTTACTCAACTGATCTCGACTCATGGGCTGGTTCCAATTAGACGGATAATAACTTCCATCCCCTATCTTTTTCTTACGTAAGCGTCCGCTGAACACACCTTATGAATTCATCCTATAAGCCTTAATTTAGTCCCCACTTAGAAACAAGTGGGGACTTAAATTTATGACTACAAATCATCAGACATCCATCGCATCTCTTGCGAAAAAACGAAGAACATACAGTGCTGAATTTAAACAGCAGATCGTTCAGGCTTGTAAAGCACCGGACGTTTCAATTGCTTCAGTCGCTTTGCAACATGGATTGAATACAAATCTTGTATCCAAATGGATTCGCTTAATTGATGCTAAGCCAGGGAGTGATCGCACACCACTACCGAATAAACCTGCATTTATTGCCTTATCTTGCTCTGCACCATTAGATCCTACTCCTACTGACATGTTAAAAGTTCAAATTACTTTACCCCACTCAAAAGCAGAAATTGGCTTGAAATGGCAAGTATCAGAAATATCTGCTTTAGCAGAATTACTCAAGGCACTTGCAACATGATCCGCATTGATGAAATCTGGTTGTCTATTCAGCCCATGGACATGCGTGCAGGAATGGATACTGCCATGGCTCAGGTGGTGAGAGCCTTTGGCTACATCAAACCGCATTGTGCTTACCTGTTCTGTAATAAACGTGGCCATCGCATGAAAGTGCTGGTACATGATGGACTGGGCATCTGGCTGTGTGCCCGGCGGCTGGAACAGGGAAAATTCCACTGGGCTAAAGTTCACCAGGGTGAAAATGTAGCTCTCAGTCCAGAACAGTTACAGGCACTCATTCAGGGTTTGCCCTGGCAGCGCATTGGACGACAGCAAGTGGTCACAATGCTCTAAACTAGGCTGCTACATTCTACTATTCTCCAAACGTTCTATTTCCTCTGCGTCATGACCTCAGGCATACTGCGGTCATGAATACACTGCCTGACTTAAGCCAACTGACCCATGAACAACTGCTGGAATTTACCCGGCAGTTGGCGATGCAGCATCAGTCTCTGGCACAATCAAATCAAGAATTGGATGCCAAAGTTCAGCATCTTTCTATTCTCAATCAAAAATACGAGCATGAACTGGCGCTGTTTAAAAAGCATAAATTCGCCCAAAAGAATGAACACTTAACGGCAAAACAAATCCATCTATGGGACGAAGCGGTCGAAGAAGATATCGCAGCCGTTGATCTGGAATTAGAACGATTAAATGCAGATAAAACCGATGCAGCGACACAGAAAGCCAAAACCAATAAACCTAAACGTCGACTGCTGCCAGATCATCTACACACCATCCGTATTGAGCATGAACCTGCATCAACCCAATGCAGTTGTGGCTGCCAGTTACGTCGTATCGGCGAAGATATCAGTGAAAAACTGCATTTCAGACCGGCACAGTTCTACAAGGAACAGCATGTTCGTGGCAAATGGGTCTGTGATCAGTGTGACACCCTGACTCAGCAAGCGATGCCTGCCTATGTGATTGATAAAGGCATTGCTTCACCTGAACTGCTCAGCCATGTGCTGGTATCGAAGTATGCCGATCATTTGCCGCTGTACCGTCAGCGCCTGATCTATCAGCGGGCTGGCATTGATCTGTCCAGATCCACTTTATCTGACTGGATTGGTCGCTGCGGTGTGGAACTGGAGCCTCTGGCCAATGCCTTAAAAGAGGTGGTGCTGCAACAGCAGGTGCTGCATGCAGATGAAACACCAGTCACCATTATGCGGATGGGTGAGAATGAGAAAAAACCGAAGAAAGGTTATGTCTGGGCCTATGCCACCACACAGTACAATCCAGTTCAGGCGGTGATCTATGACTTTCAGGATAGCCGTTCAGGTCAGCATGCTGAAGCGTTCCTGAAAGACTGGCAGGGTCATCTGGTCTGTGATGATTACAGTGGTTATAAAGCACGCTTTAAATCAGGCCAGGTCATTGAGGTGGGCTGCATGGCCCATGCACGTCGTAAATTCCATGAACTGCATGTGACCAAAAAAAGTCAGGTTGCTGAACAGGCATTAGTGCTGATTCAGAAACTGTATGCCATAGAAGCAGAACTCAGGAAAAAGACCGATAGTACAGCAGAACAGCGCCGCGAATATCGGCAACAGCATAGTCAACCGGTGATGCAACAACTGTATGAATGGCTCAACCAACATTATCTGACGGTGCCATCGAGTTCTCCAACTGCCAAGGCGATCAATTACAGCCTAAAACGTTGGCAGGCACTCTGCCGCTATCTGGATGATGGTAATTTGCCTATAGATAATAACTGGATTGAAAATCAGATGCGTCCCTGGGCGTTGGGACGTAAGAACTGGCTGTTTGCTGGCTCGCTGCGCAGCGGCCAACGAGCTGCCAATATCATGACTTTAATCCAGTCAGCAAAGCTGAATGGACTGGATCCGTATGCCTATTTAAGTGATGTGCTGAAAAGGCTGCCGACGCATAAAGTGACCCAAATAGAAGAATTACTGCCACACCGCTGGAAATCCGACCAAAATTAAAAAATAGGCATGGGATTCAGCGGACGCTTACTTTCTTACCACATTTCTTGCATTTAATCCCTTCTTTGGAGATTTGATTCAGCATCACTGTTGTCGGTTGAATCAAATCAATGACATAGTTCGTTGGTTCAGGAAAAGCAGAAGAGGCTGCTTTATTGCAAAAGAGAACATTCGGATCAAATGGATTGGATTGCACAAAAGCCATGATACAGCCACAGAGTAATTCACCTGCATGTAATCTGTAACATCCATTCAGGTCATCAGACGAAGATTAATCTGAAATTTAAGCACTAAACACCATAAATCTATGTATGGGCAGACTTTTTTGAGACATATGTTGATAAACATGCGGCAAGTTACATTGCTTAAAAGTCTATCTAAGTTAACGATCTATTCAATTCTGGATAAGTAATCTGAATATTACGATCCTAAATTACCCGAAGAGTATTAAGATTTCTAAGAATCGTGATTGTTGGTTTATTTGGGAAATTAATCAGTGGATTGAAGCAAAGATGATGGCTCATTAAGGATTGTGGGCTTCGACTACTTAAATTTTAGGTATTTTGAATAAAGCATATTTCAAAAATCTGAATTAATGGATTTAAATTACCATAAAAACCTTCAATATTTGCTTGAATCCATTGTTGTTGAGAGTCAATGCGAGACCAATCAATACCATAACCACAATGAGCAATCAGATGCTCAAAGAAAATCCGTTGTGTACGTCCATTACCTTCACGGAATGGGTGTATGACATTAAGCTCACAATACAAGTCGGCAAGTTGAGGGATTAGTTTTTGTGGTGCTAAGCCTTGAAAGTATTTTTTTTCTTGAAGTGGCCTAAGTAATTTATTGGTTTCAATTTCAATACGGGAAAAATTACAAAAACGGGTATCACCTTTGGAAATATCGATTTGTCTTAATTTTCCTGCCCAGTCGTATAAGTCGCCAAAAAGCTGTACATGAATTGATTTTAAGTATTTTAAGTCGTAGGGTGGTTCAGCATATTCAATGAGACTACTTGCTAATCCAGACAGTTCCAGTTCAGCTTGTTCTAAAATTTGTTCATCACGAATATTGAGTTTGTTCTTTAGGATATTTGTGCCAGGGTAACAATACAGGCTGTCACCCATTTCCCCATATTTATCCATACATGCACCTGACTAAGATTCGGGTTGCGAATACTTCTTATATTTTTGCAAGATTTCAGCTTTACTTTGTTGAGTTGTTTGAGCTGTCGTTGTAATGCCTTCAAGCTTTAGGCTGGCTTGATAGTTTTGCGAACGTGTCGCTTGAATATATTTTCTTTTCTGTTCAGTGGTTCTGAGCATTTCGAAACTCCATTGATGCTACACGTGAAGTAAGTATAGCAGAGAATCTTTTTGATCAATGCTGCATACACAGCATTTCTAAAATGTAATACAACGGTATTGTTTCATGTAATAACAGAAAACTAAAAAAAAGTGGAAGAATTCTTAAAATTTAGACCGTCATAGATAAGCAAACCGTATGTATTTGTTGAGAATTGTAATTTTGAGAAAATTTAGTTGATAAATTAAATGAAGTTTCATATACAAAGATATGCTCATTTTTTAAATCGATAAAAATGTTAAGATTTGACTATTTGGTAAAAAATATAGAAATTTTTATGGGGCAATTTATCATGCCCTTTTGCTTTGACCGAAAAAATGTTCAACTTGAGATAGTAAAAATTAACTCAGAACTACTGAAAATCAAAAAGATTAAACAGAGTCAGAAAGTAGTAGTACAAGCAAAGTTCAAAATAATCTATGTGAAAATTTGGCAAAAAATCTTGCTATTGATGCAAACGGAGCCAGGCTTACGTGTGCATTCTAATTATGTTGCAATCTTACAGTTGATACATAATCTTGATGATTTTATCGAAAAATCACAACAACACTTGTGCTTTGAAAGAAAAGCTCAGAAAGAACTGGATGCTAAATTTTTTGCAAGATTTTTTAAGCTAACAAAGAATTCAATAAAGGATCAACTTTTACCAAATCGTTCTGATCACAATGAATTTAAACAATGCAACGTGATAAAAATATTAAGCGAAAATGAATATGCCAAACATTGAAACACAAGAGCAATTCTTAGATTTAGCAGAAAAATATCAACAAGATTATTGTCTATTACGTGATGATATTGTAAATACACAATTTGTCGATCTATCAGATGATTTGTATAAAGATGTCTACGCTCTATACAAATTAGCACAACAAATTTATAGCTATATATCAGGCTCCAGACAGATCGGTAAGTATTCTTTTTTAGCTGCTGTGAGTTTTTTTGCATGTCCAGATTCTAGTAATACACAAGAGCTGTCATCGCAACGTTATTTGATTCTACAAGCGAGTTTTTTAACATATCGGCAGTATCAAGAATTTGCAAAAATTGATAAAGCTGAGAATAAGCAAAAACATGTTTGTGACCTATTACGCTATGTCTCACGATATGTGCTGGATTCTAATCATGCTGAATTATTTCATGAATGTAGTAAGCTGCTAAATTGTTATGTCACGTACGAACGTAATTTGAAAAAAGAGGATCGTAATCAACTTTTTAATATTAAAGATTTCGAACAAGTACAAGTCATAGAGTATTTATCGGCTCTATTAATAATTTTTAAAAGACTAGATGATCGTCGTGTAGTTCATCGTCAGCGTAAGTCAAAAAAAAGCAAAGTTTTGCAATGGCCGACGAAAAATGAACTCAAAAAATTTCGTGAAATTAAAACGGGTAAGCAAGTAGATATTGGACATAACGCAAAGATTAGTATTTATGATGCCGCTCTTCACAAAGATGAAGAGGGTGAAGTTGATCTATTAGATCCTGAAATGGAGTTTTATTCAGAAGATGAAAAGTCTAAAAATTTAAATTATATACTCAGCGATAATGCGACGCATCTAATGCGGCATCGCCAGCGCCGTCATGCTCCTTTTGTTACAAATCCACATTATTTGGCGCCAGATATACTGAAGCAAATTGTTTATGTGTTGAGAACCGAGTTATCCGGGCACTGGAGGGATGCTGCAATCGCTGCAGCATGTTTATTGTCACTTTTGACGGGATTATCACCCGTCGCACTGATGGATTTTAACGAGCTTATTCAAGATGGAATTTTGATCCAGAATGGTTCAAGTAGACGTCGCGAATATTTACTCAAATTAAATCTTAAAATTACAGAGCAGAAGATTAAGAGCTTAAATCATGTGCGGTGGAATGAAGTGATGACACATCAACTACATTTACCTTCTGCTTGGTTTGACTATATAGAACAAGCATCGAATCCACTAATTTCATCAACACACATTAATACGAAACTTAAGAATTGGCTTGATAATCGGTTTGTAGGTTCGATCACTGTAGAAAAACTGCAGGCTCAATTATATTTTCATATATATTATGAAACATATAATGAATATCTTGCTCATGTAATTGCTGGGCGGGATAGTCAGCATCACATGCCTGGTATCTATTATGGCGGGCTACCGAAAACTCAACTCAGTAGCACATATCTAGCCTTTTTAGAAAAAGCACTTACACCACATTCCACACATTTTACTGAAGACACGGCTGAACTAAAAATATTGCAACAACAATTCAAAGTGCAATCTGCATTATCTATAGGAAGGATAGGGAGCCAACTGGCACTTGAACCCAATTTTGTGAAAGAGCAATTCCATATTTTACATAGACATTGTCACGAAAACATCCAAGAAGATAAGCACATTATTAATCAACTTAATGCATATGCGTGTTGGATGTGGCATATCAGTTTGTTGAGTTTGGCAAGTCGGCCTAAAAAAAACCTGTTGGGGAATTTGGATGATTATTGTGTTGAGCTCAAGCTTTTATATGTGAATGATAAAAAAAATAGTAAAGCAAGAAAAGATGGTCGTTTTATCCCTTTATCTGATTTTTTCATAAAAACACTGCAAAATTACACTGCCTTTTTAGAACAAATTATTGAAGCGTACGGTTCATTTTTTAGACAAGTCTTTGCAAAGAAGAAGATAACTGTAAATGATCTTTTTGGTAAGGTCATTTTTAGTAAAGATATCTTGCCGATAACTGTCAAAGAATGGCAGAGCAGGAAAATTAAGTTAATCCCTTTATCGAGAAAATGGGTGAATTCATATATGCAAGGAGTCTTTCCAAAGAATATGTATTCGAATTGGTTACGTCATTTTGACATGAACTTTTTGATGCATGAGCAGCAAGAGGGTAAACCAGCATTAGCTTTTCACTTAATTCAGGCCCTGTATGGTCATGACCAACGTGACCGAGAGGCTTTTCATCCGCATTCTTCACTTATCCCGAATGTCTATGTACAGCAAGCCCGCCAGCAATTGCAAGATAATGTCAAATCTTTATCGATTAAACACTTAGAGCGAAAATAGTTGTATGCAAAAAATCAAAGAACTAATAAAACCACAACTAGATGATCTATTTGTTGATATTCATAAAATGGTGAAAAAGTCGCTAGATAGACAGCCTTCTCCACCTGAAGTATTGACGAAAGAAATGCAGCAAAAACTTGATCAGCAGATCGCTGAAAAATGGCATGACATTAAAGATAGTGTTGATTGTTTGAGTCAAAAGTTGAGCCGAGACGAACAATCAAAACTGATGCAATTTACTGAAGATGAATTTAATAAAAGAAGGAAGCAATTCAACCAGAATGTAGATAAAAAATCATACAGAATTAAGCTAAATCCACATACTAAACGGATCGTACTGCCTAGAAAAATTGAGAGTACAGAGTCACGGTTAGAACAGGGGCATCTACATATCCATGTACTTAAGGAATTAAGGCAGTATTGGCAAGATTCATTTGAATATTGGAATGAACCAAAGTACTTATGGGGAAATTTATGCTTAAGTTTTATATATATTTCAGGCTGTGCAGATGAACAGCATTTGATTGCTATTCAGAAGCAATTGCAGGAGGCCATTGAGCTTGGTACAGATCTGAATTGTTTTCGGTTATACCATTCGGACTACAAAAAAATCACTAATCCATTGTTACTACATTATCGTGTTGAAAACTCTCAATATGGCAACGATGTAGAACAGGGAAAGTTGTACCAATGGAAACATGTTTTTTTTAACCCATATGCGCAGTTCATTTTGCAATATTTAAAAAAGTTGAAAGCTGCTCAGAAAGAATTTTGTCTGCAACATTCAGTTGAAGATTGTATTTTAGAAAGCTTGAGTAAGATAGGCAGGAAAAAAAGTCTTGGGGATCTGCAATATCAAATTAAACGCCGTGGATTTCGTGCATTTAATGATGTGCAAATGGTACTCGAATTTAATCCAAACCTCAGCATAGATATATTTTTGAGTAATGTGCTTCAGCAAGAGATTAATACTGTTGCTTTAAGGCCATCCGAATTTAGATTGCTGTGGAATAATGATTACAATCAAGTCACAGAACCAGATAATCGCCCTATTCATTTTGAACAAGAGCAGTTACTTCCTGAAGTTCCGACTGTTCAAAGCAAATTACAAACGATTCCGTATGAGTTGATGTTGTTTGGTCAAAAGAAACGTAAAGGTCAAAAAGTTGAGCGTTTAGATAAAAAGAGGAATAAAGAAGAACGCACGCTACGTTTTTGGCAAGAAACTAGAAGGGTGTTAGAGGAGAAGATAGTTGATGCTAATACGGAGGAAAAGTCTTTAATTGATGCTCAACTACGCTTAATTCACTGGTTAATGCATTTAAAAAAACGAGGGCTTCAATTATCAACTATTGAAAGCTACTTAGGATCGTTTGGCAAAGAATTTATATTTGAGATTTGGCTCAATAAATTAGATTTAAAGCAACAATCCATAGATGACTATGAGGATTTATATCGGCAGCTATTGAAATACAGCAGTGAACGTGATGAAAAAGCAGTTCAACGAGATTCGGTGAAAGGAAAAACCTCTCGTAAGATGCACCAAAGCGCAGAATACCGTTTTGGTCGCCTAAAAGATTTTCATCAATTCTGTATAGAGAATTATGATGCTCCAGGGGTATTGGTGTTACAGAATTCAAGTTTTAAGCATTTACAAATTTGCAATGCACGGCTAGTGAGTCCTTTGCTATTTGGCAAATTATTGGAAAAACTAGAAAATTTAAGTCAAGAGCCAACGGCATCAGAGTGGGTCGATCATCTGAGTTGTTTAAAGCTGATGTATTTACTAAGTTATAGAACTGGACTTCGATTAAATGAAGTTCGTTGTCTTAAAATACAAGATATTATTTGCCCAGAGCTACTTTATAAAGAAAAAGAAAATACAGTTTTTAATAATATCACGCTTCATATCCAAGACAATTCATATCGCCGTCTGAAAACGCGAAGTGCGAATCGTCAAATACCATTGAAAATTGCATTGTCAGAACATGAGTTTTTAGTAGTACAACGTTACATACAACATCGTTATGAGCAATATTTGGTTAATCAGCAGGATGATCTACTTTTTAGTGTGAATCATCGTGTATTAACTGATCAATGTATCAGCAAAATTACAGTAGATTTGTTTAGTCAAATATTAGGTATGCATCATGGCTTTAGTTTTCATACATTACGCCACAGTGCTGCTAACTATCTAGCAATAACTTTGCTCGGTTCAAAAGAAATGATCAAGACCTACACAGATTGTCCTTGGGTAAAAGCAAAAAAGATGAGGGATTTATTGTTTGGTATGAAAGCACGTGCTCAAGAAGAGATTATTCAACATAAATGGCAGGTGCTCGCCTCTTGGATGGGGCATAGCAGTATTGAGCAAACGGCTTCAAATTACCTTCATGTTTTGGATTTATTAGCAGTCGATCGAATTTATAATTCGCCGTGTATCATTTCAAAAAAAGTATTAGAACAGTGTTTTAGTCCAGTGAAGTCAAGTACAGACTACATAAACCTAAATCGTTATACTCAGCAGCAGAAATGGTTTAATTCTTATCAGCAAACACAGCCAGTTACGATGGCTGGCCGACAAGAAAAGAAGTTTAGTATAGAGAAGAGTACTCTGACACCTTTTCAACGTTTGATAAGTTTTAGAGAAGGTCGATTAAGCGAAGATACCCAAGCTCAAGAATGGATGCAACGATGTCAATGGATGAGCACTAAATGGATGGATCGCCAAAAATTTAATTTAAAAACGAATTATGTTTATAGTAAGAATTTAGAAGAGAGTTGGTTTGATGAACTTTACGAAAAGGCTAAAAAACTGACTCGTCCAGATGAAATAATTCCTCTCCTTGATTTTCATTATAAAGATGATAGGCAGCAAGATGCACTGAAAGAAAAGAACATGGTTAAGGCGCTTAAAATATTATTATTATTTGGAAAACTGCGTAAGAATTTTCTACATTTTCAATGCCGAATGAAAGGTGATGAGCAACAAATTGTTAATTTTATTACTGGTATAGAGCCAATGTTAGGAGATCATCTGTATTTAGAAAAACAAAACTACCCAGTTAATTTGGATGCTCCTGAGCGAACCGTTAAATTTAGTTTTCAAAGAGTTGTCGGCTCTAACAAAAAAAATGTTACTCCGCTGGTTATATTTAATTTAATGTTAAAAATGATGCAAAAAGATGAACTCTGGATCAAATAGCCTAAGCATGTTAAAGGGGAATTGTTTAGAAATTTCCCTGTTTATAAGTAAACTGCCTTTATGAAAAGCACCATGCTGACTTGGATTAATAAGCGGAATGTAGTATCACAGTTTGATCGCTGGATTTACGAAAATGGTGTGAAGATTAGCGGTATGGTAAATCGATGAGCTAAAGTGTTGTAGTCCAAACTCGATCTGACAATTACCCATTTTTTAGTGTGCCCGTCAGGTTAAATTTGAACTGAATTTTTCTCAGCCCAAATTCATTTCCAATCAAGTTATGTTTCAAGTGGCGTGCGAACACTGCACAATTTAATTCACGGTGCCTAAGACAGGTATCAACTTCGGACCAGCCATTCTAGCTTTGCTAATGATTTCCACCAGCTCATCATAAGTCAGTTCAAACTTATCCTCACTATCAAATACATAGACCATATTCTTGCCTTCATGTTCAGGTGGAGTAGGTGGTACAAATCGTTTCGGGATAAGAATTTGTGCGAGTTGTTCGTCAGTTAATTTAAATAAGTGCATGTTTTTATCCTACTGTTCCTTAAAATGTATTCAAACATACTCAAGGACTAATTCGCACTCTGTTAATGTCTTGTTGCCAAGCGTGTAACTAGAGCCTGAGTCGGTCAGTTCCGACTTGTAGCGGTCAGTCCGTTCTTGCAATATACGCTTTACAGTTTTGTAAGGCGTATAACGACTTATCTCATTGTCGTTTAATCTTGCAAGCACGTTTCTCGCAGCATTCCAATCAGCTTGCACAACTTCCCCATTGAAACGGTGAAAACGATCTCCCTTACGTGTACCTATTAAAAGGCCATGCAAGAAAGAATCACTTTGCGAAGTATATGCAGAATTGACTAGATGCACCGTAGAACCTCTACGGTGAGATATAGAAGTTAGGGCATTAGCTAACAAACCTTTAGCCCATGTATTTAAGCGTCTATTGGTGTTTTTGCCATAGTTGCGTTTACTTTGAATTGGGGATGTTAAATCTTCCGCAACAATCACTTTGGCTTTATCAACCAACTTGTGAGTTGCTGTAAATATTAATGTTTTGAGCTTTGCTTTTTGAGTATCTTGTCGCTTATCTAGTTTTTTTCGACCTAGATTATTTAACTCAATTTTCTGTTTCTTGTGTGGTTTAGCTTTAGCAATCGCTCTGAGCTTGTTTCTGTGCTTGTACTTTTGATTTAAATAATCTGATTCACTTGAGATCAGCTTGCCTAGACCACTCCCATATACATCGCCATCAGAGTCCACAAAAGCTTCTGAGTACCCTTTATCAACACCTACGGTTTCCTGACCACAATCCTGTGTTTCAACTGCATCATAAGTTGAGTGAACTTCAACATTACCGTTTTTTAGAATGATTCTAAGTGTGCCTTGTGGCGCAAAATCAACAGTCGTATTTAATGGGATTTTAATGGTTTGTCGAGGGATTAGGCTTGGTACTTTAAGCCAACATTGACCATTTAACTCAAAGGTTTTACACATATCCGCACGAACAATAATTTGATTATGTGTGTGATTAACACCATGCTTAAAGTGATTACGCATTTGACGATGGAGGAAATTATCAGTCATCCATTCATCTTTTTTAAGCAAGGTGTATAGTCTTTTTTGTTCATTATTACAGGAGGTGCGTTTTCGGATCGCCTGCTTTACTTTGTCTTTTGATGCTTCTCGATAGGCTTTAATATCACCTATGCAATCACGTAGCGTTTCATTACATGGAAATATAAATACATACAAAACCATATAAAACAACATGTTATGTTTAAAAAAGCATATTGGTGTAGAAAGGAATAAAAAATACAAAAAAAAATGTAGAAAAATGATGCGTAGAAAAAGTATGTAGATAATTAAATTAAATTAAAAAAGCGAATCCAATTACAAATAAAACTATTTAAAATCAAAAAGTTAGTGTATGGCATGCTCTCATAACTGCATGTCACAAAAATATAAAAATATAAAAATATAAAAATATAAATCATATACTTATGTATATTTATTTTTTGACATACTATTCTGACACGCAATTTAATTAATGGATTCGCTTTTCCTGACATGCAATTTTGCGTGTCAATAGCATGTCAATATAGCATGTCATATAATTTTTTTTTCATCTTATTGTTTTACATAGTTTTATTTTTCATTTTGACATGCATTTACTATGTGACACGCATATTTCCAATATTTAAATTATCCTTTTCTACATTTTTTTTAATATTTAATATGTATGATTTTTTAGTACCGTAATATTGTTCAAAAAGGTTTTAAAATGTATACTTTTCTATGTTATCTAAGTATCGTAGGCTTTCACATGATTGAAAAAGTGCAGCAACTACCGTTTTTAACAGAGAGGCAAACCTCTGTTTTACGGTTTCTTTATGACTATATGAGTCAGCACCGCTACATGCCAACTCGTAGAGAAGTTGCACAGTTTTTAAAATTGAAGTCGAATAATGCTTCTGCTTATTTGTCCCCCTTAGAAAAAAAGGGCTACTTGGTTCGATCTGAACACACTCGCAGAAATTTGGAATTAACGGATTTAGCTTATGAAAAGTTAAATCTAACTCAAAATGAAACGCTATAAATAGAAAAACGGCACTGCTGCTAACAGTACCGTTTTTGAATATCTCATCTAACAATGCAGTCGCTAGATAAGATTATTCTCTCATATTTATAGACTCGTTTCAAATTACCTAACTAACATAGGGGTTTGTTATGCGTCAATTAACTGAAAAACAGATAATTAATCAAAATAGTCTTTTTGAATTACATAAGAATGTTTGCTTTCATGCTGATCGTGTTCTCTCAAATCTATCAGAAAATTCGATCCTGCATCTTAAAGACTTTTCCCAACGAACTTGTAGACTGCTATGTCAATTTATTTCAGATGATGCCAATATTTTCGACATTCTTAATGATCCAGAAATAATTACAATACTTGATTCTTTTTATAAAGAGTTAGCTAATAATAAATCTATTACAACTGTTAATTCATCAAGACGAGCAATGAATTTCATACTTTATGAAGTATGGGGATATTATAAAACAAAGCATTGGTTGCCTTTACATAGCAAGAAGTTTGATGAAAAATTAAACGTTTTAGATCGTTTTCTCCTGTGTATTGAAGCTGCGAAAGAGATTATTTCTCTTAGTTATCCCAATATTAGTACTGATCGTGCTTATAAATATTTTATGGCGCAAATTAATGATATATGTGGAGGTAATTATGTGACTTCTTTTAGCCTTAGAATGAATTTTTATCGTAAAAAGATGCCTATTTGGGTTAATGATAATATAGATATAAAACCTGATTTTTATTTAGGAAAACAACATAAACCTATTTGTATAGCAAAAGCGATTGAAAAACTTTCAGGCGCACCCAAAGGTTACTTAATTGATCTAATTAATATTAGTGAGATTAAAAAAGAAAAACTTAGCAGAATTGGAGTTCGAGCAGATTCTTTTGATATTTTATTAATTAACTCCACTTTTAGAAAAGAGTTGAAACTTTATGCAGAGTATAAAACATCTGCAATTATTAATAAAAAACGCAATGAAAAATGGACTGTCAGATTACAGAATAATAAAACGAAACAGAAATATAAAACAATTATGAATGCTACATTAATAAAGGAGCTTTGTGTTTTAAATCCAGAACAAAGTATCCCATCCTTTGAGGTTCTCATTAGCCATATTATTCGTATTAGTAGGTATGCTTTAGACTTAAAACTCCTTAAAGCTGACGAGTTATCTCTTTATACAGTCACACAAGCTGAAATTAGTGAGAAGATTCTTAATCATTTAATCAATAAGGATCAATTTATTCCTAGTCACATGTATAACTATCTGTCTTCTTTTGCAGCTTTATGGTTTTCTAATTCCCCTTTTTTTGTTGAATTTGCTGATGAGGTTTTTTCTACTCGTTATAACTTATCTAAGGATCAGCTTTTACAAGTAAGTAAGGATAATCAAGATAGGTTTAAAAAATTACAGTCGCAAGTCAAATCGTATGTTAAGCAAAGCAAAAATTCTCATAAGTTGCTAAATCGGAACGTTTTAGAGTTAGAAAATCCATCTATGTATATCTTGGATATTTTAAAAAATGCCAAATTGGACTTGAATTCAGTATTAGACAGTAAAGAATTATCTAGTCATTCTGCAACACTCATCCGAAATATATGCATTGTTTCATGTCTTCTCTGTTGTCCTTTACGAGTAAGAAATTGGGTTAATATGAAGATAGGTTATCATCAGGATGATGAGTGTATATATTTTGACGACAATAAAAAAAGTTATGTCTTATCTATTCCAAAATCACAATTTAAGAATTTCAAGCAGAAAAATATTCCTGATGTATTTAGCCTTGTAATTTTGCCTCAATTTACACAAGCGATTACAGATTATATTAATGAAGCTAGACCTTTATTATTAAAAGGAGAACAAAGTGATTATTTTTTAGTGAGTCAGCATTCTTCTAAAATTGATACTGGATCACTTAACAGAATGATTAAACAATTCACTTATCAATATGATGATAAAAACTTACGTATAGGTGGCATTAATATTCATGCTTTTAGAGCAATTGTTGCCACAACCTTTTTGAAAAAATTTAAAGGTTCTTTCGCTTACGCTGCTTTTTTGTTACTAGATTCCGAAGAAACTATAAGGGAAAGTTACGGTCATTTGTCACCATATGATGCCTTTGCTGAATGGGGCAAAATTATTAGCGTGGAGGCAGCGTAATGAATTCTTATAAATATGATTTTGAGGATATTAATAATCGTCTTATTCAAAGTGTTGACACTATTTGTAGCCACTTTTGGTCGAATGGGAAAAAGCAAGGGATTTATTGGGTTGTTGGTGATGTTTATAACACTAAATCAAGTAAAGATGGGTCTTTTAAAATTACCTTAAGTGGTGCAAAAAAAGGTTTATTTCACGATTTTAATGGTGATAAGCATTACAGCCCTTTAGATGCACTTGCTGCACTTTATTCAGTAGACGTTCTTGAAGCAGCTAAAATAGCTTCTTCTTTTCTTGGGTTATCTGTAGAAGAAAGAAAAAACTTAAAATTTGTAAAACCACAATTAAAAGTAAAAGAACCTGATAGTAAAAATACTATTCTTCCAAAGAAATTGAATGTTTCATGGTCTAAAAAGTTGGAACAACGCCTTGCAAAAAATGAGGTTGCTTTAGCATATCTTTATGGTCGATCTTTAACAGCAGAAACGATTAAAGAGTTCAGACTTGGATTAAGTACACCATACAAAAATAAGGATGGAGTAGTTAGTGCAGATGCTCTTGTCTATCCTATTCGTTGCTGTAATGGTGACTTCCTAAGCTCTAATGGTTATTACAATATTTCTGATCTAACCCAAAATCCAATAGATAAAAACGGTTGGATGAAAGGATCAGCACAACCATATTTTACCCATGCTTATACTTCGCAAGATGCAATTTTTATTTGTGAGGGTGTAAAAGATGCATGGGTAATTTGGCAAAATCTCAAAGATTTTAATTTATTAGACAAAATATTAGTTTGTACTAGCACACATGGTTCTGCCATTCCAGATGCCATGAAAAATGAAAGTTTTTGGACTAGATTTGAAACTATATATCTTGCACATGATCACGATAGTGCTGGTGATGTTATGGCTGAAAAACTTATGCCATTTATTGGTCGTGATGCATTCCGCTTGAAAGTACCTCCACATTTTGCAAAACCTAAATATAGTGTAGATGGAGTTTTAAAAGATGAATCTGAATGGGGAGCTGATTGGACTGATTTTTTCAAAGCTAACCCCGGAAAAACTGAATTTATTAATCACATTCAGAATGCTCCACTATTTTCTATTAGGTTGGAAAAAGCTAGTTCTAATGAAGAACTTAGTGTAGGTAGATTTAATGTTGCTCCTGTTGATATAAATGGTGCATACCTAAATGGATTCATGTATTACCCTATTCAGACGTTAGTACGAAAACAGGAAGAAGATGAATACGGTAGTAGCTTTGTTTCTGAGCGTTATGAAACTGTCGTTGTTCGATCTGATAAAACCGTTCATAAGGCAATTAAATCCCCTGCACCGAAAGGAACACCTGATTCAGAGCGTGTCATTCGATTGACTGATGGAACTCTTATACGTAGTGAGCCTAAAGCCAATGACTATGGTACTTGGAAATGGAATCACATTGATGCATACATAAATGGAAAATTGAAAATAAGAGATATTAAATCCATTTTTGATGATATTTATAATTTTCTAAAAAAGTCAGTTTGGCTTCCTGTCAAAGAAGATTACACCATCTTATCTTTAACTGTTCTTGCGACTTACGTTCAAAATATTTTTGAATCTGTACCGTTGATTTTCCTAAATGGTCAAGCAGGTACAGGTAAATCCCAAACAGGTATTATCATGTCGAAACTCTCTTGCAATGGTTCGGTAATTGGGCAAGTTTCAGCAGCTACAGCAGCACGACACATTGATGCTGCTAGAGGTTTTGTTGTATTTGATGATCTTGAGGGGGTGGCAAGTAAAGGCGGTAAAGAAAGCCAATTTAGTGACTTAGTTCAAGCCCTAAAAGTTTCATATAACAAGCATACAGCAGAGAAAGTTTGGACTGATGTAAAAACGATGAAAACCGAAAGGCTGAACTTTTTTGGCATTAAGTTACTTAGCAATACGTCAGGTGCAGATGACATCTTAAGCACACGTATGTTGCGAATCCAAACACTTTACATGCCTGATAGCGAGAAAGGAACAATCAAGAAAATGAATGCTTCCGATTTCACTAGAATTGAAAATTTACGTCAAGAACTACATGCTTGGGCTTTTGAAAATTGTCAAAAGATTGAAAAAATTGCTCAAACTCACGATGAAAAAACAGGTCGATTTGATGAGATTGCACTTCCTTTGCGTGTGATCGGTTCAATGATTTCAGAAGAATGTTGCAAAGAGTTGGAAATAGCTTTATCTAAACAACGAACTGTTGTTTTTGAAAGTAATGAACCTGTTGAGGTACTAAAAGAGGCTGTTAAAAACATTATTAAAGATGGTTTTCACCGCTTTACAGTTACTCAACTAATAATGGAGTTACGTACTCTTTTAGATGATAACTTTGGTGCAAACATGACTAATCAAATACCAGAGTGGCAACGTCCCGAATGGATTGGTCGTCAATTGAGAACTTTAGGTTTACTAGATAATGTTGATTTAGGTCGAACTACTTTTTACGGAAAAAGATTGAAGGTAATGCAATTTAATGATTACGCAATCAACCAAGTAATAGAAGAACTTGGAGCAACTATTGATCATATCAAAGAGCCTTTTGATTTCTGTAAAGGATGTTCTTCTTGTCCTTACGCTAATTCTCACTGCGATTTCAGGTCTATGCGGTTGCAAGAAGAACAGAAGTCAAAAGGAAAATACAGCTAATTAAAAGTTTAAATTTAAAATCATTTTTAGTTGTATTTTTACAACTAAAAATGATTTATTTTTTTAATTATTTCCATTGAATTGTCAATTATATTTTAGGGTTATTAAAGTGACAGCGTTAACACAGCTTTTAGAAAAAATTCAGGATGTATCAGTAACACAACGAGATAAAGGAACTTCATTTGAAAACTTGATGGTTCAATATTTCTTAAATGAACCAAAGTATGCTGAACTTTATACAGAAGTTTTATCTTATTCCGATTGGGTCGAAAAGTATGGTGAAAAATTAAATATTACTGATAAACGAGATTATGGTATTGATCTCGTAGCGGTAACTATTGAAGGTGATTTTCATCCAATTCAATGTAAAAATTACAACACTACAAAAATTCAAAAAAAAGACATTGATAGCTTTTTGGGTGGGTCGGGTAAATCATATTTTGCGTATCGCTATATCGTAGCCTCAACGGATGATTGGACAGACAATGCCAAATCATCATTAGTTGATGCACACCCTCCAGTTGCGACTATATCGCTTCTTGATTTAGAAGGAAGTTTGATTGATTGGTCTCAATTTGATTTCGATCCAAATGTGAAACCAGTTTTTCGTGATAAAAAACAACTACGTCAACACCAACGTCCTGCATTAAATGCAGTAAAGCATGCTTTAACAACTGCTGATCGTGGCAAGCTGATCATGGCATGTGGTACTGGTAAAACTTTTACTTCGTTGCGTATTGCAGAAGAATTAGCAGGGCGTGGCAAAAATGTCTTATTCCTTGTGCCAAGCCTTGCATTACTAAGTCAAACGCTAGATGAGTGGACGCAAGATACCATGATTGGTATTCGTAGCTTTGCAGTGTGTTCTGATAGTGATGTGGGTAAGAAAAAAGATGATGACAATATTGTAGTCGGGATTAGTGACTTAAAATTCCCTGCTACAACTAACCCCCAAAGTTTAGTTAAGGCATTTAAGGCAAGAGATTTATTCAAGCCTAATGAAGCCAATGAGGACATGAATGTAGTGTTCTCTACCTATCACTCTATTGATGTTATTGCAGAAGCACAAAAAGCAGGATTTCCTGAATTTGATTTAATCATTTGTGATGAGGCTCACCGGACCACAGGTGCAACATTTGAGGGTGACGATGAGTCCAAATTTGTGCGTATTCATAACAATGATTATGTACAAGGAAAAAAACGTCTGTATATGACTGCTACCCCTCGTATTTATGGTGATACAGCCAAAGAAACTGAGGGTGTTACACTGTGTTCAATGGATGATAAATCACTTTACGGTGAAGATTTATATGTCATCACATTCTCGCAAGCAGTAAAAATGGGGATTCTATGCGACTACAAAGTAATTGTACTTGCTGTTGAAGAAAGCCATATTAACCGCCAATTACAGGGCTTATTAAAAGATGAAAATAATTCTCTAAAAGTTGATGATGCTGCAAAAATTGTTGGCTGTTGGAAAGCACTAGCTAAACAAGGTTTATATAATCCAGATGGTACAGTTGCAAAGCCAATGGAACGTGCAGTTGCTTTCTGTCAGGTCATTGAAAAAGAATACAAAGGTAAAAAACATAAGGTAAGTTCAAAACAAATTACTGAAATGTTTAGTGCTGTTGTTGAAGCCTACCAACAAGCAGAAATGGACCATTTGTATCAAGTAGAAGAAGACCCATACATTGATCCATCATTGAAACTGAACTGCCAAGTGAAACATGTTGATGGTGGTATGAATGCAACAGAAAAGAAAGAAAAAATCACTTGGTTAAAAGAACAAGCACCTGAAAACACATGCCGTATTTTATCGAATGTACGCTGTTTATCAGAAGGTGTTGACGTTCCATCACTTGATGCAGTGCTTTTCCTTACGCCTCGTAACTCACAAGTAGATGTAGTTCAGTCTGTTGGCCGTGTCATGCGTAAAGCTCCAAACAAAGAATTGGGCTACGTAATTTTACCTGTCGTTATCCCTGCGGGTGTAGAGCCTGAACAAGCATTAAATAATAACGAAGCCTATCGTGTAGTGTGGCAAGTATTAAATGCCCTACGCGCACATGATGACCGCTTTGATGCAATGATTAACAAACTTGAGTTTAATGGCAAAGATGTATCCCGTATGGAAGTCGTTGCCATTGCAGATAAAGTTGTTAAAAAGACTAAAAAAGCAAAACCACAACCGACTGATGGAAATGAAACATCTGGTCAATCGGGTTTAAGTGAAGGGAAAAAGCGCAAGGCAAAAGCCCAAGCTAGAGGTGGATCATCTATTGGGCAAGCTGTTTCACCAATGCCACAGCAAACAGAAATGGAATTTGAAGTCGGTGAAATTGAACGTGCTTTATATGCCAAGATCGTAAAAAAATGTGGTAATCGTCATCATTGGGAAGATTGGGCAAGTGATGTCGCAAAAATTGCCAAAACACATATTGACCGTATTCAAGCCATTCTTGAGAATCCTGCTAATACAAATGAAATTGCAGCATTCAATGAATTTGCACATGAACTACGTGATGACTTAAACAATAGCGTATCTGATGCTGAAATCATTGAAATGTTGGCACAGCATTTAATTACTAAACCTGTATTTGATGCACTCTTTAAAGACCATAGCTTTGCTGAACACAACCCAATGAGCTTGGCAATGCAAAAGGTACTTGATGCCCTTAATGAGCATCACTTAGAAAAAGAAGCGGATACGCTTAATTCCTTCTATGAATCAGTCCGTATGCGAGCAGAAGGCATTAATACTGCCGAAGGTAAACAAAGCATTATTTTAACGCTATACGATTCATTCTTTAAAAATGCCTTCCCACGTATGACCGAGAAACTAGGGATTGTTTATACACCTGTTGAAGTCGTGGATTTCATTATCCATAGTGTAAATGATGTGCTAAAAAGTGAATTTGGTAAAACCTTTGCTGATGACAATGTGCATGTTCTTGATCCTTTTACAGGTACAGGTACGTTCATCAACCGTTTGCTTCAATCAGGTTTAATCCCTGCGGATCGTTTAACCTACAAGTACAAAAATGAAATCCATGCCAATGAGATCGTTTTATTGGCGTATTACATTGCTTCAATCAACATTGAAACCGTGTATCACGATCAAATGAAAACCATCAATCCTGAAATGGAATACACCCCATTTGAAGGGATTTGTTTAACCGACACCTTTGAAATGTACGAAAAAGAGGATTTAGTCAGTAAGGTTTTGGTAGATAACAGTGCAAGACGTAAACGCCAGAAGAACCTCGATATAACGGTTATTGTTGGTAATCCTCCTTATTCTGCGGGTCAAGAATCAGGCAATGATAATAACGCCAATGTGAAATATCCTTTTTTAGATAGTCGCATTGAAGAAACTTATGCAAAACATACAACTGCTACACTAAAAAATTCTCTTTATGATTCATATATTCGTGCAATTCGTTGGGCGAGTGATCGTATTAAAGACTGTGGTGTGATTGGTTTTGTGACCAATGGTGGTTATATCGATTCAAATTCAGCCGATGGGTTACGCAAATGTTTAGCAGATGAATTTAGCTCTTTATATTTCTTCCATTTAAGAGGCAATGCAAGAACATCAGGCGAACAAAGACGTAAAGAAAAGGATAATGTTTTTGGTCAAGGCACTCGAACTCCAATTTTGATTGCGGTATTGGTGAAGAATCCAAATACAAAACAACATGGTCAAATCTATTTTCATGACATCGGTGATTATCTAAGTCGTGAGGAAAAATTAGAGAAGATTTCTGACTTAGTAAGTATCAATGGCATTACGGCAGTTGATGGTTGGACGACAATTACGCCTGACCAACACAATGATTGGCTCAATCAACGTGACGATAGTTTCGGTGAGTTTATTTCTATTGGAAATAAGAAAGAAGTAAGGAATGTTCTTTTTACTGGATATTCAGGAGGTTTAAAAACTAATCGTGATGCTTGGATGTATAATTCTAGTAAGACCAAACTTATAACGAGTTTAAAATACTTGGCAAATAACTTTAATTCAGAACTTGTTAAAACATCTATTACAAACCGAGATTCTAGTCAAATTAGCTGGACAACTAATCTTGAAAATAGATTTATTAAAAAGCAGCTTCTACATATTGATGCTGAATATGTACGTGTAGCACTCTATAGACCATTTACAAAACAATCACTATATTTTTCAAAAGATTTAGTAGAAAGGATGCTGCAAATCCCTAAAATTCTACCTACTCAAAAACTATCTAATTTAATAATAAATTTAACTGGATTAGGAATAAGCAAAGAATTTTCAAGTGTTATTACAGATGTAATTCCTGATGTTCAATTGCATGCAAATGGTCAATGCTTCCCACTTTACCTTTATGAAGAAACATCAACAGAAAATAAGGCTGATGACCTATTTAGCCATGCTGAAATTAACACATCAGATGGTCAATACACTCGTAAAGATGCAATTAGCGATGAAGGGCTAAAGCATTTCCAAGATGCTTATCCGACTGAAACGATTAGCAAGGAAGATATTTTCTACTATGTGTATGGCTTATTGCACAGTGAAGATTATCGTACTCGTTATGCAGACAACTTGACTAAAGAGTTACCACGTATCCCATGTGTGAAAAAATCTGACGATTTCTGGGCTTTCTCTAAAGCAGGGCGTGATTTGGCACATTGGCATTTAAACTATGAAACGGTAGAGCCATACAAAGCCAAATTGGATTTAGGCGGTAAATCATTAAAGCAATTAGAAGATAAAGATTTCTATGTAACTAAGATGAAATTCCCTAAAAAAGACCAAAAGGATACGGTGGTCTATAACAATGCCATTACTATCCGTGAAATCCCTTTAGAAGCGTATGACTACGTTGTGAATGGTAAGTCTGCACTTGAATGGGTTATGGAGCGTCAAGGCGTTTCTACGCACAAAGACAGTGGCATTGTGAATGATGCGAATGATTGGGCAATTGAAACTATGGGTGATGCTAAATATCCATTAGAGTTGTTTTTACGGGTCATCACAGTAAGTTTGGAAACAATGAAAATTGTGAAGACTTTACCCAAATTAGATATTTAAGCAAAAAAGCCCTTTCTATTTGAAAGGGCTTTTTTAATTCATTTTTACAATTAACATAACAGCTATTAATAAATTTAACTTTAGTTGTATTATTGGTTGTAAAAATAGGTTTATAATTAATGATATTTAAAACATAAATTGAGTAATTATATGACTAATCGCTTTAAAGCAGCCAGACAAAATACAGAATTCACTCATAATGATGTGAACTCTGATGTTAAAGAAAACATCGAACAACCTTCTAAAATGAATATTGTTACTCGTAATCAAAGTGTAATTACTATCGAGAAAAATACACTCCCTGTTGCAAAACGAGTTCGAACAAAACATGGCAGAAATCTTACAACCCCTCTTTTTGTCGAAGAACTTACTGTAATCGAAGAAGCAGTAAAAAAATTAGGGCAAGAACAAGATATTTCAATGGCTACTTTTATTAGACAAACAATTTTAGATCAATGTAAAAAAGTTCTAGGTAAAGAGGATTTTAATCAAATTATGACAAATCAACTTAATTCAATTAAGCCTAAAAAGGAAAAAAAATAAGTCTATATTTAGGTTTAAAAATACAACTAATATTAAGGCTAATTATAAATGTATCTGGAGTAATATAATGGCGAAAATTATATGTATAGCAAATAGAAAAGGTGGCGTTGGAAAAACTACACTTGCGACAAATTTAGCAGTTGCATTAAATAATAAAGGTAAAAGCATTCTGATTGATGCTGATGAGCAACAATCAGCATCTAAATGGGCTAAACAGCGCAATGATATAGAATGCATTGGTGTTCATTCAGAACTACTCACCAAACTAGAAGAAATCGATAGTAAATATGATTACATTCTTATTGATGTAGCAGGTCGAGACTCTACAATTTTTCGTGAAGCACTGTTAGTTGCAAATACACTAATAGTTCCAACTCAACCATCATTATTGGATTTAGATGTTCTTGAATACATGCAAGATAAGATTGCAACTGCAAGAAAAATAAATAGTGATTTAGATGCTTATGTTCTTATTAATCGTGCATCACCACGATCGAATGAACTACCAGATGCAATTGATTTCATCAAAGACTTTGATCAATTTAAACTGTTAAAAACAGTTCTATTTGAAAGAAAGCAATTCAGAGATGCAATTATTGAAAGTAAATCAGTTACTGAGATGAATAGCTCAAAAGCTAAAGATGAATTAAATAAACTAATTATAGAAATTCTATAAAGTAAAACTAGAAAATAAGAAAGAGTGCACATGCACTCTTTCTTATTGTGTAGAAAAAAATAAAAAGCAAATAATTCATAGAGTTTTCTACTAGAAATTAAAAATTTTTTCTACTCAGTGTATAAAAACTATTTATTCATAATAAATAATTGATTTTTTTAAAAAAAACCATTCAAAAAATGAAGCATAAAGCGTTTCTTTCCACGCATTTGCAGAAACACCAAAGTCACGACTTTCTTTCATCCACGCATCACGAATAGCTCTGTCACTGATATTCAAACCTGAAATAGCACCATATTTAGCCCACACCTCGCTACGAATACGACCAAGTAAAACAGCTTGTTTCTCAAGCTGTTTGTACTTTTGCACATTCAAGTTTTTACAATGGTGGATGCGTGTTAATTTCACAAAGTCATGCCTAGGTTAAGGGATTGGATAATCAATAGATATGGATGCTAATATACCAAGACACTCACCTAAAATACAAAAGATAATCATTTAAATCTCTAATAAATACCCACCTTGCCACTACTGAATCGACATAGACAAAATGAGAACTTATGCAAATATTTGTCTATATTTTTAGTTATAGTTAATTACTCTCGTAAAACAGCTGACGAAGTCCGAGATAGAATCATTGCGTCAAAACAAACGTGATGCTTATGCACTTATGATGAAAATGAATTAATTATTATTTAATTAAGTTAAAAGACTGCTATATAGCGGTCTTTTTTGTTTTTGAGCTCTACAAATTTTAATGAGTACATATAGTTACTTTTATAAAAATGATAATAAAGGGTAGAGGAGGTCATCTAAGAATTTAAAGCACAAGACTTATTTAACATTGATGACAGAAAAAGTGAGTTGTTGGGAACTTAAAGAAGAGGTGGTACTTATAATGGTTACTAAAATACAAATACTTAAAATATTAAATATATAAAACAATATATTACAAATATATATGATGCGTAGTGTACGCATCATACATAAAGCGTTCTATTTTGATATAATTGATCCAATCAACCCATTGTTAGGTTTCATTTAAATTCCATGAGTCTTACTGAAATTAAAGTTCGCCAAGCTCATTGTAAGGAAAAAACCAGTTTTTTATCCGATGAAGATGGGCTTAGCCTGAAGATTGAGCCGAGTGGAAGAAAATCTTGGTGCTATCGCTATACAGATCCACAAACTAAAAAACGTCGACGCATTCAGTTAGGTCGTTATCCTGATTTATCGCTGAAAAAGGCACGACAAGTCAGAGATGACTTTAAAGACAATGATTTCTGTTTTGAACAAGATACTGCCTCTAATGTCATCACCTTTGGTAAGGTCGGGGAGGAGTGGTTACAGTTCAAACTGAAAAATGCCTTCAACGATCTACCCCGCTGTGGTGTACTACAGTTAGCAGAAAGATGCTTACAGCAAGATATTTATCCAGACCTTCAGGATCTACCTTTTCAAAACATCAAGCGTTATGACCTGGTTTCAGTAATCAAAAAAATAGAGGGACGCCAAGTAAAAGAACCTGTCAAGAAAGCTTGTAGTTATTTGAACCAAATTTATGACTACGCTGTAGCGATGGGTTATTGTGAATTCAACATCGCGCATGGTTTAAATAAAATCGCCATTAACAGTAAAATCAAGAAAAATTATCCGTATTTGAAAGCGGAGGATATATCTGATTTTAAGTATAAATTACAAAAATTGGATGCCCATCCGATTATTAAAAAAGCACTGCTGTTCAAATTACATACTGGCGTGCGAGGGGCTGAATTGTTATTGGCTGAGCCTCATCATTTTGATTTAAATGAAAAAGTCTGGAAAATACCTGCCTTGCATATTAAACAGTTTCGACGAAAAGTCATATTAGGCCATGAGATTCCCGACTTCTTAGTTCCACTTTCAGATCAGGCTTTAGATATTTTAAAAGACGTCATGCAATGGTCATACGGTGAAAAGTACATTTTTGCTAGCCCACGGAAACATAATCAACCGATTCATTTTAATACATTAAATATGGCTATACGTAAGATGGGCTATGGAAAACATCAATTATCCTCTCATGGACTACGTTCCACTTTTAGTACCATTTTGAATGACTCAGGTTTGTTCCAGGATAACTGGATTGAGGCACAACTTTCACATATTGATAAGAACCGTACCCGTGCCAGCTATAATCACGCTGACTATTTAGCCCAGCGGACTGAAATGATGCAGTGGTGGGGTGATTATTTAAGTACTGCTAAGTGAAAATCGTACTTTTATACATAGACTTAAAACATTATGGGGTTTCAAATGGATAGTAAACAATATACTTGCCGTGTTACATGGTCAGCAGAATATAATGAGTATGTTGGGTTGTTCGAACCACAAGCACTAGCCATTTGTTGTAATTCAGCTTTAAGCGCCCTTAATTCTTTCATGCGTTTATTCACTAGTGCAAGTTGCTGATCAATTAATGCATTAACGCTAGAGCAGCTTTCTTCTGGCTTATTTTTTAATTCGATAAGACGTTTAATATCATTGAGTGATATATCTAGGCTGCGACAATGCTTTACGAATTCCAATTGTTTAAGTGCTTTGCTATCATACAGCCTGAAATTACCTTCTGAACGATTTGGATTTAACAGTAATCCTTCTCTTTCATAATATCTAATCGTTTGTATTGAACAGCCCGATTTTTTTGACAATTCGCCTATTTTCATCAATTTCCCCCAGACATTTGACTCTATAGTTACTATAGAGTCTATAGTATAAGTATGCAACGAAAAGGATATATAAAAAATGACTGAGAAATATTTAAACAATACGAATATCGTTAATTTTGAACACAAAGATATCCAATCCTTGATCGATCAACGTAGGTGGAAAAACTTGGATAACTTCAACAAAATTGGTGCCGCTTATCAGTTTGTAAAAGATGATTTTTGTGGTTATGGTGTTGCAACAAAGTGCTTTTCATCACCAGATACAGATTGGCGTGGAGAAAATACCTATATTCAAAAAGAAGGTATTCATGATGACTTTGGGCTTTATGATTCCCCTGATGAGTTCTATTTCGAAAAAGGGACTAACTTGTCGGGGTTCAAACGCTGGATATATCAACGCTTGATACGTCACTTGATTAATATGAATGTATCAAAACTAAGAAATAGAAAAGTACTAGAGGTACAAAATGCACAACCATAATCATAGTCATCAACATGGTAAAGATGACCGTATTGGTTGGGCATTTTTCCTTAATGTGACATTCACTATTATCGAATTTATAGGTGGTTGGCTCACTAACAGTACGGCGATAATGGCAGATGCAGTTCACGATCTTGGTGATAGTCTTTCAATAGGTTTTGCGTGGATTTTAAGTCGTTTTTCAGATAAAGAAGCATCAGATAAGTTTAGTTATGGTTATCGTAGACTTACTCTCTTTGGCGCATTGATAAACAGTATTGTTTTAATCATTGGCTCAATTTGGATTTTATTTGAAGCAATTCCAAAGCTGTCCAATCCTGAAATGCCTGTAGTCGAGGGGATGTTAGGGCTAGCGATACTCGGCGTTGCCGTTAACGGATATGCTGTATTAAAATTAAAAGCGGGTGAAACATTAAATGAGAAAGTGCTGACATGGCACCTTCTTGAAGATGTACTTGGATGGGTTGCCGTTCTTATAGTCTCTATCGTACTGTTGTTCGCTGAACTGCCGATATTAGATCCCCTTTTATCAATAGGGTTCACGCTGTTCATCTTGTTTAATGTTTTCAAAAACCTGAAATCAACACTCGTTTTATTTCTTCAAGCTGCACCCGATAAAGAGACTCAAAAGCGTATTAAACTATCACTAATGGAATTTCCTGAAGTTAATGGTATCCACCACATGCACTTTTGGTCACTAGATGGTGAAAGTCACGTTTTAACAGCGCACCTTGAGCTGAGTGACAACTTTGACGTTAAAGAATTAATTAGGCTTAAACAAGAAGTTGCAGCTAAATTATCTTCCTATCATTTATCGCATACAACGATAGAGTTTGAGTTTTTAAATGAAAATTGTCGGGATGAAGCGCAGTAAGCTTTATCAATAAAATGTTGGGCATACAATATTAAAAGCAGCTTAATTAGGCATAACCTAGTAATTAAGCTGCTTTTTTTGATTTTAAATTTCGTCGGATTGCTGTTTGCTACTCTCAGAGCCATGCGCCCATTGATATAAAATAGGCAATACAAACAAAGTTAAAATTGTAGAAGATACAATACCGCCGATAACAACTGTTGCTAGTGGTCGTTGTACTTCTGCACCAATTCCAGTGTTTAACGCCATTGGAATAAAACCTAAACTTGCGACCAGTGCCGTCATTAAAATAGGTCTTAAACGAATGATGTGCTGAGTTTCCATCATTGTCTTGGCTTGATGCGGATCAGTCTAAAGCATTCTCAGGAATAGAGGAGCTCGTTGCTGATGTTGTCGCTGATATGATTAGCAATAATGAAAAAGTTCCTACACCACTCTCCGGGAAAATATAGTAGGCAGTTTGTTGTCCTTGTTCTCAGTGGTTCAACAAAAACTAGCCCTCGAAGCCGCAGAACGTGGCGTGGACATAAATTGTTTAGTATCAGTAAAAAGAGCGATGTAATTTTAGTACGAGTGAGTGATAGAGCAGGAACCTATGCTTCATATATTCAGTAAATGGTATGTTTTTGAATTAATAGGTATTTTTAAATAAAGCTTTCTTTGATTTAGTGCTTTTTATTTAATAAATTAATTTTAAAAACAACTTAGGCTAATTGATAAACACTATCTGGAAAGATTAAAAGAAAATATTTTTTAATTTCTGCTAATTCATTTAAGGCAGGTTCCCTTTCAAGCAGTTGAAATGTCCAAATAAGTACAGCCTGATGATTATCATAGCAAGTATTTACTCCAAGAAAATTAGCCATTCCATAACTTCTATTGATGTTCATTTCTTTAATTAATTGATTTCCTAAGTCACGAGCTTGCTGGCTGATCAATAACTCATTTGGTAACACGGCGGTCATCTCCACAAAATAATCTAATGCAGGTTCAATCCTTATATTTAAAAAGTTATAATTTAGTTGAAATGGATAAAATATACTTTCTATAAGTTGTAATAACCTGCTGTAGGTTAATTTTAGCAAAGTATTACTCAGTCAACAACTTCAAATAACCCACAGCAAGTTATTTTTTGTAAATTAATTTAAATATGATTACTTGTAAGTTATCTAGCCTCATGGGCGATAGAAAAATTTTAAAATTAAGTGAAGTGGTGCATGCAACAGGTATCAATCGCAACACGCTCACAAGTATGTATTATGACCGTGCTGTACGTATTGAATTACCAGTCGCCGATAAGTTGTGTAAGTACTTTAACTGTACGATGAATGATTTGTTTGAGTTTAAGGAAGAAGTTGAAGAAAAAGATTAACTTAATACTTCGTTTGATAAGTTTTTCGAAGAAAAAGACTAGCCAATACTTAGTTTGATAAGTTTTTCTCTGCAGATCTAATATTGAATTTTATAAAATATCATTACAAACAGAGGTGGTTCCACTTGTTTGAACAACTAAAAGCGTATTTATAAGTGATATTCCGCTCTAGTTAAGCCACCTTGTTTTGTTGGGGTAGCTGATCATAGTAAAACTCATTTGGTGTCATTTTGTCTAGACTCGAATGAGGTCGTTTCAGATTATAAAACTCAAAATATGCACTCAATTGCTTTTTCGCATCTGTGACACTGCTATAAGCTTTGAGATACACCTCTTCATATTTAACGCTCCGCCATAATCGTTCAACCATCACATTATCTACCCATCGACCTTTACCATCCATACTGATTTGAATGCCATTTGATTTCAATACATCAATAAATGCATCACTGGTGAACTGACTGCCTTGGTCTGTATTCAATATTTCAGGTGATCCATATTTTTCAATCGCTTCATTTAAAGCCGAAATACAAAAATCCACCTCCATACTAATCGATACCCTATGCGCAAGTACCTTGCGGCTATGCCAATCAATCACAGCACATAAATAAACAAAGCCTTTTGCCATAGGGATATACGTTATATCCGTAGACCACACTTGATTACTGCGCTGAATAGCCAATCCTTTGAGCAGATATGGATATTTACGGTGAGCTTGATTAGCCTGGCTTAAATTTGGTTTGCAATATAACGCCTGAATACCCATTTTCTTCATTAAAGTACGTGTATGACGTCGTCCTATATGATGCCCTTGACGATTCAACAAATCACGCATCATACGACTGCCTGCAAAAGGATATTGCATATGTAATTCATCAATACATCGCATCAGCTTCAGATCTGATGAGCTAACAGGTTTTGGGCGATAATAATAACAACCACGAGAGACTTTCAGTAACTTAGCTTGTTTAGATACTGAAATCTGAAGTGAGTGATCGATTAACTTTTGTGGTTGAAGCGGCCCAGTTTCTTCAACACACCTTCTAAAAAATCAATTTCTAATGCCTGCTCACCGATTTTTGCATGTAACTTTTTAAGATCAATGGGAGGTTCTGATGGAGCTTTTGATTGATCGAAAGCTTGTGAGGAAGCTGAGATCAATTGATTTTTCCAGTCAATAATTTGGTTTTGATGAACATCAAACTCAGAACTCAATTCAGTAAGTGTTTTTTCTGCTTTGATCGCAGCAAGTGCTACCTTAGCCTTAAAGTCGTTTGAATGATTTCTTCTTGGTCTACGTGCCATAAAATACTCCATATATTGATGTTTATAACATCATTTGAGGAGCAGAGTATCACTTATAGGAGTTGTTCAAATTTCCGGATCCATCTCTAAGTGAGGAGGAAATGACTCTTACTATTCAGATGTTGTTTCAAGCTTTTTTTGATTGATAGAGTTTTATGTATTAAACTCTATATTGAAAGTAAATATATTGTAAAAATAGTATGTTATTTACTAATTGATTAAATTATTTACACTTATTCTGTATAATGCTCTATGAATTCATTACTTATTTTTTTAAATTAAAAATCATATGCAAAGCTTAAATGATGAAGAGTGTCGCCAAGTTGAAAGTGTAAAACAGCTTTTACAAAAAAATTTTAAAGATAAGCTTTATGCTATTTATTTATATGGTTCGTATGTTGATGGTGGTTTAAAACATAAAAGTGATCTTGATATTTTAGTTATTATTGAACGTGAAATTACCGATCAGGAAAGAAAACAATTAGCGCAGAATTTTCTAAATATATCTGTTCCGATTGGTCATGCTACAGCGCGTGCCTTAGAAATTACGATATTAGAAAAAGGGAGTATTACCAATAAAAATCATCCATATACATATCAGCTACAATATGGCGAGTGGTTGAGAGAAGAATTACTCAAAGGTGAATTACTTTATAGTCAATCTGATCCAGATATTAGTATTTTACTTAAAACTGCCCAATTACATAACATTACTATCTTTGGACCTGATATTTGCGATTGGTTAAATCCAATTAGCTATGAACAATTAATATTTGCCATGCAAAAAACTTATCCACAAATTATTGCTCATTGGAAAGACGATCAGGATGAATGTAATCAAATTTTAGCGCTATGCCGTATAGCTTATACATTAGATCATAAAACAATAGTTGCCAAGGATGTTGCTGCGACATGGTTTTTAGAATTCTTAAGTCAGATAGATCAAGACATTTTGCAACTCATAATAGATGAATATATTGGGCAAGGTCATGAGCAATGTTGGTTAGTTTTACATGATCAGCTTGCTAAAATTGTTAAAGAATTACAGCATAAAATTGAACCACTACTTTTTAACTGATGTGGAAGTAATGGATATGCTTCTTAGATTATTACCTCACTATATCTCTAAATACCGAAGAGACTTGATATTGCAAAGGGGGGCGTGGTTGGAGTTGCATGAAGATTTTAAATAAAAGCGGAGGAACTAGGGTAAAAGTTGCCAAAAAGTTTCTTCTGAAATGACTTTTATATTATGACGTTTAAGCAAAGCGGAGGTAACTCCATTGCCATAGATCTTATTCCCATTAAATTGACCATCGTAAATCATTGAACTACCACATGAAGGGCTATTTTCTTTAAGCACTACCAGAGTAGCTTTTAATAATTGAACTTTTT
>NZ_CP048680.1:0-5330 GCF_015218525.1 Acinetobacter sp. YH12138 | reverse complement strand
ATTAAAAGACGTTACTTAGATTTGGTTACGGCTGAATGGGCCGAGGTACTGGACTGTTTAGTCGCTAATAGTCCATTGCCTGAAAAATACCTAGATCACCCATTAAAAGGTGGTGCTGAGTTTAAAAATTGTCGAGATTGCCACGTTAAACCCGATTTAGTCTTAATTTATAGGCTCGTAGGTGATGATGTTTTAGAATTACACCAGTTAGATAGCCATTCAGAGATTTTTGGTTAGGCGACCATTTAGAACTGTTTTAATGTTTTAAAATTAGTAAAAGTTAAGGAAATTTTTATGCTACAACGGTCAAGTTTAGAGAGAAAAGAGTTTAAGGAAGATGAACTTAAACTGATTAAAAAGTTTGATGTAAAGAATCTGGCAGTTATTTTTCCTGAAAATCTTAACCAATTACTGATTTGGACTTCTGAACTTGCTCAACATAATCATGCTCAATTTATTGAGTTTAGTAATAAGTTAGGACTTATGGCTGAGGATAATGTAGAAGAACGAGAAGAAATTAATAAGAAGATTAAGTTTTATAGAAATAGTGCATTTGAAGAAAACCAAATAAAAGATTTCTATCTAAAGAAGCTACTGGATCAGGGGGAAGCGACCGTAAGGGGATATATCAAACATCCGATTAAGCAGAATACGAAATATGCCGTAATTTCTTATCATGGATATGACTTTGTTAGCTTTGCGACGCCTGAGATTATTGAAAAATCTCCCTTAAATTTCATTGATTTTGTGCAAATTGAAGCACCAAAAACACTGGCTGATATACACCCCGATGAAGCTCTACTGCTATCAACTATCAAGGATTTTATAAAGCCCTTTAAAGAACAATATAAAAAAATAACGAGCAAAAATAGGGAGATTAAAGAACATAATGCTGTCGTACATGAAATTTATATAAAAATTAAAAATAAAGAAGCAACTCTGCAAAAATCAACAGACTCGAAGCCTAAAGAATCTAGTCCCAAGTCTACTGAAAATAGTGCTGTACCAGTAGAAATGAAGCAGGTGGCCATTCAGAAAAATATGGCTCCACAAGAAAAGCCGATTACAGTGATTAAGAAGCGAAAGTTTGCTTTAAACAAAGAAAAGTAAATTTTAATTTAAAAATACAAAGAAAAAGCCCATCGAGTATTGAAACTCGACGGGCTTTCGCTTTATATTCAGCGGTACGCAGTTATTTGATGCTTCAACATCAAGTAACGAAGATCAGCGGAGTACCACCTCGCACTGATTTCACACTAAGGCTTGTACCTGAACTCTATTTTCACAATAAACAGTGTTTATATCAAGCCTCAAAATGATAAGTCTTCGTTAATTCGTGTTTTAAATCGTCAAATAAGTATCCTAGATCGAGCTTTGCCCGCTTCTGCGTGTCCGTTTTACGGTCGGCATGCAGTACGTGTGGTAGGAATAAGTGTCACTGGCGTATTGTAGCTATAGTCGAAAGGCTAAACCGCTTACAGGGGAACTTCACATAGGCGGAGCGTTGGGAGTAGTTGCATAGGACTTGTTAAGTTGTACGTTGGGGAAACCCTCACAGAGATACAGGCAATGTAACGACAGGGAGCGCGTGAAGCGAAGTGCAAGACTTTGAGTCCTTGTCTGCATAGTCAGCAAAGCTATGTGCGGATACGACCGATATACGTGGCTCCGAAGCCAAATATATACAGGTAAATCGGCAATACTTAAGGGAAATGACTTTTTTTTAAAAGTTGTCCCTTAGGGTGAGTATTGCCGAAACTCTCTCAACCGTTCACCAAAGCCAAAGCACGAAGTGCGACGCTTTGGGAACGAGTTGAGAAGTTGAGAGCATTTGCTTTTTATATTTTAGAGGGGGCGTATGATTGTGATTTGTATTATAGCTCTTTTCCTGCTTAGGCTATTCTATGTATAACTCATCTAATATTTTACCTTTTAGGGAATGTAATTCTTGATATATCTCATTGTATTTTTGATCTAAATTTTCACTATATTCTAAATACAGCTTAACGTTATCTTCCTTTATAGCATGCAATAAATCGTCGTGCATATTTATGAAATTTGAATCTTTAGTTTCTATTTGGTCTAAATTATTTTCTTTAAAAAATAATTTAATAACAGGGAATTGTAGCTTTAAATAATTTATATATTCTAAATATTCTTCTCTTCTTTTTTTAAATAAAGTGTTCTTAAATTCATTAAAATCTGGTGTCATAGCTGAAATGCTTTCAGCATCTTTCCAAGTAGTACTCAGTGATCTTTTATGAGCATAAAATACACGATACATATATTGGTGATATAGAGTAAGTTGATCAATTGCTTTAAGAGCTTCTTTTAATAGCTCATGGTTTATCGTTACTGTATGTTGTTTTATCCAAGTATTTAATCCAAGAATTACAACTAATGGAGCTAAAATATAAGCTGTTGTTTGTACTGTTGTTATTACTGTTTTATGGTCATAAACACATTTATACAGTTCTCCTTGGCATAAAGCTAAAAAGTTAATAAATCCTTGGATTAATAAAACTGCTATGTATATCCCAATATAAATTGCTATGTACTTTATAGTTATTTTACTCATATCTTAATTTCCTTTTTTACGGTTTTCTAAGATATCTAAACCAAGTTTATGCCATATCGCCCATTTTTCGTCATTTGGATCAATTTCAGCAGTTTTAAGCAGTACGCCAAGTAATTCCGCTGGATCTCGCTGATCTAAGTTAGCAATCTCAAAAAGTGCGCCTAATTGAATAAGATGCCGTGTACGAGCCTTACGTTCAGCTTCCTTTTCCGCATTCAATAATTTTCTAACTGCTATTTTTTGCTTATTCGCCCGATCTATGGCTTTTTCAGCTTTGATCAGGGCATTTAATTTCTTTTCTTGTTCAGGTGTTCGGTACTGAATTTGAGCCAATTCCAATAGAAGTTTTTGAGCATCACTAGGATTTTTTAAAGCAGAAATGTAGGTGATTTTTTCAGATAGCCATTCATTATTCATATTCAATTCCTTAATTCAGATACCGCAAAAGTACAGGCTCAATTCTCAAAGAACGATAACAAAATAATTACGTCCAAGGTACGCAATTTTGTTAAAGTTCGTTCTAGAGATTGTCGCCTACACTTCCATCAAAAATTTGATGGCGCGCTTAGACGTTTCTCAATTTAATTGAGAAACCTAAGCACGTTAGGGACTTCATCCCTAAGACCCTGAAACTTCTTTTTTAGGTAAATTTTCAATTTACTTAAAAAAGAAGTAGAAAAGCCTAGGAGCAACAACATGCAACTAAAACAGGTATTGGGAAAAATCAAAGATATTGTTTTTGGTGTGATCGCAGCACCGCTACTCATCATCATTATGATGCTTGCTTCAATACTCGATCAAAGAGCATTTAAGAAAGAACGAAACCGAAAAAAGGAACAGGATAAATCCTAATGGCGATAGCTCGTTTAAGTGTCAAAGTCGGTAAGGCAGGCAAAGCAGCACCGCATGCCGAATATATTGATCGGGACGAAGAAAAGAAGCTGAAACAGGAACAGGCAGAATCAGACCTTGAACATAGTGCTTATGGAAACATGCCGAAATGGGCTGAACATAATCCAATTACCTTTTGGGAAGCAGCCGACCTTTACGAGCGCAAAAATGGCAGTACCTATCGAGAATATGAAATTGCCCTACCGAGAGAAATGAATGCCGAGCAACGCCTAGAACTGGTTGAGGATTTCATTCAGTCCGAGATCGGCTCAAAATATCCGTATCAGTTTGCGATTCATAACCCTAAAGCAATGGACGGCAACGATCAGCCCCACGTCCACCTCATGTTTAATGAACGTCTGCAAGATGGAATCGCACGAGATCCAGAGCAATATTTCAAACGCTATAACGGCAAAAATCCTGAACGTGGCGGAGCTAAAAAAGATAATACAGGCAAGAGTTACCAGGAACGAAAAACCGATATTAAAGACCTACGCCAAAGATGGGCAGATTTATGCAACAGCCATTTAGAAAAACATCAAATTGACAGCCGTATTGATATGCGAAGCTATAAAGAGCAAGGCATAGACAAAGAACCTGAAAAGAAACTGCTACCAAGCCAAGCTAAGAATCCTGAAATCAGGGAAGCCCTGCAACAGTCGCGTACAGCCCATAAAGAGCTTGTAGGGCTAGACTTAGGCGACCCTAAAAAAGACCTCCAAGACCTCAAAGACAGCCCAATTTCAGACAAAGAAATTAAACAGGGTATTGAAAGCTTTAAGGCTGATTTTGATAGCTTCAAACAGCTTGCTTTGGAACAGTACAAAGAACAGCAGAAACTAGAACGAGAGGAACAGAAAACCATGAATTTTAAAGGGATGAGCCGATGACACCTGATGAAAAAAAGCTATATGCACTGATGGCAGTTGCAGAACAACAGCAAAACTTAGTCAATCAGGCCGTTAAAGAGCTTCAAATCACCGAAGAACGCATTCAGAAGGTCATCGCAGGTCAAACCCATCATACCGTATCAAAATCGCTAAATACGGGCTTACAGGAGGGTACAGCAGAGCTTGTTAAGACCGCTAAAGCACTTGGACGCTTAAAAAATTCGATTGATTCAGCCAGTGATCAATTCTCATGGAAAATCATCACAATAGTTTTGGGGATTTTTGCCATTCTTATGCTTGGCATCATTTGGTTATTTGCTGTTTATATCAAACCGCTTGAGAATATTTCTAAGATTGAAAGTTTAAGAGAGGATGGTATTCAGCTTGAGATTCGAAGTTGTACTGTTGGAGAAGAATCTAAACCATGTGTGCGTGTGATGAAAGAACAGTGCAATTATGGAAAAAATCATGATTTATGTGTGATCGACCCTATATAGAAAAATTCGAAAACAAAATTTGAAAGTCTGTTATGCCAATAATTAGAGTTTTAATACTCATATTCTTACATCAAAAGTAATGAAAAAGTAAAGATAATACCTTATATTATCTTTATATTATTGGTTCCTTGGAGGGATTAACCATGTCCGCAGTCAATTTCAATATGCGTTTAGAGGCAGAACTAAAAGAAAAAGTTACTCCTATTTTGGAGGACTACGGTTTAACCATGCCACAGGCATTTAAACTGTTCTTAAATCAAATTGTTAAAACGAAAACGATTCCATTGTCTTTTGATTATGCAAGGGAAACAGCTTTAACCCCTAAAGCAGCAGCAAAGTTGCTTCACTCTCTTAAAGAAATTGAAAATGGGGAGTACACCGAGTACGAAACAGTAGAAGAAGCCATTCAAGCAATGTCGGAAGAAGCTAATGGCTAAACGAAAAATCATCGTAACCAGCTCATTTAAACGAGAT
>NZ_CP048671.1:0-207449 GCF_015218525.1 Acinetobacter sp. YH12138 | reverse complement strand
TCCGGATATTCCAGGAACTCAAGATACTTGCCGACCAATCTTTGATTTTCTTCGCTGTTTTCCAAGATATATACGCATTTATCATAAGTAATCGTCAAGCTGTTCGTAACCCTGCGGAGTTCACGCCAGGTAAAAATATCATCTAATTCTTCGGCTGTTTCAGTGATAGTCCGGTGCAGATCCTTGGGATTAAAGGCCATCTTGGCGAATTTACGATTAAATTGCTCAATAAAGCACGGCAGCCACTTATTGGCATCTGCAATTGAACTGATGCCTTCTAGACGCATCTCTTTGATCAGACGGTCCTGAAGCGTTCTATTGGCGCGTTCTACACGGCCTTTGGCTTGAGGGGAGTTAGCGAAAATGATATCGATATTGAAATTGCTCAGAACACGTCCAAACTGGGTAATCTTGGTGTCTTTTTAAAAAGAGAATACCTTCTTATATCTAAAAGTTTCTTTATATTTAGGAATAATAAAAAATTATTTACCTTTATTAGTCAAAATAAAACGTGAATATGGTACTAACCTTGCTTAATAAATAGGGATAGAGATAAACACTTAAATGAGCATTTGTATATTGTTTAAAGTATGTAATTAGACTCAAAGTCTAATTGCACTACAGCACGTTTTGCTGCAATATCAAATGCAATAATAAAAAGTGTTTATCAGTGAAGATCAAACATACCTCTACCAGATAGCCGGACGCCATCCAAGGTAAGGAACATAATGACCAGCTTAAATTATTATCAAACCATTTTTGATAAAGCGGGTGATGCTATTTTTGTGCATGATATCGGCAGTGTCGAATTTATGGACGTAAATGAAGCAGCTGAAAACCTCACCGGTTACAGTAAATCCGAATTAACGAAAATGAGTGTAGAAAAAATCAGCGCACATAGCCATGGTTTTGATTTTTTTCATGCCTTAAAAAAGGTTCAGCAGGCTGCTAGCCACGAAGCGATTACGTTTGAGTGGATTATCCAAGCCCAAGATCAACGAAAAATTCCGGTCGAAGTCTGTTTAAAAACAGTTGAGATTGAGCATCAACCTAAGCTATTAGCACTTGTCCGTAATATTAGCGAAATCAAAAAATATCAGTATGCTCTACAATCTAGAGATCAATATTTCAAGATGCTTCTGGAACACTCGGGAGATGGTATTGCTATCCTCGACTTGCAAGGTAAGTTGCTCTATGCCAGCCCTTCTCTACAACGTATTCTCGGTTACCACGACCGTTTTGTACTCAACAAAAATATCTTGAATGTGATTCATCCTGATGACCGCATGAATGTACGCCAGTTACTTTTTAGAAAATCCTCTCACCAAGCTGCTGGTGTGATTCACTATAAAATCATGCATCATAATGGCAAATGGCGACATCATGAAGCCACCTATCGCAACCTGCTTGATCATCCTGAAATTCAGGGCATTCTCGTCAATTATCGAGATATTACCGAACGAATCGAAGCAGAAAAAATGGCTCGAGCAAGGGAAAAACAGCTGGGTCATATGTCACGCTGCAAAACCATGGGAGAACTTGCAACTGCTTTAGCACATGAATTGAATCAGCCACTTGCAGCTTTAAACAACTATGTTGGTGGTAGCATTATTCGGATTCAGAAAGGTTTGGCAAATACCACTGAAACACTCGACGCTATGAATGCAGCATTAGATCAGACCCAGCGGGTCAATAAAATCATTCACAGTATGCGTAGCTTTTTACGTAAGGGCGAAGCCAATTTTCAAGTTCACTCTCTAAATAAGCTGATTCAGGATCTACATCCACTGATAGGCTTAAAAGCAGATCAAATTGGCTGTGTCATACATTATGAATTAAGCGTTTCACCTATTTATATTTCTGCCGACGAAACTTTATTTAGTCAGGTCATTATTAATTTGGTCTTTAATGCTGTAGATGCTTTACAACGTAACCCAGAAGGAAAACGCGACATCTTTATCCGTACTTGGGAGCACAACCAACATGCCCGTATCGCAATTGCTGATAACGGCCCAGGATTACAGGGTCAAAATCCTGAACAATTATTCGAGTCATTTTATTCTAGCAAAAAAGACAGTATGGGTATTGGTCTGACGCTATCCCGCAGCATTATTGAAAATCATCATGGCTACTTATGGGTCTGTGAAGGTGAGTCTGGTGCCATTTTTAATATCTCTTTAGCAGCACAGGAGCGTGCAAAATGTATTTAACTAATTCTCATGTTCCCGAGCCCATTGTGTATGTAATAGATGATGATCAAGACATTTGTAATTCACTCACATGGTTGCTTGATTCAGTGCAACTCGAAACTAAAACATTCAATAGTGCTACTGAATTCCTGAATTTTCAGCGCCCGCAAACGCCTGCATGTTTAATCCTTGATATTCGTATGCGAGGGATGAGTGGCTTGCAACTACAACAACAATTGAATCAACAAAAAATCCGTATGCCAATCATTTTCATGACTGGTCACGGCGACATTCCAATGTCGGTCAATGCGATGAAAGCTGGGGCATTTGATTTTTTAGAAAAACCTTTTAATCCACAGCATATGCTTAATCAAATCCAAGCCTGTCTGCAACTTGCTGAACAAGACTTTATTGAAGAAGAAAAACGTCAAGAACAGATGATTAAATTGAAATCTTTATCACCAAGAGAAAGTGAGATTATCAATTTATTGGTCGATGGACTTTCGAGTAAACATATCGCACAAATGTTGAATATCAGCCATAAAACAGTAGAAATTCACCGCACGCATATTCGGCAGAAGTTAGGTACAGAATCCATTGCCCAAATTGTAAATATGGTATTGATGTGTCGAGATAAAACTATACAGGCGATGGGTTAACCTATCGCCTGTTTTTTGAAGATTAATAAAGGATTTAGAAGAAACGGTCGAAATGCACTTGTTGAAGTGGAATACCTGCCTGATACGCCATTTGTTCAATAGATTTTACCATTGGCGGTGGCCCAGCACAGTATATTTCATGTTGGATCAGTTGCTCACCTAAAACATCATGAATGATTTCATGAATAAAGCCTGATCGAATACCTTCGATCAATTCAGATGAAGTTGCTGGAACATAATTCAAGCGTGAACCTAATTCAGTCCAATCCCTTAACTGATCTTCTGTCAGTAGATCACGCTGTTCACGTCCACCATGAAAGAACCATACCTTATGATTTTGTAGTTGTGGATTAACTGCGACTCCACGGGCAATTGCCAACATCGGTGCTAGACCTGAACCACCAGCGACACAAACAATTGGTCGTGGCTGCTCTTGTAAATGTGCCAAACCATATGGGCCATCGATCTGAATCACGGCACTTTGTCGCTGTTGCTCATCAAATAGCAGATTGGTCATTTTGCCATCTACTACACGGCGAATCTGGAATACCCACATGCCTTCATCATTCGGCAAATTCGACATCGAATAAGCACGTAATAATTGCTGGTTTACTGAAAGCAAAGCATATTGACCTGGAATAAACTGCGCTGGTTTCTCTGACTGCAAATGGATTTCTAAAATATCGTGTGTAATCGGCTGTACATATTTGAGCTTGACGGCCTGTTGTTTTGGCAGAATTTTAGGCGTGCATTTTTCATCCAAACGGACTTTAATAACACAATCAGATTTAGGACGACATTGACACGCCAGTAACCGACCTTTACGTTTATCACGATCGCTCAATCCAGGTGCTTCAGCCCATAGATTATCTACTTCACCAGATAGCACTTCTATTTTACAAGTCCCACAGCCACCAGCATTGCATTCGTAAGGTAAACCAAGACCTTGACGAAGGCCGCCGCGCAGCAGCACGTCGTCTGCTGCACAATGAAATTCCCCTTGCCCTTCAATTTGGATTTTATACATCGGTATCACTCCACAAGATAAATCCGATCTTCGCGGACGATAGACTGATAGGTTTTCAATGGGATGGTACAAGGTGCTCCACAAGGCTCACCGGTTTTAATATCAAAAGCACCAGCATGAAACGGACATTCCACTTCACAGCCATCAATTTCACCATCAGCCAATGAAGCATCACCGTGGGTACAGGTATCATCAGTGACATAAAATTCGCCATCTTCTAGGTGAAACACCGCCAATGGTGGATAGCCATCAATAATCACCTGTAAACCTTCACCTTGTTCGATAGCGGAAGTCACGCAAAGGAATTTTTCTGCAATATTGGCCATTTTGATATTCATTTGCTTAACTCCTCAATCGGTGAGTCTGTCGCTTCAGGCCCCAAAGTGTGATAACCGCCATCAGCATGAATCACACTGCCGGTCAGCAGTTTCGCTTTCGGGCTACATAATAGGCTTAAGGCTTCAGCCACTTCTTCAGCATCGGCAATACGGCCTAGCACATGGAAACGGCCTGCAACTCGATCAGTTTTAGGACGGTCATTACCTGAAATCATCTGCATCGGCACCGACCAGGTCCATCCGAGGGATAAAGCATGAACACGAATACCATCAGCAGCCAAATCCAATGCCATGCTTTTGGTCAGTTGTTCTAAGGTTGCTTTAGAGGCTGGATAAACCCAACGCTCTTTTTGGGCAATGCGGGCGCTAACACTGCTAATATTAATGACAGCCCCATCATTGCTGGCCTGCAGCAATGGTCTACATACCTGTACCAAAGCTGCATGACCAAACACGGTCACATTAAATGTATTTTGCCAATCACTACGGGTCGATTGTGAGCCATGATCTTCATACAGACAGGCCAAATTCACTAAAATATCTAATCTATTCAGCTTACTAACCAAAGCTTGAATACTTTCATCATTAGCGAGATCTAGATATTCATAACGACTTTGGGTTTCAGCTGCCACCTGCCTGCCTTGAGTTTCGTTAATGTCAGCAATAATGACGTCCGCCCCCAAACTTTTTAATTCTTTGACTACTGCCTGGCCAATGTGAGTTGCGCCCCCAGTGACCAGAACCACTTTATTATTCAGATTGGTCATGAAACCTCCTTGTATTGTGGCCATTCGGTAAATTGCCCTTTGCAGAACAGTAATGGGCGTTGATTGCTATGTCGGCACTGTTCAATTTTCCCCAAGAAAATCTGGTGATCGCCTGCTTCAATCTGCTGTTCCCGGCGGCAGATAAACTGCACTACGCAACCTTCCAGTAGCGGTGCTTTAGTAGTTTCAAGATTCCAGCTCCCATGCTGGAATTTGTCTGGAATTGGCTTAGCAAAATTGAGTCCGATTTCTTGCTGATCGGCTCCCAGAATATTGATGGCAAAGTATTCTGAATTTTCAAAAACTGTACGGCTTGGTGAATGATTGACTAGACTCCAGAGCACCAGCGCAGGATCAAGAGATACCGAGCTAAAAGAATTAATCGTAAGACCAACAGGTTGTTGCTGTTCATCTAGACAAGTGACAATCGCGACACCAGTGGCAAAACCGCCGAAGGCCTGCCGAAGCGCTTTCGCTTCAGCTAGGTCAACGTCCTGCCACAAAACTTCAGGCAGCTGCATGTTGAAACTCCTCACGTGACAGATATTCTTTAGCCCCTTCTGCACCATCTACGGCTGGCCAGAAACCGCACGGGTTGTTGAAATGCCCCATAAAGTCATCCGCAATCGCTTGGTTCTGCGAGGCTGCAGCTAATACTTGTAATAAGCTCTCACTTGGTGGATTTAACAATAGATTCGTGAATTCAGTCGTATAGCGACCTGACTTTTCCCAGAATTGCTCGAATACTTCTGTCATCCAATCTGCACTAAAGTCTTCATCACCTCGTGCTAAAATCGCAGCTAAATAATGCTCCACCATACGGGTTGCATTGTTTGCGCCTTGTCCTGCGATTGGATCATTTACAATGACAGTGTCTCCAATCCCCCAAATTTTTGCACCGTTATCTAAGGTTGCAACAGGATCTCGAACTTCAGGGCGGAATGCACCTTTGAGCCATGCGTTTGGATCACTTAATTCCATATTATCGACCATACGGAAGCTTTGATCTGGTGTTACTTTGGCAACCGCTTCTTTCATGCGTTGGACCATTTCTTCGCCAGATGTCACATCATCGAAGATATCCATTGGACCATTCGGTACACATTCAAATAAGAAACTACGACATGGACCATGCGTGTGACTATAGAACGGCATACTGAAGTATTCGCCTGCACCTGCAACAAAATTAAAATGCAAAGTCTGAGATGGTTGACCTTGCCAACTGTTTGGACCGCATAAATCATCACCTACGACGAGTGCTGCAGCCAATTTGCGAGGAGGAGTGTGATGTACTGAGCGTGATTCGTTGCGTTTGAATAAACTGGTGATATTGCCCTTACCTGCTGCCAAAATCGTCAGATCATTTTCAACAGTGATTACTTCCAAATCTTCTGGACTGACATTTTGAATGATGAGCTTGCCACCACGGCGCGGATATTCCTCTAACCAACGGTGATATTTGGTTCGTTGGTCCATGGCAATACCGTCATTATTATGTAAAAAACCTGTCACAGGTAACATGATATCGCCGTTTGGTGCACGAAAATCGACATGCAATGCTTGACCATGATGGGCTTTACCATCCCAGAAATTCAAACCAAGTTTGCGTTCAAACTCTAATGTATTGGCGAAGAACATCGTGGTACTGACCATACGACCGTGTAACAATTCATCCGCAGGGCGATCTACATATAAAGTGACATCATATTTATTTTCGAGTAGCGAGAACGCGAGTAATAAGCCTGCTTGTCCACCACCGATAATTGCGATTTTTCTCATCTTGAATTCCCCTTAGGCCGTACTGATACAGTGCCTATATTGCTGTGTTCGGATAAGGTTGATTGAAGGTCAGATTCAGTTCGACACGATCAAATTTCCATTCACCCCATTGATTCCGACGTACTTCCGTTTTATAAAATCCACCTAAGCAACAGGTCGTTGCAGATTTAACTTGATCTGTTGCTGCTTTTGTTGATTCCTCGGCTAAATTACAGACTTCCCAAAGCATCCATGACGCGTTTGCATGATTTTGATCAATGACTTCAATATCTGGCATCGCCATGATATGTAAGCTCCAAAGCACTTGTGCTTCTGCAATCTCTGACAATGCATTCAAGATATTTTGGCGTCCTTGATATTCTCCAAAACCATTTGCACACCATATGGCATCCTCATGAAATACATGCTGTAAAATGGCTGAATTGTTGCGCTGATCAGCCGCTGTTGCATAGCGACCGATCAGGCCACGAATCGCCTCGCAGGCCTCCAGATAATGCAAACGCTGTTCTAGATTGTGCTGGCTCATCAGACATTCCTTTAAACGTTAACTACGTTGCCTGTTTCATAAATGAAACGGTTTTCTTCAAATGCATACGGCACACCCACTGAACCTTTATAAAGCTCAATATGTGGAGCAACTTCAGCGAAACTCAGGCTTAACCAATACAATTTATGGAGATCTTCAGGCAATGTGCCTAAAGCGTATTGGTCAAGTGCTGCAAGGAGCTTGCGCATTTCAGGCAAAATAGCATCGTAAAAAGCTTGCAGTTCGGCTGTAGTCGAATTTAAGCGTGCTGCATGACGTTGTTTCGATGTCCCTAGAGCCCATTTCGCGACAAAAGGTTCTAAGCTTGCAAAGTCAGCAGGCAATTGTGAAATGATGTTTGACATGTGCATTCTCCTTATGCGCGATTTAAATATTGTTCAAGAACGTGGTAACCGTGACGAATCAAGATTTCTTCATCTTGGAGATGCATCACTTTTTTCGCTTTAGATTCAAGAGCTGCTTGAGTATCTTCCATTGTTGCAGTGTCTTCTAACCAAGCGTTACGTTGTAAGATTTGTGCAAATTCTTGTGCCCAACGCTCCGAATAAGTTTTCGCTTTAGGAATGTAATAACGACCTTCCCAACGTGTTTGGTTATGACCGACCGGCCAGAACTGATGGGTGAACCATACACCTTCAGTCACATGCACCAAGATATTCGGGAAAATGACAGATAATTCAAACGAGAAGTCATCACGATCATTTGGATTGACTGTTTTTGGTAACTGAACACGTTCATAGTGATTGACTAAAGAGGCACCTGTAATCTCGCCCGACAATGCTGCAGCAGGTTTTGGATTGGCATTCTTGGTCAGACACACTGCACAGGTACGGTGATCACCAAACAACTGTACTTCCTGTAGGCCTGAAGCAAAGACATTCGGGAAAGAGCCAGCATGAATGGTTGTAACGTGATAGGCTTCAGCAAATGCGTCATGAGCGACTTTCCAGTTACAATTTAATAAGGTGTTATAGGCAAAGCATTCTTCCATTTCATGGAATGGATAACCGCCTAAATGCTGTCCCATACCACCTAAGAATTCTTCTACCGATTGAGTGCCATCATTATCCAAATTGACGAAAATAAAACCTTCCCACACTTCGGTGCGTACTGGTGCTAAACCGTTATGACCTTTGTCAAAGCAAGATGTGAATTTTTCTTCTTCCGGCACGCTGACCAAATCCCCTTTAGCATCGTAAACCCAGCCATGGAAACGGCAAGTCACGACTGCAGCTTTATTTGAACCAAAGGTTTCATTGCCAGTCTCCACCACAACTTTATTGCCACGGTGTGAACAAATGTTATGAAATCCACGGATTTCACCATCTTTGCCATGCATTAAAATGACTGAGGTTTTAGCAAAATCTAAGCGTTTAACTTTGTAGTCACCTTTATTTGGTATTTCTTCTACACGCCCCACTTTCAACCAGACTTTTGAGAAAACCTTTTCAATTTCCTCTTGATAGATCTCTGGTGAAATACATGGTTCGGTTGGAATCGGCTCAATACCAAGTTCTGGATATAAATCGCCCCAACGAAGTTTTGCATTACTGTTCATAGGACACTCCTGTTCAAGTTCTCTTTCTAAGTTTTAAGTTCAGTAAATTTCATGCTTATTTGTGAACAGCGTTTGAAACACGCTAATCAACCACCATTCACGTGATGAATTAAAGTTGGTAATGTTCGCGAACTAAGTTTGCGATCCCCAGTTTTTCTAAAATTGGCATTGGGCATAAGAAGGTTGCACGTACCATTCCTGGTAAACGGCTGATTTCGATAGAGCCTGTAATGGTGCAACGGTTCATGACCTCATCCACACTTAAACCTGTGACTTTTGCCGCTCGATTTAAAGCATTGTCCGTTGCATCATTGAGGTTCTTACCTGTTCCCATAAATGTGATTGGAGCACTTTCCTCAATCTCAGTTTGTCCCCAACGCGCACCTAAAGCTTTCACTTTTTCACGCTCTTCCTTGGTAAATGGACGTGCCATTGGTGGTAAGTCATCTGGTGCTTGAAGTAAAATTGGGCCGTCAATTGTTAAGCCTTTAATCACTTCTACTTGTAATTCTGTTTCGCCTGAAACGTCCGTGGCATGTCCTGCAATTTCACCATTGCCTTGTTGCGCATGCATATCCCCCATGTAGACACCTGCACCTGGTACTTTCACAGGACAAATCAAAATACAGCCTGGACGAATCGAATTGGTATCCATGTGACCGTCTGTTTTGGCTGCGATAAGTTCTTCTTCAGTCATTCCGAATTTATGCGGTGCATCAATCAAATACTGACCAAAGTCATGGCAGTTGTGAGAGTCTGGTAAGTCACGTGAAGGTGTCGTACCAATATTGCCGAGGAATGGACGCATATGCGCAGCAACCCCTGGCATGTCAGCACGTGCAAGCGACAAGATTGAATGTTGCGCTGCATGTTCAGGTAATGCAGAAAGCTCATTGGCATTACCAGCTAACTTGTTGGCAATCTCTTGGTTGACCGTCAAGCTCACTTTGTTTTCTTCATCCAACACAATCACATAACCATGTGAAAAGCGAAAAGCACTGACTTCTGCCCCACAGTTTTTACAGTGAATCGCATCGTCGCCAATCCCATCTACATAACTTGCAGGCTGTTCAGTACCACATGCCTCACAATATTTCGCGACAAATGGATCTCCTTTATAACGCCCTTCAACAAATTGCATCACACCCGATGAGGTTGCTGTAGAAGTGACATGCATATCCTTAATCTTTAAAGCAACAGCATCACCTACCTCTGCACCTTCAATAAAGACAGGGAGTGTCACTTCATGACCACCTTGGAATGCAGGTGTAATCATTGGACCCCAACAGCCAGGCGGTGTGCCTGTTTTTAACGTTCCACCATTTTTTAAAGGTCCCAGCATACGTTGGCTTGGTCCCACAATACCGCCTGAAAACTCATTCACCACTAAATAATCGACAGCTCCAGCACTGCCTGCTGCATATTCTTGATTCTTAATTTTCATGGCCTTACCTCTATATGCTTGCTCTAATGTTTAGGTAACAATGTTTTAAAATGGGATGGTGATATCAATTGCGAACTTCTGACCTTCTGGTCGGTTTTCAACATCAAATTCTTTTTGATATTTCGCTGCGATTGCATACCCTTTAGGGAATTGATAGCGAACTTGCGGACCTATGCTGGCTGCTTTAGCTTTAAAGTCACCTAAAACAGCACCTTCACCTGAGTCACCTTCAATCTGACGGTGGATATAACCACCAACACCAACCGCCAAAGGTCCCATGTGTTTAGCGACTAAGTAATCGACATGCAAAGCGTTGCCCGATTCATAGTTGGTATCCTTATTCTCGAAATTGATGTCGTACATCCACTTTGTACTGACTTCGATACCTTGTTTATTTAAGTATGTGGTTGAGATAATTGGTTGAATGGTGTAATAGTTACGTCCAATATTCGCGAGTCTATTTTTGTTGTAAGAGCCAACTGGAATATAAAAGTCGATACCTGTCGCTACATGCCAATCTCCTTTATGCCAACCCAATAAGAATGGATCGATAATGAGATCACCCATTGCCATGTGATCATCTTGACGACCACCTAATGTAAGATCTGCATGGGCATATACAAGGAATGCATGCATGCCCCATGTCGCGCCTAAAAATGTTTTGTCACTGACATAGACACCACGAGCAACTGTGGCAAAAGTATCAATTTTAAAATCATCAAATACTGGATGATCATTTTTAAATTTATCTGCGTTGTAGTATTGGTTATAACTGACGAGATACATCCCAGGTGGTGGCATTGCTCCACCAAAAAAACTCTCTGTTCCATCAGGATAAGCACTTCCGCCATTTTCAGCGGCAAGCGCTAAACTTGCACTACTGAAAAGACATGTGGTCAATGCCACTGTTTTCAGATATTTTCTTACCATTTACAGCATTCCCCTAATTTCTAAAGTCTTTGTTTATCGGACTTTAAGCTCATGACTTAATCTAGACCTGAAACATGGCAGGGAAATATAAGGATGAATCTGTGCTTTTATCAGGCAAAAGCTAAGGAGTAATAGTCAAAATCGTGTAATGTGATAAGAAAAAAACTGACAGAATCTATAAGAATACTTATTTGTATAGGTAGATATACCTATGATCAGCAATGACTAACTGAACCACACCTGATTTTTTGGAAATTATTTCTCCCAATAAAATGTCCTGATATAACAAAAAAACTCCTATAAAGTTTTTAATAGACATCTTGCATAAATCAAAAACAACCAACTCGGTGATTATATTTCGTACCGATCTATAAGCTGTATTCGGTTATCCTTGTTGCATGAACTACTCAAAAGGGCTTTGTTGCACAAACCTATCTGTAAAGGCTTTTTCAGCGATATAATTTTCAAATGAAGAAACCTACACACAAAATCTACCGCACAACCAATTGGCCCGCATATAACCGAGCACTCATGAGTCGCGGAAATATTGCCATTTGGTTTGATCCTGCTACGCAATGGTATGCTCCATCAAAAGGCAAACAAGGGCGAAATCAAACCTACTCCGACGCAGCCATCCAATGCTGCTTAATAATTAAATCCTTATTTCGTCTGTCTTTACGTATGGTTACTGGCTTTGTCCAAAGTCTGATTAAGCTTTGTGGATTAGATTGGATAGCGCCAGATTACTCCACACTGTGCAGAAGACAAAAACATATTGATATTTAAATTAGCTATCAAAAAAGTAATGATAGGCTCCATCTACTTCTCGATTCCACGGGATTAAAGTTTTTAGGTGAAGGTGAATGGAAACGTAAAAAGCATCAGCCCGAATATCGTCGCCAATGGCGTAAATTACATATTGGTATAGATGCTAAAACCCTACAAATACGAGCTGTTCAGCTTACAACCAATAACGTGAGTGATTCGCAAGTACTTGGTGATTTACTGGATCAAATCTCGGTGGAAGAGCAGATTGATTCAGCCTATACAGACGGAGCTTATGACACCAAGCAATGTCGACAGGTCATTGCAGATCGGCAAGCACATGCAGTGATACCACCAAGAAAAAATGCCAAGCCTTGGAAAGATAAAAAAGTTCATTCGCTAGAGCGAAATGAAGTACTTCGCACTGTTAAACGTTTAGGCAGGACACTATGAAAAAATGGTCGGGCTACCATCAGCGAAGTCTGGTTGAAACCAAGATGCACTGCATCAAATTATTAAGCGATAAACTCAGTGCTCGAAATTTTGACAGCCAAGTCAACGAGATTCATGCACGTGTGGCCATCTTAAATAAGTTTGCGGAGCTCGGCCGGCCTCATACCCAAGTTGTCACTTAAATTTGAACAACTTATGAAAGCTCTATCTTTAAAATCTTTATGCAACAAAGCCGATGATTAATACAATTATTCTTTATTCATCTTAGCTTTCTAATTTTTTTTCTTAAAATTTTGTATACATACTCTACTCTCTCTTTTAATTCATTTTCATCTCGAATATATTGATTGTTTATTCGTTGCAGACTATATAGATACTCTCTTAAACCTATAATAGAATCAGATAATATAGGTAGTCTTGTCCTATCTATGTAATCACTTTGAATCCAATCTTTTTTTTCTAATGATGAATCAAAGCTTAATGCAAGTTTAACAAAGCTATCCCAATGATAGGAATCTGGGATATCCTCTAGACTAAGATCTTTAGTCTTTATCACCTTAATCATACTTTTTTCTTTCCTACTATTTCACTTGGTCGAATGTAACCTGGAATTAACCATTCATCTTCTGCAACCCATTTACCATCGATTAATAAATTTTTTTTATTATATTTGTTCTGCTTAGCACGCCCACATTCGACTTTTAACTCATATAGGCTTTGTTGCACAAACCTATCGTTAAGGGCTTATTCCACAATATAATTTCCAAATGAACAAGCCTGCGCCTAAAATTTATCGTACCACCAATTGGTCTTCTTATAATCGAGCATTAATAAATCGAGGAAATATTTCAATTTGGTTTGACACGGCTTTGTTGCACAAAGATTTCATAACTATATGATTTTAAAGGTTTTGATTATTTTTTGATCCAAAATTAAATTTATTTAAATCAGATGCTTACATATTTATGCAACAAAGCCGCTACAAAATATTTTAAAGTTTTCAGTTCCATTGAACCGCCCCATTAAATACTTTTTAAGTATATTAAAATACTATTTATAGCCTATTTTCGCAAAATAAATTCAAATATGGTATGTGATATCGAATAATGGATTATATAGCGATATGTTCAGATCAATAGAAACGTTGCTTATCGATATCCCAACCATACGCCCTCACAAAATGGCAGTAGCCACAATGCAGACCCAAACATTGGTGCTGATCAAAATTGAAACTCAGGACGGGTTGATTGGCTGGGGGGAAGCAACCACAATCGGTGGCTTAGGCTATGGTGAAGAAAGCCCAGAAAGTATCAAAACCAATATTGATACATATTTTAGCCCACTACTGAAGTCGCTGAATAAACAGAATATTGCACAAACCATGCAAGTTCTAAAAAAGAACATCAATGGCAACCGTTTTGCAAAATGTGCTATTCAGACAGCCCTGCTAGATATTCAGGCACAGCGTCTAGGTTTGTCTTTATCTGAACTACTCGGTGGCCGTTTACGTGATAGCGTTCCAGTGCTTTGGGTACTGGCCTCTGGGGATACAGAAAAAGATATCGCAGAAGCACAGAAAATGCTGGCAGCGAAACGCCATAACTTCTTCAAGCTAAAAATTGGTTCTCGTGCGGTTGAAGCCGATGTTGAACATGTACTAGCGATCAAAAAAGCTCTCGGCGATGAAGTCTCTATTCGTGTTGATGTGAACCGTGCCTGGTCAGAACTGGATGCTATTAAAGGCATTACCCTGCTGCAAGACGGTGGTGTCGATCTGATCGAACAGCCATGTGCTATTGACAATATTGATGCCATGGAACGTCTGACTCGTCGCTTTGATATTGCCATCATGGCCGATGAATCACTGATGGGGCCAAGTAGTGCTTATAAACTGGCACGTACCAATGCAGCATCGGTATTTGCAGTCAAAGTGGCGCAATCGGGTGGTTTGCTTGAAGGCCGTGATGTAGCCACTGTGGCTAACCTTGCAGGGATCGACCTGTATGGCGGCACCATGCTAGAAGGTTCTGTAGGAACGATTGCTTCTGCTCACCTGTTCTCGACCTTTGAAAATCTGGCATTTGGTACCGAACTGTTTGGCCCATTACTGCTCACTGAAGAAATTCTGAAAACACCATTGCAATACCATGACTTTGCATTACACCTGCCTCAAGGCACAGGACTCGGCATTGAAATGGATGAAGACAAAATCGATAACCTTCGCCGCAAATAAGCGACACTGTAACGGATTAAGGAGTGAAATATGCTGTTTCATGTACGAATGGATGTAAATATTCCTCGTGACTTGCCTGAAGCACAAGTCAACGAAATTAAAGCTAATGAAAAAGTATACTCACAAGAGCTGCAACGCCAAGGCAAATGGCGTCATATTTGGCGAGTTACAGGTCAGTACTCGAATATCAGTATTTTTGATGTCGAAACTAATGAAGAGCTACATAACCTTTTACAAGGTTTGCCACTTTATCCGTTTATGAAGATTGAAGTCATGGCATTAAATCGTCATCCATCTTCAATTCGAGATGATGATACTTAATTTATTTCAAAATTTTGAGATCAATTTATAAACACGAAAAACAGTTAGCAAGAAGGACTAGGACAAGATTTTTTCAAAAGTAAGAATTGTCCTAATTAACAAAAAATACTTAAGGAGTAAGTAGCATGAACCATCAAGAAATCGATGCTTTAGTTAAAAAAATGAACGTAGACACTGCAACTGGATCTGTAGATGCACGTGTACAGCAAGTTGTTGTTCGTTTGGTTTCAGATCTATTTAAAGCAATTGAAGATCTAGACTTATCTCAATCAGAAGTTTGGAAAGGTCTTGAATATTTTACAGATGCTGGCCAAGCCAATGAACTTGGACTTCTTGCTGCAGGTCTAGGCTTAGAACATTTCTTAGACCTTCGTGCGGATGAAGCTGATGCAAAAGCCGGTATTACTGGGGGTACACCACGTACAATTGAAGGTCCTCTATACGTTGCTGGGGCACCTGAATCTGTAGGCTTCGCACGTATGGACGATGGATCAGAACTAGATACAGTCGACACCTTATTTATTGAAGGTACCGTAACGGATGCTGAGGGAAATATTATTGAAGGTGCCAAAGTTGAAGTATGGCATGCCAACAGCTTAGGGAATTATTCCTTCTTTGATAAGTCTCAATCAGAGTTTAATCTCCGTCGTACAATTTTTACTGATCAAGATGGTAAATATGTCGCTCAAACGACTATGCCAGTCGGTTATGGTTGCCCTCCAGAAGGGACCACCCAATTTGTGTTGAATAAACTAGGTCGACACGGTAATCGCCCTTCTCATGTTCATTATTTCGTATCTGCACCTGGATATCGAAAATTAACAACTCAATTTAATATTGAAGGTGATGAATATCTTTGGGACGACTTTGCATTCGCTACACGTGATGGCTTAGTTGCTACTGCTGTTGATGTTACTGATGAAGCAGAAATCGCACGTCGTGGTGTTGATAAACCGTTTAAGTTTATCCAATTCAACGTTGAACTTGTGAAAGAAACTGAATCAGCACCGACTACAGAAATCGAGCGTCGCCGCGTAAGCGCTTAATCATTCTCCAAGAATGGGTAGTCTCCACTATCCATTCTTCCCCCTACTCTAATTCAATTAAATCATTACTAATCACTATTAATAAGATAATGATTAATAGTGATTTAAATATACAGTTATATTTGTTTGAGTAATTTTTATGATTGATAAATCAGCATCATTACGAGCAGCTCTTTCCCAAATTAAAGATGGTTCAACCATCATGATTGGGGGTTTCGGTACAGCAGGTCAACCAGCTGAACTCATCGACGGCTTAATTGAGCTGGGCATTAAAGATCTCGTCATTGTCAATAATAACGCCGGTAACGGGGACTATGGTCTTGCAAAGCTTCTTAAAGCTGAAGCAGTACGCAAAATTATCTGTTCTTTCCCTCGTCAGTCAGACTCCTGGGTCTTTGACGAGTTATACCGTGCCGGCAAGATCGAACTGGAACTAGTACCACAAGGTAACCTGGCCTGTCGTATCCAGGCTGCTGGCATGGGCCTAGGTCCAATCTACACACCAACCGGTTTTGGTACTTTGCTGGCTGAAGGTAAACCGACCATAAACTATGAAGGTAAGGACTATGTGCTGGAAAATCCAATCAAGGCAGACTTTGCACTGATCAAGGCTTCTAAAGGCGACCGTTGGGGCAATCTTGTTTATCGAAAATCTGCCCGTAACTTCGGCCCAATCATGGCGATGGCGGCAGATGTGACCATTGCTCAAGTATCTGAAGTGGTTGAACTCGGTACACTCGATCCTGAACACATCATTACCCCGGGTATTTTTGTTCAACACGTTGTACAAGTACAGCCTGCACAATAATCACGGATTAGGAGATAAAAGATGAGCTATACCAAACTAACCCGTGACCAGATCGCTGAACGTGTTGCCCAGGACATTCCAGATGGGGCTTATGTCAATTTAGGCATTGGCTTACCAACCAAAATTTCAAGTTATCTGCCTTCAGACAAAGATGTCTTCCTGCATTCTGAAAATGGCTTACTCGCTTTCGGTCCACCCCCTGCTCAAGAAGACCGTGATCCTGAACTGATCAATGCTGGTAAAGAATTCGTCACCATGCTTGAAGGCGGTGCTTTTTTCCATCACGGGGATTCTTTTGCGATGATGCGTGGTGGTCACTTAGATATCGCAGTCTTGGGGGCTTTCCAGGTCGCTGCAAATGGTGACCTGGCCAACTGGCATACCGGTGCACCGGATGCAATTCCTGCTGTTGGTGGGGCCATGGACTTAGCTGTAGGTGCTAAAAAAGTATTCATTACAACAGACCATGTGACCAAAAAAGGTGAACCCAAGATTGTGGCTGAGCTTTCATATCCTGCAACTGGTTTGAAATGTGTCGATCGGATCTATACCGACCTATGTGTGATTGATGTCACTGCTGATGGCATGAAAGTCATTGAAAAAGTCGAGGGCCTCTCATTTGAAGAATTACAGTCTATGACAGGTGCGAAGCTGATTGATGCGACACAAAGTTAAGGGAAGAAAGATCATATGAAAAACGCATATATCATCGATGCTATCCGCACCCCTTTTGGCCGTTATGCGGGTGGACTGGCGCCTGTTCGTACTGATGATCTTGGCGCGATCCCGATTAAAGCCTTAATGGAACGCAACCCAAGTATCAACTGGAAAAAAGTAGATGACGTCATCTATGGCTGTGCCAACCAGGCCGGTGAAGATAACCGCAACGTGGGTCGTATGTCAGCCCTGCTGGCAGGTGTGCCTTATCAGGTACCGGCAACTACGATTAACCGTCTATGCGGTTCATCACTCGATGCGGTAGCCATTGCTACACGTTTAGGAACCACTCACCCATAGTCTGTATGCCTGAATTAAACGTTATGATCCACAGCAGCCCAAGATAATAGAATCTAATGATCCAAGCGCAGAATTAGCAAAGTTAAAAAAAGAACTACAACGGGTTACTGAAGAAAGGGGCATATTAAAAAAGGCCACGGTGTACTTCGCAAGCCAATCCAAATGAGGTACACCTTTATTCAGGACAATCAGCACATATGGCCTGTTCGTCGTTTATGTTCAACGTTAAATGTTCATCACAGTGGTTATTACGCATGGTTAAAGCAACCCACCAGTAAAACTGCCAAGAAACGGCAACAGCTTTCAGGATTGATTAAACAATTCTGGCTGGAATCTGGTGGAGTTTACGGCTATCGCAAGATTCACTGTGATTTGAAAGATGTTGGCGAAAGTTGTGGGATTAATCGAGTACATCGGCTGATGAAAGCAGATGGTCTTAAATCACAGCGTGGTTATCGTAAGCCTAGAGCTTACGCTGGTACTCCGGCTGTCATTGCCGCAAACAGCTTAAATCGACAGTTTAATCCAACTGAGCCGAACCAATTATGGGTGACGGACATGAGAAGTACTGCTTCGCAAGATATCCGTACTCATGAAGGATGGTTATATCTGGCAGTTGTGATTGACTTGTTTTCACGTATTGTTGTTGGCTGGTCAATGAAATCTAGAATCACAACAGATCTAGTTTTAGATGCACTACTGATGGCTTTGTGGCGAAGGAATCCAAAGAACAAAGTCCTAATCCATTCTCTTGCGAAGCAATGCTTCTAAGGTAGCCAATATACCAGCCATGAATGGCAGACATTTCTCAGGCATCATAATCTTGAAAGTAGTATGAGTCGTAGAGGCAATTGCCATGACAATGCTGTTGCAGAAAGCTTCTTTCAGCGGCTTTGTTGCACAAAGCTGTTCTTGAGGGCTTCTTCAGCAATATAATTTTCAAATGAAGAAACCTACACACAAAATCTACCGCACAACCAATTGGCCCGCATATAACCGAGCACTCATGAGTCGCGGAAATATTGCCATTTGGTTTGATCCTGCTACGCAATGGTATGCTCCATCAAAAGGCAAACAAGGGCGAAATCAAACCTACTCCGACGCAGCCATCCAATGCTGCTTAATGATTAAATCCTTATTTCGTCTGTCTTTACGTATGGTTACTGGCTTTGTGCAAAGTCTGATTAAACTTTGCGGATTAAATTGGATAGCTCCAGATTACACCACGCTTTGTAGAAGACAAAAGCATATTGATATTGTAATCAGCTACCAAAAAAGTAGCGATGGGCTGCATCTACTCATAGACTCTACAGGCATGAAGTTTCTAGGTGAGGGCGAATGGAAACGCAAGAAACATGGACCTGAATATCGTCGCCAATGGCGTAAACTTCATATTGGTATAGATGCTAAAACCCTACAAATACGAGCAGTTCAGCTTACAACCAATAATGTCAGTGATTCACAGGTGCTTGGTGATTTACTTAATCAGATTCCACAAGATGAGCGGATTGACTCTGTTTATACTGATGGCGCTTATGACACCAAGCAATGCCGCCAGGTCATTGCAGATCGGCAAGGGCATGCGGTGATTCCACCTAGAAAAAAGCGAAACCATGGAAAGATACAAAGAGTAGCTCCCTTGAGCGAAATGAATTACTTCTAACAATTAAACGTTTAGGCAGGACACTATGGAAAAAATGGTCAGGCTATCATCGGCGAAGTTTGGTTGAAACTAAGATGCATTGCATCAAATTATTAGGAGATAAACTCAGTGCAAGGAGTTTTGATAGCCAAGTTAATGAGATCCATGCACGTGTAGCAGTCCTTAACAGATTTACGGAATTAGGTCGACCACTTACCCAAGTTACGCCTTAAATTTGGCTCAAAATTAGGGGGCGCTTTGCATTTCAAATCTTTGTGCAACAAAGCCGTTTCAGGAGAAAAAAGACTGACGCCTTTTGGCCCTGAAACCTGTAATCTTAAGTGCATCTGTTTTACTCCTTACTTACGTGGTGGATTGTTATCGCGACCACCGCCAGAAGGATTCCCTGTTGTACTTGGCCAGCCTGCTTTACTCATTATGTTCTCCTTAGTTCATGTAGATTCAGCTTCATATCGAGCTGATCGAGGCATTATGGAAGAAGTATTTTTTTAATTTTGCCGTAAACGATTCAAATCAGTATAAAAAGTAATCAAGAAAATATTTTATGCTAATCGGTACCAATCACATTCCGCAGCCTGATTTGAATTACACGCTTTCTTTTTGGCTTTACAATAAATAGGTAACCCTTCTGTATAGTTGTAATTATCACCACTGTATTTACACAGAAAACAACTCTTCACAGGTATTTTCTTTTCAACTACAAGTTTTAACTGCGAGATAAACATATCTCCATGTGCATAGCCCATGAGTACATTTGAGTTTTCAAATTCCAAATCAGTTTCAATAATATTGCTATATTCAATTTTATCTTGATACTTCGATAATTTAGCTTTTATATCTGCTAAATATTCCAAACCCAGCCAAGCCTTACCTGAATCCCAAACTAGAAATAAGAAATACCGCTTATGCATACACTTGCAATCAGCATCTACAATTGGAGCACTTTCCTGATTGAACCCAATAAAAAGAGCATCACTTTGCTTTAAGTCTGCCTGATAAATTTTTTCGACATTCTCTTCACAGTCCAATGGTATTTCAATAATTCGCTTGCCTGAGTTTTCCTTTTTTTCACTCAAAAAATGCGTCACAGCAATTTCAATATAAATACAATCTTCGACATTATTCTGACGAGTTAACAATAGATCGGGAATAAAATGATCGTGCCTTTTTTCAACTTGTATTTTTGAAAAGTAACTTGTGAGATCAAAACGTTTCACCACATATCCAAGATCACAATGTTTTCGGATGGATCTTTTAAATTTATGACATTTCTTGGGCACGTTGAACGTAATATAAAATGGTTCGTTTTCAGTTAAACATCTTTGATAAGTATCAAAAAAAGCACGCTTTCCCAAACGGTGTAAATACGTTTCACCATTACAGTCGAGTACCGTCTTATGGGCAAAATGCGGTTTCTTGATTTTTCCATTTACCTTTGCAATTAAAGGATTGTCACAGCCAAGGCAAATGTATTCAGATTTTTCTTCTTGTCCGACTAAATCAACTGCTTTGACAATTTCACCATGTTCATTTTTTGCATATTGATACCGTGCCATTTCACTTCCTTATAAATTTAACCCGTCCACATCAAATAATTATTTTCTTTTCCTTGTGCATAAGCCCACTCAGCCACCTTATGCGACCGCTCTTTATCCGTCAAAAAACCGAGCACTGATATCCGATCCACAATAATCAAATCCTGTTCTTCATTACGCTCTAGCCACTTATGCAAAAACTCATCTGATGCCAGTAAATTACTTTTCTTAGAATTACAACTTGAATCAGCAAGTACAAAGTTGTGCCCTGTATCTGATGGATACATAGACCATGGAATGAAATGATCAACGGCGTAATTGCCATTGCGCATCGTTTTATTGCAGTAGAAGCATTTACAGTTCTGTAGCTCGACCAACACATTAGCCACAGCATTTAATTGGTTCCGACTCGGCTCAAACATGAATTGTTCAAGATTCGGCAACTGATTCAAAATAGGTGCATTGCTGCTGTTCTTACGGATATAGTCAATCCAACGTTTCTGGCAAAGCTCTTCGATGATTTCACTGAACTGTCGTAAGCAAAACATGACTTGAGGCAAAAGGATGAGCTGCTTTCCACACCGATCAAGCTGATATAAAAACTCAAAATTTTGACCATTGATGTTTTGCAAGTAGCGGACTGGCATGTCTTTTACAGTGCGAGCGACATCTTTAACTAGCTTCAACCACACCAATGAATCTCGTCTTAATAACCCCAGAGAAGAGTAGCTTTGCCGAAGCTGTATAATGCGATTCACAATGGCAGCTTGTTTACCATTATTTTGATTTAAGATGAGTTGCCCTTCATCATTAAAGGTATATGGCACAGCCTGCTTCCAATACAACTCAATAAATTTTTCAGCAATATCGGTATATTCAAGAGCTAAGCTCTCGCCTAAGTCTTCACCTTTTTCAATTGCCAATCGGCTTAGGCTAATTAGCAATGCAAATTTATAAGTGCTACTAAAACTACCTGACTGTAAAATCAGCTGAATATTTTTAAGGAACTTAAGCTGTTCCAGCGCAGTAGGAATAAAGTCAGGCATGTTTTTTCCAAAGAAGATTAAGCCATTTTTCTTGTCGATCAGGTCGCTGATCTACCGTGATCCATTGCTGTATCTGTTGAACATTATCAAACTGCTCAAGTAAATCATTTGCTTGAGCCTCATCTAAATCCGTAAATTGACGCCCCTCTTTTTCTCGATCACTATTGCCATACTTAAATGACATATACAGCACACCGCCTGGCTTTAAAACAGAGATTAATTTTCCAATAACCTCAACTAATCGACTGCGCTCACAATGCAACAAAGATGCACATGCCCAAATTCCATCATAGATAGCAACCCCACTTAAATCATAGAAGCTTTGGAGTTTCACTTTAACACCCGACAGTATCGTTGCCTTTTTGACCAGCTCTTCTGAATAGTCAATCGCTTCTACCTGATAGCCTTTATTTTTAAAAGCCAAAGTGTCACGCCCTGAGCCACAGCCTAAATCCAGGATGCGTGCTGAATCTGGTAACTCAGCTAAAAATGGTTGGTATAGGCTTTCCATATCCACATACAACGTGGCTTGTAAAAATTGATCTGCGTATTGGTTGTAATAGTCTATTGTTTTCATATTGGTTGCTTAGGCTAAACACTGACCCCCAGTCTACTAAAAAACAAAAAAATAAGGGAGCATTTGCTCCCTTATCTTTTTAGTCAAATAAATCTGCTCTTACTTCTTCCAAAGCACGATCTGACTTAAAGCGATTACATATCGGGTGAATAATTGCTCCATTTTCTAAAACACCGTAACCACCTTCTGCTTTCGATTCTCGATGATCTACTTCAGTTGACTCAAGGTATAAAGCGCTATCACATACTTCGCAATAGCTCCATATTTTCCTTTCCTCACGTTGATAAAGATTTCTTTTGGTCGCGAGTGAAAAATTTAGAGGTTTTTTCTTCTTTGTTAGTCTTACTGATTTCACAAAGCTCACAACATCATCCACAATGCTCTCATCATAATCACCACCAAAACGGTCAAGGTAAAAATCATTAAAATTAATATAATCAAATGATTGACTCATCGAAAGAATGACCGTGTTCAAACAAACTTCATCTTCAAAATCTAAATTCATATTGAGTCCAATACAGATAAAGGCTTGATACACGTTCTTCAATCGCTCATGTGATCTGATCCCGCTACCAAACTTACCTACAGTTTCTTTGATCGCCACAGGAATTTTTTCAATTAAACTTTCAACACCACGGCGTGCTCGAGTAAATCCAATAAAATCTATCTTTTTATTCTGTATTTCAAAACAGTCTTTTTCAATTTCACAGACGATAGAGAACCAGGCCAAAAAGGATGTCACTTGAAAACGATTATCTTTATAAAAATATAGTTTTGGGTGTAGACCCAAACTTGGAATCCGAATACTAATTGGTGGTGTAGCGATACGACACAGCACAACTCTAAGTTTTAGCATTAAATTTTCTACACGCTGACCTTGGTCTATACTCACAGTATTCTGACAAGTATCACCAAACATGATATTCAGGAGTTCATTGACCAAGCCGATTTTTTTACCGTGTGTTAAATCTGGCTCTAAAAGTATTATCTTAAAAAGATGATCATGAATTTGCTCACCCAAAGTAATCACTTCATTTATCCGCTCGTAATTCAGTTCAGCCAAGTTGGATTTATTATCGTTTATATAACAACACGCATAAATCACATAAAAAGCATCACTTCCCCTATTTTGTAAATGAGATTCTTCATCTGGATCTAATCGTTTCGTATCCGAATTGATTGAACAAAAGGCTTTTCGAGCTTCCTCAGGTGTCCCAATGACTTTAATAAAATTAATTTTGGTTGATTTTAATTTTTGCTGATACTCAGAATCGCTACATAACTCTTGAAAATCAGCTAATCCACCTAATCGATTACGAATCTGACGAATATCTCGTTTTTGTGGTGCCGTGAATTTTGGGGCTCCTGCTACTTGCTCATCAATAAAGTATCTTTTGATCCAAGCATAAATGATTGAAATCCTGTGCCCACCATCGATAATATAAATATTGCCAGTGGCATCTTTCCAATAGCGAACGCATAAATTGACATTACGATCATTCAAACATTTTAGAATAAACTTCTGAATTTCAGCAGGGCTCCAACACTCTGTGGAGCGTTGATTGTCTGCCTTATATAGTTTTTCTAGAATCTCATGGTTGGCGAAGTCATAAAGTGATATTTCAAAATTATTGTGCAGATTTGAGTGTGACATTTCGTCAAGCAGCATCATTTTTCTTTGAATAATATTGGTTAAAAGCTTAGTACGAGCCATTTTATTTTCTCTAGGCAATACTTCTCTAGATCTCGTGAGATTACGAAATTAGAAGTAATTAAAATTAAAATCAGTGATAAATGAATTAAAAACTCATTAACTCAGAAGTATCTTTTTGCTAGAGAAAAAACAGATAGAAATAATATAAAGACGCATTTTAAACCTCGTTGATAGATTGTCGTTTGCCAATATCCTTTCCACGAGATGGAGGCAAACCAAATAGGGTGTGGAAATACCGCTCAACGAAACGGCCAGTCAAAGACTGCCCTACCTGGCTTACCATAAAAGCGCCATGTAGACACAAAAGAGCCACTAAAAGCGACTCTTTAGTTCGTTGAGTAACAGGTTTCCACGCCTGGTCACAGATTTTGCTGTAACATCTTTATCTTATGTGCATAAATTCAATTGGTCAAATTTTATGATCAATATTTAATCAATTGATTCAAAAATAATTACCTATATTTTTAGAGGCTTAAGAATACAGATAAGTATCTTATAATTTCTACTATATTTAGTTGCTGTAAACTGATCGCAATGAAACTCTATATATTTAAGCAGCGTGATTTAATAAAGGAAGTAGATTGAAACTGCAAATTTTATCTGATACTCACAATTCTAAATATTCAATATCAGAGCAAGCTGATGTCATTATTCACGCTGGCGATTTTTCTAATCGCTTAAGTGGTACAATTGAGTTTGCCGAAAAATGTAAATCTCTGAATAAAAAATTTATCTTTGTTTTAGGTAATCATGATTACTACAGCTCTAACTATAGTTCAGTCGTGAATTTCTTGAAAGAAAACTACCCAAAAAATGCACTAGTTGATGACAACCATATCAAAATTCAAGATAAAATATTTGTAGGTGGCACGCTGTTTACGAACTTTCGCTCCAATTCACCACTTACATCTCCTGAGGTACTTTTACAGTCCCAAAAAGATGCTGAACAATCGATTTATGATTTTGATCAAATCATGATTAGCAATGAAAATAGACCTATAACCGCCGATGACTACATAAAACTATTTAAAAAATATCATCAAAATATTTTGCAGTTTAGAGGGCAAGATCATGTGATTGTTATTACGCATTTTCCACCTCATTTAGCTTGTCTTGATCCATATTGGGGTACGCATCCTGTTGCATCAGCCCTCAATCCCTATTTTATTAATGACCTAGATGTAAAAGGCTTTAAGTTATGGATTGCAGGACATACGCATACATCAGTGGATACTGTAGTCGATGGATGTAGATTAGTGATCAATCCTTTGGGTTATCCACCAGAGCAAGGTAAAAATGGGTTTAGAGAAAATTTGATCATCGAAGTTTAAATAGATATATTTTTCTGAAACTTTTTTAAAGCGTCAGATAACTCGATTTTAACTAAATGTGCGGAATTCTCCATCTATAATCTGTGATTTAGATGGAGATGGATAGCACGCCTTTTCAGTCGGGTCTCTCTTGGTTTTGGATGTATTCTCGAATTACATCAATTGTCGCTCCACCTGTTGTAAGTAGACAGTATGCCCTCGTCCAAAGCACAGGTTTCCAATAATAAGGTTTTAGTTCTTCACCGAACTCCTTGCGTATCAGTCTGCTTGATACAGTTTTTAGATTATTGATGAATTTACTTGGCATGATGTTCGGGTGCATATCTAACAATAAGTGAATATGATCAGCTTCACCATTGAACTCAATCAAGTCAATCTCCCAATCAGCACAGTTCTTTTTTACAATTTCTTCAAGCCGATTGATCATCTCATTTGAAAGGCATTTCTTGCGATATTTTGTTACCAACACTAAATGATATGTAAGTTTATAAACACAGTGATAATGTGACTTCATTACATTTACACTAAGCAATTAATTTGCTAAATTATAACCATGAAACAACCTTTTTTGAAAGCGTATAAATATCGCATCTATCCTACTTCTGAGCAGAAAGTGCAATTTGAAAAGCACTTCGGATGCACTCGCTTTATTTTCAATTGGGCTTTAGCACTTCAAACTAAAGCTCATTCTGAAACTCAAAAATTATTATCAAAAAAGGATATTCAAGACCAATTAGTTGCCATGAAAAAACAACCTGAATTCGAATGGTTGAACGAGGTGAATAGTCAATCACTTCTTAGTGGGTTACTTCACCTACACACTGCTTACAACAACTTTTTTCAGCGATTAAAGAAAGGCAAGGTTGAATTCAGAAAGATCAAAGGATATAAACCAAATCCTGATGAAAAACGCCCATTAAGTCATCTTGTCGGCTACCCACGGCTCAAATCCAAGAAAATACCGCAACGGTCTTATCAATGCCCTCAGCACGCAACAGTGAGCTTTGAGAACGGATTACTTCATCTACCTAAAATTAAAGGGATAAAAACTGTATTTAGTCGGGTATTTAATGGGAAAATCAAAACTGTCACCATTAGCAAAACAGCGACAGGTAAGTATTATGCTTCGATTTTGGTCGAGTCAGAGTTAGAACTTGTTGCATCAACAACAATTCAAGCTGATCAAACCATCGGAATTGATATGGGTTTGAATCACATGCTCATTCAATCCGATGGTAATAAGGTTGAAAATCCAAAATACTTGCGACAGGCTCAAAACCGACTATCCATACAGCAGAAGATATTTGCTCGAAAGAAGAAAGAATCAAAGAATTATCAACGTCAAAAATTAAGTGTTGCATTCATCCATGAAAAAGTGCGCCTGCAACGCTTAGACCTACATCACAAACTCACGCATTACTTGATCTGTGAAAACCAAGCGACCACGTATGCTGTAGAAGATTTAGGGATAAAAAATATGGTAAGAAATCGAAAACTAGCCAAGTCCATTTCGGATGTGGCTTGGGGTCAATTTCTTACGATATTGCAATACAAGGCAAAATGGTTCGGTAAGAATGTGCTACAAATTGGAAGATTCGTTCCAAGTTCTAAAGCATGTTCATGTTGTGGTTATACTATGACAAAATTGCCACTAAGCATAAGAGAATGGCAATGTCCTGACTGTGAAACAGTGCATGATCGTGATTTGAATGCAAGCTTGAATATACGCAATTTCGCTTTAGCTGATGCACTAGGACATAGTGCTGTATAAAGAGTTCCTGTACCGCCATACTGTCAGCGCAGTGCGGTATCGAAAGGTGCAATCTCTAAGATTGCATGGGTCGCAAAGATTCCCCCACCATAGCTCTTAGCTTGGTGGTGGGAGTATGTCAAGTCTTGATGCTACATCTTGATATGTTATAATTTGTACATCAAAATGATGTACTTATTGGTGAAGAAATGGCTAATTTAGCAACTGAACGAATTAATGTTCGTTCAACAGCAGATGCAAAGAATGTGATTGAGCAAGCTGCGAATTTATTAGGCCTCAGTGTAAGTTCTTTTATGCTGCAATCCTCCTTTGAACGAGCAAAAGACTTACTTAAATCTAACCATGAGTTGAAAGTAAATAATGCTGATCGTGATATGTTAATGAATTTGCTTGAAAATCCACGCCCTGCAAACGATGAAATGAAGAAATTAATGAGTTTATTAGATGAGAATTGAGATTTTACAAACTCATCACCAAAGAAAATCATTTAATTGTGGGCAAGATGACTTAAATAAGTTCATTAAACAATATGCGTCCCAACATCAGAAATCAGGGACAAGTAAAACGTATGTTGCTGTTGATCATGCTTCAAATGTGATAGGGTTTTACTGTCTATCTAGTACCTCTATTGGATTCGATTTAGTAGATACCGTACTCACCAAACGCTTACCTCGTTATCCACTCCCTTGTGTTGTTGTAGGTCGCTTTGCCGTTGATAAAGTGACTCAAGGGCAAGGAATTGGAAAAGTGCTTTTAGCACATGCTCTCAAACAAGTTTCAAAAGTTGCTCAAATTATTGGTGTAAATTTTGTTGTAATACATGCAAAAGATCAAAAAGCGATGGAATTTTATCAGCGTTTTGGCTTCATTTCTTTAACATCAAATCCATTAACATTAATATATCCAGTGAATGAAATGCCTAATTTTAATTAAAGTGGTCTACTAGGAATACAAGTAACTGGTAAACTATGAATGAGAATTGGTGACAGACCTATCCAATAATCTGCAAATTTTTCAAGATCTTGCTCTTCAACATGCTGATATGAAGATGAACTATTCATTAATGCAGCATGAATACGTTTTAAAACATCAGAGATGTCTATTATGAGCACAATGTAGTAAAGAGGCACATGCCCAAATACCATCATATGTTTCATATTCTGCTAGTCATAAAAACTTTGATAACGTACTTTCAACCCTGTAAGTTCAGTCGCTTTTTTTACAAGTTCTTCAGAATAGTCAATCGCATCTACGTAATAGCCCTTTTTTCTAAAAGCCAAAGTATCCCGACCTGAGCCACAACCTAAATCTAAAATGTAGGCATCATGTGCTAATTGCTCTAAAAAGGTTGGTATAGTGCTTCCATATCCACATTCAAGGTCGACTTTATAAATTGATCAGCCTGTTTATTGTAATAATCTATTGTTTTCATTCAGTTGGATACATCTCAGCCATGTATATATACGATATCAGAGTTCGCTTATCATTGAGAAACGATTTTAACCTACAACTTCAGCGACGATATCGCTCGTCCCTTTCTATATTGATTTATATTCAATACAGCTCGCCTTAGACACATTAAAACAATTCATTTTAAATGCTCAATTTTTCTTGCTGAATCGCATGTATCAACATAATAAACGCAATACAAAGTGTCGTATTTTTATTGTTTTCATTGATAAAGCTTAATTTCACTTCACGACTTTTTTGTGACTTATCCGGTGGATCATTATCAACTTTTAGCTGCGTATCCTCAGGGAGTAAATATTTCAGTCCCGTAATCAGATGTTGAATGGACCAATCGACACGTGGCCTATTTTGCTTATCAAAACGATATTGAAAATGAATAAAGTTTTTTCTCAGCTTTCCATGTTCAATTAAAATACTCAAGGCTTCTAAAACCTGATGTTGAACCCGCTTTGGCAGTGCTGAAATCTCTACGCATTGCTTTGCTTCAAAACCTTTCTTTAAGGCTTTTTCATATAAGGAGATGAGTTCATCTTCACTAAAATCCTCATTATTTTGAGGCTTTTTTACCGCCATCCACTTAGTAGCGAGCTTTTTACTGCGTAATACCCAATCATGGTCCTCATAGGCTCTATATTTAATGTAATCATGTATGATGGTAGATACAGATACATTTTTACTTATTTTAGGCTGAACAGGTTTAACTGAATCCACTTTTTTGAGTGCATATGTGGCATGATAAAAATCGAAATACTGGCCTTTTCGTATTATATGATTAAGATCCACAATTTCTGTGTTAGCACTTGTTAAGTCATTTTGAAGTATCAGTTTGATCGTGTCCCAATGAATTGTACAAGGCAAATGATAAATTCGATCTATCACCAACAAATCCAGCACATGTAGATAGTGAGATGCTGTTTGCTCTATGTTTGCATGCCCCATCCAGTCAGCTAGTAACCGCCACTTATGCTGTATGACAGCTTCATGCTGAATTGCAGTTTCTCCAAATAAATGCTGACGCATGACTTTACACCGGCTCCAAGTGTAATCCGTATAGGTCATGATCATCTCTTTTGAGCCTAACCAAGCGATTGCTAAATGATTCGCGGCACTATGTCTAAAGTTATGGAAAGTATAACCATGCCCTTCACCCAATATCTCATCAAAAATCACTTGGGTCATTTCACTAATATAAGCTTCACTTAAAATTTCGCCATCTTGGGCAAAAATCAATTTGTCCGCATGATTAGTTTTCGCTGGATTATGTGTAATACATTGTTTTAGATATTGCTGTACCAATGCCAACTCTTCATCGAGCATGACGGCGTTCAGATCAAGCTGACGCTTTGCGTTTTGGCTTTTGAGTTTCCGATAAACATTGTTACGTAAATTAAAACGGATCTGCACAGGTTTGGTCAGCGTATCATTACGCCAAATCAGTTCAGGACAAATGACCTCTGCCAATGTAAGTCCCCTAATTTCATTCAATCGCATCCCCAAACGAAATGCGAGTAAATACATGAGCTGTAGCTGAAAAAGATACGCTTGCTCTTTAGTTGTTTGACATTTTTCAATCTTTAAACTTAGTACCTGTTTAAGCTGATTGAACAATTTTGGGCTAATTAATTTGGCATGACAAAATTGTACACGATGATAATCATTGTATTGAAAGGTACCGACCTTAGGGACACGGTATTGTTTCATACAAAACTGATGAAATGCTTTAAGTCTGCCAAATGCATACTGTGCACGTCCGTGATTGGCCTTAGGATCAGTCTCACGTTTGGCTTGATCTCGATCATCAATACTATCTAAGATAGCGTCGTACAGTTCCTCACAATCTTCTTGATCCATGTTATCTATATCACCTGGGAACATATAGACATGGAATAAGTAATCTTTAGCGATACTACTTAAATACCGCTCGATACTATTGAGTTTCATCTTTTGAGACTTAAGATGAAAAATCCAACCCAGTAGCCTGAGCTGTGCTTCTATTAGATTTTTTTCATACAGGCCAACGTGAGGCTTCTTTTCTTCTAGTCGCTTCTGAATGCTTGTCCATCTGATCCATTTCACACGTTCACTTTTACGCTGCCGTTTCTGACGCTTATCAACTTCAGTCTGATCTTTTTCAAATAGCATCAATTCAAATGGAATTTCTTTGAGTTGCTGGTGAGCTGTAATTAAGTCTGGTACCGCCTTTTCTGTCTGTAGTGGTATATACCGCTCAATATGTGTTAACTGCGTCTGCAAGATGTTGTGATCTAACCATGCTCTCGCCTGATCAATAGGTGTTAACGACACCGTTTTGAGACGACCTCGCATAACCTCGCTTAAGCACATATCTAAGCCCGAATAAGAGTCAAGCTCAATGGCTAAGTTTGAATGATCAAAAGGTGTAAGTGAACGAAGCTCTGCTAACTGTTTATCATTACGGCGTAGTAGTTTTTTCAGACCTACGAACTGATGACTCAGATCAATTTCTTTAGGTAATTTCCCTAATACAGTAGAGATAGACTCCAAAACATATCGTGGCATCTGCTGATTCAAGGCTTGAGAGCCATGCTGTTTTATCCCTTGTATAAACAACTGTGCATAGGGATTAAGCCAAATATAACGCCACTGATACACCTGTCTATTTTCGATTTGATTACCATAAGCACGCTGTGGTACTCGATAATGCAGTGCGAGTGGTTGGATGATTGTTTTATATCCAGCATGATAAAGTTTAGTACAGATTTGGAGTTCATCTTTGACAATAGCGTTGACCAGGGTATTACCAATTGCTGTTAATTGACTTAGATCAGTACAGCCAGAGCAGTACATCAGACTTAAATAAAAATTCCCCCATAACCATGCCGGAGTAACTTCATCCTTGTATGGACAATTCCAATAGGATTTTAAGGCTATAGCAATATGATAATGTTTTTGTCCTTGCCGAAGATGTGATTCAGTACTACGAAGTTGTCTGGGTATAGGTTCTAGAAAAGTAGTTTTAGGCCATACTTTGATTGGATACGCATTCTTTGCTTGAGATAAATAGGTCTGACGCAAAGATAAAAAATATTTTTCAATAGCTTGAATATACGGTTTTTGAGCATCTTTCCGAGTAAATTTCTTCTGCTCTAAAAAACAAATAAATTCATCATAAAACTCGTACCACAAGCTATTTAGTGTGTTATCTAATAATTCAGGTCGGTCTCTTAAACTCTTAATCTGACTTTTCATTTCGGCAAATACAGAATCAACCTGAACCTGAATTTTTTGAATCAATGACTCATCTATACTCATGATAAGCCCTCAGATTGAAGTACTGAAATGTATGACAGATGCTCAATCTGCAATTGCTTAATCATGCGATCAATATTTTGGGTAAATTGATTGATATATTGTGGTAAAGATGCAGATGAATAGCGATAAAAGAGCTCCTGATTACGCTGATCATGCCCATAAACTGCTTGTATGACATTAAAAGCCAAACCTTGCTTCATCAACATATTCATATCAAAGTGTCGTAGCCAGTTATTATATAAACTGCTGAGTTGATGACCTTCAATATAGTCATTAATCCAACTTCGGTTAAGCGCAGCAATCTTAATTTTCTTACTTGCCCATTCCTCAGCAGTGGTCGGTAACGATTTCGGGTAATGGATCACTTGGCCAAACAAATCTTGCAATGTAATCTTTTTCCCAAACACAAATCGGAGGAGCTCTTCATACTGCTGAGTGACCGTATTTAAAAATTGCGTATAACGTTTAAAAGCTTGGATAAAAAATGCTGGGAGCGGTATATAGCGACCATCTTTTCGTGATTGACTGTTTTGCTTATCATCTACATACAACAACTTTAGTTTTAAATCGTAGTCACTATACTTCCCTAATAAGTTTTCCCGAGGACGGCGTGTTAGACACAATAAGCTGATATGCCACATCCAAGCACTATAGGCATTAATTCGCTCAATTATATGTTGATGTATCTGTATTTTATCAACGCAAATGGCATGTAATCGTGTAAAAAATTGACCAACATAATTTTGATTGAGTGCTAATTGGCTACCAAAACGTGATATAGACGCAGGTTCATGTTTAACAAACTGCTCTTTAAGCATTTCAATTTCTGTTTTCGTTTCTTCAACACTGAGTGTCTCTAAGTAGATCAAATAATGCTGATTCAATTCCGATGCGCTCACACCATTGTAGAAACTACTCGGTAGCTCATGGGTGCTATCTTTGCCCGATAGCACATGGGCAATATATTCATTAAAAGTACGGTGAAAAATATAGAAATACAGCTGGGCTTGGAGTTTCTCAACAGTAATTGAACCTAGCCCCTGATTCTGAGTCCATTTTTTGAGTCTTTGATTGATCTCTTGTACTGTAAGTACCTGTTGTGATCCATTCAAAATAAGATATTCAAACCAACTGCTTGATACATGGAGATCATGCGTCACTGTTTTATTCAGTTGGTGAATCTTTAAAGTTTCAACTTTTTGTTTTGTAATATCTAAATGTAATCTGAGTCGATACTCCGGCTTTTTAGAACTACCACCTTTAATAAGCACTCCCTCATCAATCAGTTGTTTATATTGAAGCAAATGCCTTGGTGATAAACCCGTCGCTAAACTCAATAAGCATGCTGCTGCAATCGCTGAATCTTGAGTAGGAGCATTATATAACTCACCCTTCAAAATATAGATAAGATGTTGAATCACATCTTTGCTCATGTAATTTGTGTTGGTTACAAACGGTTGTAGACGTCTTTGACGATGCCTCATCAAATGTTCACTATGATTGTTCAATACTGTATTAAAACGAGCTGTAGATTTAGATGTTGTATGTACAGCAATCCCCTCATCTATAAATTCAACATCTCCATCATCAGCATAAAAGATCTCCTGTCGAGCTTGAATATATGCTGGATATCCTTTAATAAGCTGTCTTTGTTCTCTCTTCTTTTGGAAACTTCTTAATTTTTTCTTTGTCGGCCAATCTGAAATTTTTATTTTTTTACGACGCGAGCGTTTTACAATCCTCCCTTGTTTTAATCGTTTAAAGATAATTTTTAAGTCATTTATATAATTTAGCACCTTAGTTTGAGTGAACTCGGGCAAATTTTGATTTATTTTATTCTTAAGGAAACTCTCCCAGTCACTCGTCACCTTGTCCTGTTCGAGTTCTAACATATATTCTATAAAGTATTCTAAGAGCCTTTGACTCTCGTCTTTTAAAGAACTTCCTTCACTTTGTTGTAGAATTGATTTTGCAATATATCGAAATAAATCAAAAATTTCTTTTTGTTTAGCTTGGGAATCTGGGATAACGGCTAATTTTATATAAAGCGCTTCAACAAAATAACTCGTTCTCAAAATGAGGTATGACCATCCAGCATGGTCTAATACATCACCCGAAGCAAAAAAGCTTAAGGCCGCAACTCGATATTCTTCACCCAGTTTACGCGCTTTAATTATCTCGTGAAAAACCTTATGCGCAGTTTTTCCAAAATCACTAAAAGTCTGCTTATCACTTTCATCTAAATCATCAAATACAGCATGCGAAATAAACTTTGTTCTGTACTCTTGGTATTGTGTTAAAAAGAGATCTTGTCTCCGTTCTCTCTTTTTTTGAACTTCCATTCGTTCACTCTTGCTCTGCATTGATTAAAGTTGAAGTCTCGATCATACCAAGCTGCTTCTTAGAACATTTCTCCATGACTTTTTGTCTCGTTTCATCGTTACGTATGTCAAAAAATTGAAGTAGTAATGGTGTAGTGAGTTCCTTACGTGTATTAAAAATTTCTAATGCCATTTTTGAATCGATATATTTTTCCATATCGCAAATAAGCTGAATCTGCGGAATATATTGGACATTTGCACGTACTGCTCTATCTGTTTTCAAAAGTTCTAAAATACGATGCCAGAGTTTTACATAAATTTTTTTAAAATTATTCTGCTTACTCTTGTTGTTGCCTGGCCTGATTTTTTCTAGTTGTTTCAGCTTAGCTTTGATGTATTCCAAGTCTTCTGTTTTGGTTGATAAGGGTAGAACAAATTGATAAAAAAATACGAGAGTATTTTTTATCGTTTGATCAAAACTCATGACAAAATTAGCTCAAAATATTAATACAAATAGTTATAACACTTTTTTTATTTTTTATTTCACAAATCAAAATAAATTTAGTAAGCATTTGTAATAAAATATCTTTTTAAATTTTATTCTTCCAATTTTTTATAGTTTTTAGTTATTCTCTGCTAAGATAGCATAAGAGTATACCCTTCTTTCTTCTATTGAATCACCAACACCTGTAGGATTTACTTTAAAAGTTTCAATAGTGTTCAGAGTTTCCGCCTTTAAAGTTTCGTACATTTGAGGTGTCAGAAATTGTTGTCTTCGTTCAAATTGTTGTAAAGTCATTATCTTCGATTACCTAAATTACTTCGATTAGAACCTGTTAAACCACCTTCATTATCAACAACTTTACTTATATCAGAGTCTCCCCAAATACGAGTAGGTTGGTGTGTAGTATGTAAGGCATCATTTGGAACTTTTTTTGCTCCATATTCAATCAATACATATGCGTGGCTAACTACTTGCGGAATACTAAAAAAAACTACCAGCCTAAAATATCCATGAAGCATTATTTGTGAAAAAACTGACTGCTTTTGTGAAACAGCTTTGAGAAGCCTACTTCTGATCCAGTTATGACTCATTTGTGTAACATAACCATCAGTGTTTCGGCCGCGTTCTCCACTAATATCTTTTATGCCACCTCCTGAGTTTAAACTAGTAGTTGATCCACCACCTCGGTTTCTACGCCCAGTACCCCCAAAGGTAGCTGCCTGTTGTTTATCTGCACCATTTTTATCTTTAGAATCGCCTAGAAGCTCTTTTGATCCTAGCCAAAATAATGGACAGTACTTCCCTCTAAAGATAACGTAACGTTAACTTTGGAGATACAAGAAATGGGCAAACGTTTTAGTCCTGAATTTAAACAGCAAGCAATTGATTATGCACTTTCAAACTCACACGAGTCAGTAGCTGCAATCTCCCAGAAATTAGGTGTGGGTTATTCAACATTAGATAAACGGATTCGTGAAACCAATCCGGCAGGTTCAAGCAAACGTCAACTTTCACCAGAACTACAGCGGATCCTAGAATTAGAGAAAGAAGTCAAACAGCTCAGGGAAGCCAATGACATCTTAAAAAAAGCGCATGTGTACTTTCTGACAGATCATGCCAAGAAAAGTACACGGTAATTCAAGATCTGGATGTGAATAAAGTCACTGTATCTTCTGCCTGTAAATGCCTGGGTGTCAGCACTTCAGGCTATTATGCCTGGCGAAAACGCCAGGCCAATCCAGCGCAGAAATATAATGATTTAAAAGCCGTATATTGGCAGCATCATGCACGATTGGGTGCACCTTCATTGGTACATGACATGCATGATTTAGGTTACAGCATGAGCGAACGAACCGTTGGAAGAATGCTTAAAAAGCTTGGTTTACGTCGCAGGATTGCACGTAAATACAAGCATACGACAGATTCAAAACATCGTTTGCCTACAGCGCCTAACTTGTTGGATCGTCAATTTACGGTCAATGAACCCAATAAGATCTGGACAACGGATATTACCTATATCCGTACTAAGCAAGGTTGGCTGTATTTATGTGTGATGCTGGATCTATTCAGCCGTCGTATTGTCGGTTGGCAAACCAGCTATCGAATAGACCGTCAATTGGTGTGTGATGCGTTTCATTATGCAATGGCTCGTCAGGGGTATCCAATGGGTGTCATGGTACATTCACTTGGAAGCAGTGCTTCTCAGGCTCACAGTACTGTAGTCGTGATTTTAGGGCGCTATTATTAACTAATAACTGTATTCAAAGTATGTCACGCAGGGGGAACTGTTGGGATAATGCAGTGACCGAAAGCTTTCATACATTGAAAGGTCATGTGGTCCATGGCAGTGTGTTTGCCACTCGAAAAGAAGCGAATACTGTCTTGTTTGACTATATTGAGATTTATTACAATCGGATCAGAAGACATTCTGCAAACGGCTGGTTAAGCCCAGAAGCCTTTGAACAGAAATATTTCAAGAATTTAGAGGGATTTTTTGTCCACGATACTGTCTAGGATCACTCCAAGAAATGTAACGTTTAGAAAATCCTTCACGTAACAATGTAGAAATCTGATATCTTTCTTCTTGGGTAAGATGAGTATAGTCCATGATACAACTTTGACTTTGGTCGGTCGGAAGCAAAATGCTAGCTTATCTTGCTTCTTTACAATAATTTAATCTCTGTTGCACTTCATTTGAGAATCTAAGATTTATAAATTAATTCTTTAGAAAAATGGTGATTTAAATAGAATTCCTTCAACATATTAACTACTAGATCGCCATTTTTCATCTTAAATTTAATATTCAATCATATCGATGATAAAATCCACTTTATCTAATTTCAATATTTATTTCAAAAAATACTCTTATCACCTTTAACCTACAGATCGTTTATGAATTAGATCAACATGTCGTAAAATTGTTTTTCTAATTAAAGTTATAAGTGGTTTCTTGAACTAAGAATAGCCGATAAAAGTGTAGCAAGTTGCTACACTCCTAGATAATATCCTTTCCGAAAATTTCATTTAGACGATCCTTGATGTCTTCCACAAATTTACTATCAGTTTTCAATTTATTTTTCATTTTTCTCTTAAAGTCACTTAAGCTCATTCCAACTTCAGCAAAATCCATTTGAAATAATGAATCATTGATAACAACGTTTGCTTGAGAGTCTGTGAGGCAACCTACAGTCTTAAACCACTTTTCAAGCTGTAAATAATTAGCATCATCATTAAAAATATACCATGAACGTACAGTGGTATCGAATTTTGCACCTAGATCTTTTACCTCAGCATTATCTTCAAATGGAACATCTAAGTAGATCTTTAATTTTTCGGCCTTTTTATTTTCAATTACAGGCTTTTCAAAACCACGATGATGTAGTTTAAATTTTACGCCTACAATAGGGCGTCCTTTTTTAATTGTTTCATATTCTAACTGTAGATCAGTGTTTTCATTAATTTCAGCTACAATTTTATCTAATACATAACGTCGAAAATCGACCCAACGGTCATATTTAGTTTCATTTATATCAATTAGAGCTTTGAGATTCTCTAATAATAATGGAACTTCGTAGATTTCTTGAGTCTTAAATTTGAATTCGTTTTTTATGAAATAGGTATAAAGACTCATACTTGCAACTGAATCTAGAGCAAATAAATGTTTTAGTTGGTATGTAGTAAAATTACCACCAGCTAATTGAGTAAAGTAAGGTAATACTTCACTGGTAAATCTGATTTGAAGTGCATTCTTTGAATCATCTTCCCATCTTAACTCACGGATAATAGGGACAACCGAGTGAACTCTTTTAGTCTTTTTCTTTATATCATCTACAGGTTCTTCAATTACAAAGTGCGCCACACGGGATGAAAGTTCTTTGTAAATTCGATCAATGGCTACATTAATTGAATTTCGCTTACTTAATCCCAGTAATTCAGCTAAATCATCTTTATACAGATAAATGTATGTTTGTTCACTAATCTCTTTATCGATATGATTCTTCTCACCGTAATTGGCAACAGCCATCGCATATAAAAGTGCTTTATATTCATTCGCTGACAATTCAATAGGTCGTATCAAACGATTGCTAGTACTTACAACCCCATTGTGACGAATATTACCTATGCAGTACGGGATTGAATCCAGCTCTTCTTTGTTATGGCTTAGTTCTGACATAAAGTGTATTAACTATTTTAAGTGTGCTTAACTTGATTATGCATGTTATATAAAAAAGTGGAAAAAGATTCAACACTTTCACCTAAAAAACCTAAGGTGGAATACTTGTCACCAAATTTAGGTAAAAATCAATTAAAGTGGAAATATATTTTTAAATTCCACCCCAAGATGACAAATACTCCACTTTTAGATGTTTTTGATTCTTTATAGAAATACGGATTGATGAATAAATACCCATAATGGATTTTAAATAATCAATTAACCTATTTCGATATGACAAGTTTTCCACCTTTAAAAACGCAGATCACTGAAAAAAAATATCGAGTTTAGTCATAAGAACAAAATTTCTGCATTCTAGGGTGAGTGCGTGAAATTCTTTCCACTCTTAGATCAATGAATATATCAAAAAATGGTGTAGTAAAAAAAAGCCTTGCAACTTTATCCACAATATTATTTTTGTAAGTGATTTTTTTTCCACTCTTGCACTTAAATTCACTAACTTATCAACATTATAAGTAATTGTTTTATATATATTTTAAATGATAATACATATATTTTATAATTAACAGTGAAAAACATTCCACCATAGTGACAAATACTCCACTTTTAAGTGACAAATATTCCACTTTACAGTGACAGATATTCCACTTTTAAGTGATCATCTTTCCACTTATAGAGGACAACTCTTCCACTTTAAGGTGACAAACCCTCCACCTTAAAGCTGATATGCTATTGTTTTTAAATGAAAAATATCAACTTAATTATTAATTTACTTAATTATTAATTACTATTAATTATTAAATAAGCTAGCTATATAAAACTTTAAATTTAAAATTGCTTTAGCGTTATACAAATGACTGTTTTAAATTTAAAAGGTGTAGTAACTTAGCCCAAAGTTATTTATATTAATAGTAATTGTAAATATAGAATGATTTGACAAGTATGTCTGCAAAAATTATTGCTGTTGCGAATCACAAGGGTGGTTGTGGTAAAACAACAACAGTTGTTCATTTAGCCTCTGAGCTAGCAAACTTAGGAAAAAAAGTGCTTGTAATCGATTTAGATCCTCAAGCAAATGCTAGCTTGCATATTGGTTTAAAACATCCAAGTGAAATTGGAGTAACAACCGCTGAGTTATTAGTAGGTGATGTCTCATTACTTACTGACGCTTTAGAAGAAGATACTAATTTTGATAATGTTTCACTAATTTATGGTTCTCTCAATTTAGGAAAAACTGAGGACCAATTAAAAGAAGATGCGCCAAGACCATCAGAAGAACTCACTACAAAATTAGAACTATTAAAAGATCTTTATGATTTTATTTTAATTGACTGCCCTCCAAGTTTAAAACTATTGACGAGTAATGCTTTAGCATCTTCAACACATGTAATTATCCCGATTGAATCTGGCTCACAATATGGTTTATATGGTGTTACAGACTTACTTAATCATTTAGAAAAAATAAAGCGAATCAATCCGGAGCTACAATTATTAGGTGCACTACTTATTAAGCACGATGAGAGACAAAATGTTTGTAAACTCATTCGTGATGAAGCATTTAAGCAAGTGGGCTATATTATGGAAACGACTATTCCACAAAGTACAAAAGTAAATCAAGCCGCAATTATGCAGCAGTCTTTACTTAAGCTAGACAAAAGTGGAAAGGTCCGAAAGGCTTTTGAAAGTTTAGCTAAAGAAGTTTTGGCTAAAGTTAACTGATTGAGAATTTTATGGCAACTGCAAAAGAACTTTTAGCTCAAAAGCTGAAACAAAATACTCAAAAGCATCAATTAGCTCAAAAAGATAATATCAAGGAATTAAAGGAATTTAGACGAAATGTCCCTATTGAAGACATTTCACGGAGTCCTTATCAACCGCGTAGAAAATTTGATGAGCAGGAAATCAAAGAACTGGCTGAATCGATCGATGAAGTTGGTTTGTTGCAACCCATCACTGTTCGTAAACTTGAAAATTTAAAATTTGAACTGATTGCAGGTGAACGTCGATTACGTGCGCATGAAATTCTAAAAAAATCGACCATTGAAGCCATTATTATTGATGCAAATAATGAAGAAGCTTCACTACTTACACTAGCTGAAAATTTAAAACGCCAGGATTTAACAGACTTCGAAATCTATATTGGTCTGGTAGGCTTGGATGAAAATTTAAAGAAAAATAAACAACGTTTAGCGAAGTCTTTAGGCTTAAATCGCGAAGACATGTATAAATATTTATCTTTTGAAAAGTTGCCTAAAGCCATCTTGAATGATTTGGTAAATGAACCCCAATTATTAGGTCGAACTGCTGCAACAGCTTTTAAAAAATTTCTTGCAGATCACGATGAAATAAAACAACGTGCTGAAAAAGCCTTGTTAACTGTTTGGACAAAAGTAAAGAATGGCCAACTTGAGCAAACTAAGGCTGTTACACAAGCTACGAAATATCTAGTTCAAGATAATAACGATTCTCCATCAACATCGCTTGTAAAAAAAATTGAATATGCTGGGAAAGTTGCTGGGAATATTAAATTTAATGATAAGTTATTAAAGGTTTCTTTAAAAATTTCTCATTTTGATGATGCTAGTTTAGAAAAATTAGAAAATCTATTGAAAGAGTTGGTAGAGAAAAATCAAGAAGTGTAGCAACTTGCTACACTTCTTTTCTTTAAAATATGTCTGATAGTATAATCTTGGTGATACCTAGTAATAAAATTAATGTTAATTAAAAACAATTTTTTTATAATATATATTTATAAAAGTTAGATGCTGTTGACATTTGTTGTATAAAAAATAGTGAGAAAGTAAAATTCAATCGACAAACCACATTCCTTCTTGTTATGTATTACAACAATGCTGGCGCATAATCAATGGTCTAAGTCTTTAAATTATTATCAAATGATGCAAATCTAGAATAGGTTTCTATTGATGCATCTCATATGCGAGTGCATCAACATACGACCGGAGTGAAAGACCAAGCTATTTCTAATAACGTTGGTGGAAATAGTTCTAAAATCCATTTAGTTGTGGATGCGGATGGAAATCCCACTGAATTTATTATTAATGATAGCAAGACCCATGATGTGAAAGTGCATCTGATTTGTTTGATGTTTTGGGTTTAAGTGAAAAGCCCATTACTCGCTTCTAGCTTAACCGTAGATAAAAGCGGATTAAGCAAAAGCTATGATGTTCGTCCCTTCATCATGCAGAGCAATGAAACCGACTACGACTTTATTAAACGACTTTTAGCTTCTGAAGGTGTAACTACACTGATTGATGAAGCACAGCATCAAGTATGGAGTTCATCTGAACAGATCAAACCACAAAAGCTACGCTTAATTGATGATAATGCCCAATTTCAAGCATTAGATCGTCGCAATATTCGTTTTCATCGAAGTAGTGCTACAGAACGACAAGACAGTATCACAGCATTCACAGGATTGCGTTCTCTACAACCAACTGCGGTACACCTTCAAAGATGGCAAGCAGATGCTTTAGCACAAGAAAAAGGTGCAGGCTCGGTACTCACAAAACATCAGCATTCAGATAATCAAGATGTAGTAAGTTTAGGCTTAGAACAAGCCTTTCACATCAGTCCTGCATGGATACAAGACCTCAAAGGTGAAGATGGTGCAACTCAGTCTGGCAACAAACAAATTGAAAAACTGAATGAAAATTTAAGCAAATACTTCAATTCGCAAGCCAAGTACTTTAGTGCGACTTCAACAGTACGTGATGCACATGTCGGGTATTGGTTTAAGTTAAAAGAACATCCTGAAATTGATCAACATGAAGGTTCCGATCAAGAGTTTCTAATCACAGCAAAGACCTTTTATAACCAAAATAATTTGCCTAAAGATCTATCTGACCAAGTCACCGCCTTACTCAAAGAAAGCCATTGGCAACAGCCCGAAATTCATACCAACAATCAAGATGAGCGCCAAGCCAATAACCTTATTTTACAACGTCGAAACATTGACATTGTTCCACCTTACAGGCCACTTGAAGATCGCCCTAAGACCCACCCACAACGTGCCAAAGTCGTAGGCGTCGAGGGTGAAGAAATTCATGTCGATGAATGGGGACGGATTAAAATCCGTTTTCTGTTTACTCGAACAGATGACCATATGCATGACAATGGTTCAGGCGCGAATAATATTGACACTGACTCAGCGTGGGTAGATGTGCTCACCCCTTGGGCAGGAGAAGGTTATGGTTCACGGTTCTTACCGCGTATTGGTGAGATCGTGGTGATTAATTTCTTTGATGGCAATATCGACCAACCATATGTCGTTGGTCGCATTCATGAAGCACATCGTAGTCCAACTAAGTTTGATCAAAAAGGACAACTTCCCGATACCATGAAGCTTTCAGGGATTCGCTCCAAAGAAGTCCAAGGCGATGGCTTTGGCCAACTTCGTTTTGACGATACGACTGGACAGATCAGCACACAACTACAAAGTAGTCATGAGGCATCACAGCTCAATCTAGGTAATCTTAGCCATCCGAAAGAGACAGACACGAGTGATGGACGTGGTGAAGGTTTTGAATTGCGAACAGATCAATGGGGAGCACTGAGAGCTAAGCAAGGATTACTCCTTTCTACCTATAAACAAGACAATGCATCAGGCAATCAATTGGATGTAGCAGAAACCAAATCGCAATTGGAATCCAATCTCAATAATTCTAAAGCCCTCAGTGAAGTAGCCAAAAATCAACAAACCGATCCTTTAGAAGTATTAGACAATCTGAAACAATTTATAGAACAAATTGAACAAGAAAGTGAGGCTAAAGCAAAAGCCTTTAAACAAGCCATTATGGTATTAACTTCACCAAACTCTATTGCACTAACGACCAATGAAGATGTACATCTATCAGCAGATGGTCAAATCAGTCATAGCGCTGGTGATAGTATTAACTTGAGTACACAAAAGAGTCTACTTGTACATGCACAAAGTAAAATCAGTTTATTTGCAGCTCACGAAGGTGCAAGATTGTTTGCTGGTAAGGGGGAGATTGAAATACAAGCTCAGGGGGATGGAGCGGATTTGATTGCCCGTAAAGGGATTCAAATTATTTCAACAGAAGATACGGTTTATATCACTAGTCCGAAAGAACTCATCCTGACTGGAGGCGGTTCACAGCTCAAGATTAATGGTTCAGGTATATTTCCTACGACTAGTGGCAAGTTTGAGGTAAAAGCTGGACAGCATAAGTTTGTGGGGGGGGGGGAGTAAAACAAATTATGTTTTACCACACTTACCACTTACTGAAATCAAAAAGGATGACTTAGTTCTAGAATATTTACATAGTGATGGCTCACCTGTAAAAGATGCTGAATTTGAAGTTTTACTTTCAGATGGAAGTCGAAAAAAAGGTAAATTAGACGATAAAGGCAAAGCTGTTGTTAAAGGTGTTCCAGCTGGTAGAGCCAAAATTCAATATGGAGAAGATCAGTCTGAAGATGACTTTCCTCCTCATGAAATTGATGATTGGTTTATTCAACAAGACTTAGAAATATCGAATAATAATGAAAATTAGTGAATAAAATGTCGACAGAAAATCAAGCTTTTTGGAATAAAATTGCTAACCGTTCTACTGATATACAGCAACAGTTTTGGTACGGTGCTGAAAAACTTGCACAACATATTCAGGATAGCCCAGCTAACTATCTTACATATAGAGAATATGACACAAGTAAACCAGATCCGAATCTATCGTGGTGGGAAAAAATATTGTTTTATCAAGGTCAAGCTGCGATTAACGAGAGTGTGACAAATCATAATATTGCGGTGGCTGTAATAGATAAAAGTAGCTGGATTTGGGGAATGTTAAAGGGTGATTTCAATAAGAATCCTACGATGTCACAAATCATTGTTAGTGGTTTAATCAGTATGATTCCTGTGGTTGATCAGGTTTGTGATGTTAGAGACCTAATAGCGAATCTAATAGACCTTTCAAAAGAAAATGGTAAATCATCTGATAACTATAAAGCGTTGGCTCTTACTGCATTTGGAGTCATTCCTGAAATTGGTTCGGCTGTTAAAACCATTGTCAAAGCCGCAAGATCAAAGGAAGCTAATAAATTAAAAATTTTTAAATTGATGGAAGGCTTTGAGAGTGCCTTCAAAAAACTAAAAATAAAAAGCCCATGGAACAATGCTCCTGAAGCATGGCTCAGGTCTAAGCCATGGCAAAAGATGGGAAAAACAGCATTAAATGCATTAAACAAATGTATTGATCGTTTAATTCAAGCTATTAATGGTTTCCTCAATAAAGTTCGCGGTAGTTTAAAATCGGCTTTGGAAAAGTTCAAAGTTGAGATTACTAATGCAAAGAATGCGATAAAAAAATACATTAGCGATCTCTGCAATGAAATTCAGAGAAAATTTCAGGAATTACTACCTCAACCTCAATTGGGTATGGCTGGTGCGAATGGGGCCAACATTCCCACCGGTAGATATGATGTAAATATACAATCGGGTAAATCTACCTCAACGACTCATACCCAAAAAGAAAAGACACCCGATAAAGAAAAACCATCTAAAGATAAGGATGATCCATGTAGATTAAGACCATACCGACCAGACACATGTGGTGATTTCGGTAAAAAAGGTCATCATGTCGTACCAGATAGAGCTTTTAAATATGGAAAAAGAAGTGAAACTAATAAGAGAATTCCAGGAGCAATATCTGAAAACAATGGATTAGTAGTATGTGTAACCGGTGCTGGTAAACAATTACAACACGGTCAAGTTCATGCATACTATGATAAAAAAGAAAGGGTAATGGGGAAAACTTCAAATCCTGTTGGGGGCACAGAATTATGGCAATTAGAATATATTGCAGCTGTTTCTGTTTCAAAAGTTTTAAAATGTGATCGTGCAAAAATGTTAGCTACCCTCCGGATTTATCACGAATCTATGGGTATGAGTAGAGACTTCAAAGTACGCGCTGATCCCAGTGGTAAATTGACTATTGATAAAAGTCATTTAGGAAAAATTGGTACAAGTATGAAAAGTGGTGGGAAAAAACTATGACAGAAATATCTCCAGTAACATTTAAAAGTGCATGCGTGATCTCTGATAATCTTGTTTATCTAAGCGCTTCTTTAGATAATTTGGATGATGACTCTGAATATTCAAGATGTATTTTATTTGATTATAACGAAGGTTTGCTTTGTTGCACAAAGATTTCATAACTATATGATTTTAAAAGTTTTGATTGTTTTTTGATCCAAAATTAAATTTATTTAAATCAGATGCTTACATATTTATGCAACAAAGCCGTTTCAACCAAACTTCGCCGATGATAGCCTGACCATTTTTTCCATAGTGTCCTGCTTAAACGTGTAACTGTTCGAAGTAATTCATTTTGCTCTAGCGAGCTACTCTTTGTATCTTTCCATGGTTTCGCATTTTTTCTAGGTAGAATCACCGCATGTGCTTGCCGATCTGCAATGACCTGACGGCATCGTTTTGTGTCATAAGCACCATCTGTATAGGCACAATCGATTTGTTCATCTAAAGGGATTTAAGCAATTAAATCTTCCAGTACCTGTGAATCACTGACATTATTTGCGGTGAGTTGTACAGCACGTATTTGAAGGGTTTCAGCATCGATACCAAGAATAGCAGTATCGGAGTAAGTTTGATTTCGTCCATGTTTGCCTTGTGATTGTGCATACCACTGGGTCTTTGGATCGAACCAAATAGCAATATTCCCACGATTAATGAGGGCTCTGTTATATGCGGGCCAATTGGTTGTGCGGTAGATTTTGTATGTAGGCTTCTTCATTTGAAAATTATATCGCTGAAAAAGCCTTTACAGATAGGTTTGTGCAACAAAGCCTCTAAAAGTTAAGGTATTTGATGAAGTAAAAAATATTGCAGTTAAAAATACTAAATGTCTCTTAACGTTAAGTGATGGCAGTGAGTTAGAGGGGACTACTGACGACAAGGGTTACACAGAGACAGCTTTGTCTTCTAAACAGTTAAAAATAAACTCTATTGAATTTATTGACGATCATAATTAGTTCTGGAAATGAGATGTCTGAACAAAAGAAAAGTATAAATCAAAGTTTGACACCAGTTGGAAATAATAGTGTTGCTAAGGTCTATGTGAATCCACAAGAAAAATGCAATACTGTTGTGAATATGGCACTAGACCATGTTTATGGAAATTGTGGTTATTACTATGTTCCTTATAAAGATGATCCTATAAAAAAAGGCGAAACCGTTAATAAAAATGGAATTAATATCCGATATTTCTTAAATCATGCAGATGTATTAATCGATGTTACAAAAACACAAGAACGTTGGCAACTCGCTTTAGAGGTTGCATTAAAGGTCATCAAAAATAGAGAATCTTTGCTTAAATTAGATGGGTCTGATCCAAACTGGTCACGTTACGTTGACTTTATGAAGCGTCATACAGCCACTTGCGGGCATCTGCCGCCTACTTATTATCGTGCGTATGGATACTATTACTGTTCACGTTTTGGTGCTTATTTACTCCCAAGTATGAAAAGCCCTGAGGGGAAAAGATGGTTAGTCAATGCCAGAAAATATTTACAAAAAAATATGGATCTTGGTTTAGATCAAAATAATAAAGGCGATGTGATTAAATTGCCTTGTAAGTTAGCACCGAAAGCCAGTCAGAACATGACTTTTAAAAAGCAAACCGTTGAACTTAGTGATAAAGACTTTAAAACTTTTGCATTTAATTCGCATGTTCCAGCATATATAGATGGTGGCATTCAAGAAATTCCGTTTACTGATTTACTTCGTATTATTGCTGAGCCGAATCTTCAAGAATGGATGGATTTTGAAACATGGGATCAAGCGGTACAGGTAGCAGAGGTGGTTTATCCCTTTATAGGTGGAACGGCTAAATTCTTATTTGATAACACCATAAAACGCATACGATCAATTTTTGTGGATTAAGCCATGATCAAAAATAAGTACTTTATCTTTCTCCTCAGTCTTTTTTTCTTTACAGGATGCAGTCTAATGTGGGCAACTGAATTTGAGTTTGCTAAAAATAATTTTAATGGCGGGATCTTAGCGATTAACGCAAACAAAGACAAAGCATTGTTATTTTATATCAATCAAGAAAAAATTGAGTTTGTTGATATCTTAAATGAGAAAGGTGAATTTATAGATTCAAAGTATAAAGAAGAATGGATGAGAGACAATAGTCAAGTTTTAAACCGTATGACCGTTGAGGTGTTATCAGGGGGAAAAGGAAAGCCAGACAAATTAGTATTTAAAGAACCAGCTCAGACTGGACAATGGTGGCAATCAGCTGATCTTAACACGATTTATATTAATACCTATTTTTTAGATTATGTACTCGTCGATACGATTCCTGAACAAGATCAAATTAGAAAAGCACGACGTTATAAAATATTTAAATCGATAGATGGTGGAGAAACTTTTACTCAACTTAAAAATTGGCCGCCATTTAGACAAGTTAAACAAGTACTTTTCGATGAAACTGGTGTATATGGATATGCCATAGGTGAGCAAAAGACGTTGTGGCGTACCTCTGATGCAGGAAAAACATGGATACAAATCCATATGCCAAAGCAAATTGTTGACCAATTAAATGCGATGAAATATGAATTTAGAATGGATGAGTTTTTTAACTCCTATCATTTTGATGAGAAAACCAAAGATTTTTATTTTTCTAATTTATTCGATCATCAAGGCCAATATCAAAGTGTGGTTTATAAGTTTCCGTGGAGTGATGATCCCAAAGATAATCGTATAGATCAATATTCACCTATCCTCACTCTACCAAAATCAGATATTGTGGATATTAATAGTGAAGGGGAAAAACTTTACGTTTTAGGGATGGTTTATGATTTTGAGAAAAAAACCTATGGTCATGTAGATACTGAAACTACCTTTTTAGTTGCCGTACCAAATGAACAAAATAAATATCAATGGCTTGAAAAAGTAAAAATTGGAAATGCATTACAGTTGAGTAAATTATATATAGGTCAGAATCGAGTTTTATACAGTTCAGGTTTTAAAAATTCAAATAGCTACCCTTATCAAAGAGATATAGCAGCGGTTAGTTTTGATAAAGGTCGAAGTTGGCAAATTGATGAAGAAGGTAATATGATTCAGGCTTCTACTTTTGATAATAAAACTAATAAAGTTTTTATACTTAAAGGTGGAAAAGTGTCATCGAGAGAGTTAACTAAATTTAGTTCATTATTGCCTTGATATATTTTTAAAAGCTATCTAATTAATATATATTTGGTTATAAAGTTTTTAAGTTAAAAAATTGAAATACTGGGAATTATCAATTTATTGATCGTTTTTATATATATCAGCTATCTAATCCCACTTTGTATAAGGCCCATACTGCACCCTATGAAGGCTTTAGGTTAGAACCTTTAGAAAATGAAGACTTGCTGCTGAATTTTGGTTCAGCATGGAGTTTTCATTTTCACAGCTTTAATGGCGGAAAACACTATCAGTTGATTCAGCAATTCAATGAAGAAACAGATGAAAAAGTTGCTTTAAGTTATTTACTATTTGAACAGCAGGCTTATCTGCAAAGTATTGATTTTCAACTGAAGCGAGGCAAACACCAGCTCAAGTTTGCCTTTAATGATCAAGTAAAAGTTATCGCTGCTTTTGTGGATGAACAGGCAGAGCCAGTGTCACGTTATGAATATGATACGCAAGGCAATTTAATTAAGGCTGTAGATCAAAATGGCCATGTACGCAGCTATGAATATAATGATGCGCATCAACTGACTCGCTATACCGACCGTACTGGTCGTGGGCAAAATATCCGTTATGAATCAAAAGAGGCGAATGCCAAAGCCATCGCAGAATGGGCAGATGATGGTAGTTTTAAAACACGTTTGGAGTGGCACCCGAGACTGCGCCAAGTTGCTGTATATGATGCTTATGATGTGCCGACCTATTACTATTTTGACTTAGATGGTTTTACCTATCGCACACGCTTAGCCGATGGCCGTGAAAAATGGCTATCGCGTGACAGTCAAAAACGTATTACCCGTCAAATTGATTTTGCAGGCCTAGAAACCGAACAAGTTTATAACGAGCAAGATCAGCTGATTAAAATTGTACAGCCGAATGGAGGCATCATCCGTTTTGCCTATGATGAAGCAGGAAATTTGACGGAAACTAAAGATCCAGAAGGTCATATTTGGAAAAAAGAATACGATGCAGACGGTAATGTAACGAAGGAAATTAATCCTTTAGGTTATAGCACGCAATATAAATACAACAACGATAATCAAGTTGTAGAAATCATTGATGCCAAAGGCGGCGCTAAAAAAATTCAATACAATGATTTGGGACAAATGACCGCATATAGCGATTGTTCAGGTAAAGAAAGCGCATGGGAATACGATGAAGAAGGCGCACTGACGGCCCAGCAGTCTGCTAATGCGCAGCAAATTAAATATATCTACAGCTCAGAAGGTAAAGACAAAGGTCAGCTTAGAGCAATTGTCTATCCTGATGGTTTAAAAGAACAGTTTGAACATGATGAAGAAGGACGTTTACTAAAGCATACCGATAGCAAAGGTTTAATCACTCAGTATCGTTACAATCAAGTCGGTCTATTAGAACAACGGATTGACGCCAATCGGCATCAAATTGGCTACCAATGGGACAAGCAAGGTCGGATTCAAAAACTCATCAATCAAAACCACGCAGAATATTTATTTGCTTATAACAGCTTTGGGCAATTAACTTTTGAGCAAGCTTTTGATGGTGAAGAAAAATACTACAGCTATGATGATAAGGGGCAATTATTGCAGATTCGCCAACCGAATATCTTGACTCAATTCGGCTATCACCAAGATGGCTCTATTGCCTCAAAAACCTATACTCATTTACAAACAGGACATAGCCAAATTGAAGAATTTGAATACAACCTGAATAACCAACTAAGCCAAGCCAAAAATGCAGTCAGTCAGATCGATTTCTATCGTAATCCGATGGGGCAATTGATACGTGAACATCAGCACTACAAAGTACCAAATTTAAAGCCGCTGACTGCAGTACTGCGTTATGAATATGATGAGTTAGGCAATTTAACTAAAACCATCCGCCCCGATGGACAAGTGCAAACTAATCTCAGCTATGGTTCAGGGCATATCTATGGCATCGCCTTTAACCAACAAGACATGGTGGCGTTCCAGCGCGATGACTTACATCGTGAAACGGCACGGATGTTGGCAAATGGTCTCATTCAAACCAAAAACTACAATGAAGTTGGATTGCTCAGTTCGCAGATCATCCGACCTGAACAAGAAACGCCAAACCAGTTGCAACAAGTAAAATACCAAGCCGAACGCCATTATCAATATGACAATAACTACTTACTGACTCAAGTGGATGATAATCGCTTAGGAAAATTGAATTACCAATATGATCCAATTGGACGCTTAATCAAAAGCCAAAGCCCACAAAAAACTGAGAACTTTGCCTTTGATCCAGCAGGTAACTTGATTGACCCGATTGCAACACAGTCATCACAAGTGAAAAATAACCTGATCACCCAATATCAAGGCAAACACTATAAATACGATGCACAAGGGAATGTTGTTGAAACGACCCAAGCAGGTAAAACTTTAAAGCTGACATGGGATAACTTAAACCGCCTGATTCAAAGTGACCACAATGGTCAAATCACAAGCTATGGTTATGATGTGTTTGGAAGACGTTTATTTAAGATTAACAAACCAGAATACAGCTTAACTTTATTTGGTTGGGATGGTGATTTAATGATCTGGGAGTCGCAACAGTCAAACAAAGATCAAGACAATTCTCAGCATGATAAAAACTACACCAAACATTATGTTTATGAGCCGAATAGCTTTGTACCGCTGCTGCAAACAGGTTACGCAGGGTTTATTAAACTAATTGAAACACCCGACTACTCAAAGTTTAAAACAGAACCTTATTCAATCTATAAAGACCCGATATGGAAAAACGAAACGAGAAAGAACAGAGCTGAATTAGAGCGAGTAGCGTTTTATCACTGCAACCAAGTGGGGACGCCACAAACTTTGAGTAACGAGCTGGGCGAATGTATTTGGGAAATCAAACAAAATACATGGGGTAGTGCTTTAGAGATTAATACTAGTGATAATTTATTAGAGCAAACCAATATCCGTTTCCAAGGTCAATATTATGACCATGAAACTGGATTGCATTATAACCGATATCGTTATTATGAGCCACATAGTGCAAGGTATGTGAGTAAAGATCCGATTGGGTTGTTTGGTGGGTTAAATAATTCAATTTATGTGAGCGATCCGAATCAATGGGTCGATTCGATGGGGTTGATGGCACAAGGGGAAAGGGAAAAAGTTGCTGCGAATAATGCGTTAGTTGAAAAGCATGCAGCTGAAAGATTCGCTCAACAAAAAGCTGCTTGGCAAGTTTCAAAAATAAAAGATGCAAGATCCAAACAACAAAATAGACCAAGTACTGGAATATTGGGTGCATTATTGCCAGGAACTATGTCAAGTGTTGCGAAAAATAAGCAAGATGCAAATGTTTTAAGAAATCAGCAAGGAATGAGAAATGTAGGTACAGTTGGAGCTGCCGCCGCTACTTTACCATATGGAGTTACAGTAATTAGTGGCGGTTTTGGAGCAGGTGCAAAGGCACCAATAATGGGTGCTGTTGGTTCTGCTGCAGTAGACGGTGGTTTTCAAACATTTGATAGTGTTAGATGTAAATGCAATGCCTATAATTATAAGCGAACTCTTGGTGTAGCTGGTGTGGGAGCATTAGCAGGAGGAGTTGGCGCAAATCTTGCAAAAGCAAATGGAGTAGAATATGTTACAGCTATGAATTTCTATAAAAATACTACAAATACTATTGGAAAAAGAATATTTTATGGTCAAACAGCAGTAAAATCTATTACAACAAAGCCTATTAAAGAGAATCCGAGTCTAAAGTTAGATGAACCACAGTACAGTAAATAATAAAGGAAGTACTTTTATATGTTCAATATAATTATTGAAATTGTGTTAGGTACATTTATATCTAATCTGAAAGCAGATAATCATCCCTATTTGTTTTGTTTTATAAAGGGGGTTTTACTGGGGTTGACAGGATTTTTTTTAGCCGTTATTTATAATTATTTTAATGATGATTATATAATGCCTTTTAATGATCTAATGTTTTTCTTTTTAATAACTCAAACGATAGGTATTGTAGTTTCAGTAATTTTTCTTATAATTGAATATTTGTTTCCAGATAAAAAAAACGAAGACTTTTAAAATATTTTAGGTGTAGGTGTTTGAAAAATATGTGTATTAAATTTACCAAAAAAATGTGATTGAAACCAGCCAAATAAGCAGAAACCTTAATCGCTTAATCCAAAGTGATCACAATAGTCAAATCACCATTTATGGTTATGATATATTTGGAAGACGAATATCTGAACAAAGTCAAATAGTTAATCAAAATTAAGTGGAACACAGCCTGACATTATTTGGTTGGGATAGTGATTTGACGATTTTCGAGTCGCAACATTACACTCAAAGCAATAATAAAATACAAGAGAACTTACAGCATACAAGTTACACCAAGCATTATTTTTTGAACCAAATAGTTTTGTACCCTTGCTACAAACAGGCTATGCCGGATTTATTAAATTAATCGAAACACCAGACTACTCAAAGTTCCAAACAGAACCGTACTCAGTTTATAAAGACCCTGTATGGAAAACTGAAACGAGAAAGAACAAAGTTGAGTTAGAGCGGGTTGCATTTTATCACTGTGACCAAGTCGGCACACCGCAAACATTGAGTAATGAGTTAGGCGAATGTATTTGGGAAATTAAACAAGATACATGGGGCACAGCTTTAGAGATCAATGAGAGCGAAAACTTACTTGAACAAACCAACCTTCGATTCCAAGGTCAATATTATGATAAAGAAACAAACTTACACTACAACCGTTATCGTTATTATGAGCCACATAGTGCAAGGTATGTAAGTAAAGATCCAATAGGACTAGAAGGTGGATTTAATAACCTAGCTTATGTAAGTGATCCGAATCAGTGGGTAGATCCGATGGGGTTAATGGCAAAAGATATTTATAAAGCTCCTGAAGGTTCATCACCTTGGCTGCAGCCTGAATTAGACAAATTAAAAATTGCTGATGCAAGGGGAAGAATGGCTGCGATGGAAAGAGATATGGATGAAAAAAATAAAGCATATAAAAAATTGGAAAATAATATTAGGACTCCATCAAGGGTTATTGTTTCCAGAGGTGTTGCAGGGTATGTTTATCCAGAAAATGATAAGCCTTTTAAACCTTCAGTGATAGCAATTTCTGCTGGTGGAGATTCAAGTGCAATCAAAGGTTATGGAGCATCATCAAGTATTTATTTAGCACAAGAAAAAAATGGAGTATTTGTTGGTTCTAGTGGAACTAGAAGTAAAACAATTGGTACTGGTGGAAGTTTAGGTGCTGGTATTGATTGGTATGATACTGATATTTCAGGATTTACAGGTAGAGCTGATACATCTGAAACTTGTGCAATAATTGTTTGTTTCCGTGTTCACCAAAATTCAAATACTAAACAAAAAATTGGTTATGGAGTTAGTCCTTTAACAGAAGTTGGTGGTGGATTTACCCATCATAAAGCAGATACTCAGCTGTACCATAAGCCTGTTAAAATTAGTAATAAAGGAAAATGAAGTAGATTATCTATCTAGGAGGAGGTTAATTATGGGTTTACGATTTATTTTTATTTTTTTCTTTATTTTGATATTAAATGCTTGTAGCTATAATTCAAATACTGAGACTTTAAATTTTGAAAAAGCACAAAATATAATTTTACAAAGTGAAAGCTTAAATTACGATAAAGCGCTAAATTATTTTAATAGTCATTCAGAAGATAGTAATTCTCAATATTATTTAGGTGTGATGTATTTTAATGGGTTAGGCGCTAATGTAGATTATGAGAAAGCATTTTATTGGTATAATAAATCAGCATCACAAGGGAATTATTATTCAAGTTTGAATTTAGGGAAAATGTATGACGCCGGTATATATGTTAAACAAGATTATAGTAAGGCTTTTAATTTATATTTAAAGGCTGCTGAAAGTGGGAATGATGAAGCTCAGTATAATTTAGGAGTAATGTATGATTTAGGTAAAGGTGTGGATAAAAATATTGATAAAGCACTAGAGCTATACCAGCTATCTGCTAAAAAAAATAATCCTGAGGCTTTATTTAATTTGGGTGTTTACTATACTTCAGATAAAATAGACTATGAAAAGGCTTTCAATTTATTTTTGAAAGCTTCTAGCCTTGGGCATATTAAAGCGAAAACTAACTTAGCTACTATGTATTTTTTAGGTTTAGGTGTAAACAAAAATTATAAAGAAGGTCGAAAATTAATAAATGATGCCGCAAATAATGGGGATAGTTTAGCAAAACTTAATATAGGTTTATATTATTTCGAAGGTAAATTTGGTTTTGAAAAAAATTATGAGCTATCTAGAAAATGGTTGGAAGAGTCATGTTCAATGAAAGAAGAAAAAGCTTGTATGAGTCTTAAAAAGTTATTTTAAATTATATTTTATTCGAACAATTCGATTATTTAAAATCAATCGACTTCCAATTAAAACGTGGTAAACAACAGCTTTAGTTTGCCTTTAATGACCAAACTAAAGTGATAGTAGCCTTTGTTGATGAACAGCCAGAACCTTTGGCACATTATGAATATGATGCATAAGGTAACTTGCTGAAAGTGATTGATAAAAATGGATATGTACGCACTTATGAATATAACCAAGTACACAACTGATACGTTTACAGATCAGGCTGGACGTGGGTATATCTTCGTTATGGGGCAACAGAGGTCATAACCAAAGCTATTGCAGAATGGGCGGATGATGGGGTTTTTAAAACTCGCTTAGAATGGCATTCTCTCCTATGTCAAGTTTATGTTTATGATGTTGCAATCTACTTACTTTGACTTAGGTGATTTTACCTATCGTACAAGTTTAACTGCTTTGGACAACTAATCCATGAACAAAGCTTTGATGGTGAAGAAAAGCATTATAGCTACAATGAAAATGGACAACTGCTCCAAATCCGACAACCGAATATCCTGACCCAATTGGGTTATCATGCAGATGGTTCAATTGCTTCAAAAACCTATACCCATTTACAAACACGACATAGCCAAACCGAAGAATTCGAATACAATATCAATAACCAACTCAGCCAAGCGACAAACAAAGAAAGCTAAATCAACTTTTATCGAAATCCGCTCGGGCAGTTGGTACGCGAACATCAGCACTATAAAGTACCCAAGTTGAAACCGGTAACTGCAGTACTTCGTTATGAGTACGATGAGCTGGGCAACTTAAGCAAGACTATCCGCCCAGATGGACAAGTTCAAACCAATCTGACTTATGGTTCAGGGCATATCTATGGAATTGCCTTTAACCAACAAGACATGGTGGCATTCCAACGAGATGACTTACACCGTGAAACAGTACGCATGCTGGCAAACGGATTGATTCAAACTAAAAACTACAATGAAGTTGGTTTACTCAGTTCACAAATCATTCGACCAGAACAAGAGACTCCAAACCCAATACAACAACCAAAACATCAGGCAGAACGTCATTATCAATACGATAAAAACTACTTACTGACCCAAGTAGAAGATAGCCGTTTAGGTAAACTCAATTACCAATATGACCCAATTGGACGATTGATCAAAAGCCAAAGCCCACAACATACAGAAAACTTTAGCTTTGATCCAGCAGGCAACTTGATTGATCCGATTGCAACACAATCATCACAAGTGAAAAATAACCTGATTACGCAATATCAAGGCAAACACTATAAATACGATGCACAGGGCAATGTGATTGAAACGACTCATGCAGGCAAAACGCTAAAACTGACTTGGGATAACCTGAATCGCCTGATTCAAAGTGACAATAATGGCCAAGTCACGACTTATGGCTATGATGTTTTTGGGCGACGCTTATATAAACATAGCCCGATAGAAAACAGCTTAACGTTATTTGGCTGGGATAGTGACTTAATGATTTGGGAGTCACAACAATCCAGTAATGAACAAGCGCAATATACCAAGCATTATGTTTATGAGCCGAATAGCTTTGTACCCTTGCTACAAACAGGCTATACAGGTTTTATCAAGCTGATCGAAACACCAGACTATTCAAGATTCCAAAATGAACCGTATTCAGTTTATAAAGATCCAGTCTGGAAAACTGAAACGAGAAAGAATAAAGCTGAGCTTGAACGTATTACTTTTTACCATTGTGACCAAGTGGGAACACCGCAAACCTTAAGTAATGAACGTGGTGAATGTGTCTGGGAGATCGTGCAGGATACGTGGGGCAATACGCAGCAAATCAGAGCCAGTGACAATTTGTTAGAACAAAGTAATATCCGTTTTCAGGGGTAATACTATGATGTTGAGACAGGCTTGCACTATAACCGTTATCGTTATTACGAGCCGTACAGTGGACGTTATGTGAGTAAAGACCCGATTGGGTTGATGGGGGGCTTAAATAATTCAGCTTATGTCAGTGATCCGAATCAGTGGGTGGATCCTATGGGACTAATTGTACATATTGTTTTTAACAAATCGAATGGAACAATTAAAGGTTCTGATTTAGATTCAAAAGAAACAATAGGTATAAATGGCGTTTTCACAGGTGGATATGCAAGTGTAGATCATATGACTCAACAAGTAACTAATTTATCACTAGATGAGTCGCAAGCTATTCCAAGAGGGAGATATTGGATAATCCCACATGAGGGTGAAGGTAAAGAGCATTGGTACAAGCTTTATGCAGTCGATATGCATACAGATGATTTTACTTATGATTTTAATAACAAGAAAATGAGAGGCTATTTTAGACTTCATCCAGGAACTTATAGTACAGGCTGTGTGACTATTCCCTCTTCAATGGGAGCAAAAAATGGAAATGTGAAGTGGGATAAATTATCTAGTTTTATACAAAAAACGAACAAGCATAAAGCGCTTGTTTTTAAAGGAGGGGATTTAGAAAGCAAAAGGAAATTTGGACACAAGCCAGATTTTGTTGACCTTTATGGAATATTGGATGTTGAGTAATGAAAAAATTTTTTATAACTGTTATTTTTTGCTGCACTATTTTATTTATATATTTAATTGGTAGTGGGTATTTTATCGATAAAGAGTGTGAAATTTCTATTGAAAAATTCAAAGTTCAAAGTAAAATATTGAATATTAGTGAAAAATCAATAAAAGTGTTTGAAGATACAGGGTATAATTTTGTATGTGAAGATTCTGATGATTTTATGTATAAAATTAATAGACTACCGTATAAAGTAGATGATGAAACATTTACTGAATTAATAGCAGTGGTTGTAATGAATTTTTATTATAATAGACCTGAATTTTCAATTATTCTTGATAATTTAAGTACAGTGCAAAAGTCAGAAGTTGAAAAAAAAATAGAAGAATTTATGAAAAATAGCACTTATATGAAAACCAAAAGTTTGGAAGATCTAGAGAAACTAAGCTACATAAAAGCTATTTTACAAGGTAATTAGTAAGTAATGACTTTGTTGCACAAAGATTTAAAAAGTAAAACTCCCTTAAGCAACTCAAATTTAAGTGACAACTCGGGTATGTGATCTGCCTAAGTCTGTAAATTTATTTAAAATGGCTATACGGGCATGTACTTCATTGACTTGGCTTTGAAAGTTCTTAGCACTGAGTTTATCGCCTAATAATTTAATGCAGTACATCTTAGTTTCAACCAAACTTCGCCGATGATAGCCTGACCATTTTTTCCAAAGCGATCTACCTAGCTGTTTGACTGTTTTTAATAACTCGTTCCGCGCTACTGACTTCGCTTGCTGATCTTTCCACGGCTTTGCATTCTTCCTAGGTGGAATGATCGCATGTGCATCTCGATCTAAAATGACTTGTCTGCATTGAAAGCAGCCCTGCAGGCAAAACATTAAAACTGACATGAGATAACCTGAATAGATTGATTTGCAGTGATCATCAGGGTCAGGTGACTGAATATGGTTATGATGTATTTGGACGACGCGTATTTAAGAAAAACCAAAATGCGCAAACCCTGACTATATTTGGCTGGGATGGTGACTTGATGATTTGGGAGTCACAGCAATCTAATAAATTAGACGAAAACTACACTAAGCATTATGTCTATGAACCACAGAGTTTTGTACTACTACTGCAAACAAGCTATACAGGGTTTATCAAGCTTTTAGAAACGCCTGACTATGCCCAATTTCAGCATCAGGATTATTCGGTTTATAAAGATCCGATTTGGAAAACAGAAACCCGAAAGAATAAAGCTGAGTTGGAACGAGTTGCTTTTTATCACTGTGACCAAGTGGGTACGCCACAAAAATTGACTAATGAGTTAGGTGAGTGTGTTTGGGAAATAAAACAGGATGCATGGGGTGAAGCTATAGAAATAAAAGCCACTAATGCATTGCTTGAAGACACTAATATTCGTTTCCAAGGCCAATATTACGATGACGAAACTGGCTTACATTATAACCGTTACCGTTATTATGAGCCGTATAGTGCAAGATATGTAAGTAAAGACCCGATTGGATTGTTTGGTGGGTTGAATAACTCTTCGTATGTGAGTGATCCGAATCAGTGGGTTGATCCGATGGGGTTAACTGAATGGACTGGTTCAAGTTATCAAGTTAGTGTTCTTGCCGGAACAGGAATTAAATATGATTTAAGATCCCAATGCCTAAATAATGAAAGAGGTGTCGCATCAATAGTTGTTGGTGGTGGCTCATATGGGCGGGGGGGCACTTTAGGAGCGGCAGGAAGTAGATCAGTAACTTTTCATGACCCATATGATGGTGTTTATAAAGACGCATTGAATGGTGGGTGGGGAGATGTAAGTGCTAGTGTTGTATTATTTAGAGGTATAGGTTTTGGTAAAACTGGTTTAGGTGAAGCATCTAGTGATGGCTTAATGTCGACATATGATAGAGGAGTCGCTGCTAGTGCTGGAGTTTCAAGTGGACATGTTATACCTAGTTTATCTAGCTATAAGGTTGAAGCTTGTTTTACAAATGACCCACGTGGGCCCATTTGTAATGGTCGAAATGGTAGATGTGAAAAAAGTGTACCTAAACCAAAGCCTCGATCATATATCGATCCCAAAACCATTCCTGAGTATGATCCTCGCTCTCATGCACATATTCCGCCAAATAATGTCAACATTAATGACATTTTTAACAAAATGAGTTTTTAAGAGGTTATGTACAAAATGCTGAAAAAGAAATTATTAGTGAGTCTAGCTGTAAGTATATGTATTACTGCTTGTAATGCTTCAAATACATCATCTGATTTAAATATGACATTTGAACAAGCTGAGCAGTTAAGATCACAAGCAGAAGCTGCACCATCAAACTCTGATGAAAAGAAAGAATATTATAAAAGACTCGAACCTATTTATGAAAACTTGGCAAAAGAGGGTAATAGTGATGCTCAACTAATATTGGCAGATATTTATTTTAAAGCGCTGAGTGGAACTTATGATACTAAAAAATCATTTGAGTGGACAAAAAAATCGGCAGATAATGGAAATGTCTCCGCTATGTATAATACTGGTTTTAAGTACTACACTGGAACTGGAGTTCAAAAAAGTATAGAAAATGCAAAAAAATATTATCTTAAAGCTGCTAAGTTGAATGATGTTGATGCAATGGGCTCTATAGGCTCTATTTATATTGAAGAAGGAAATATTGAAGAAGGGTTAAATTATTTAAAAAGTGCAGCCGAAAAAAATGATGCTCTTTCATTATTTGAGTTAGGGTTGATATATTGCGAAGGTGTGGTTGTTAAACAAGACTATAAAATTTGTAATAATTACTGGGAAAAATCTGCATCATTAAATAATGCTGAGGCTGCTTTAAATTTGGGTATTAATTTGATAAATAGTAATGGTATCACTAAAGATGTGGATCGAGCTATTAAGTATTTTGAATTAGCTAGTAAAATGAGTAAAGGACAAGCATCTTATAACTTAGGGGTCATATATTCATCTCCAGATTATAATAAGTTAAATGAAAGTTTATCTCAATTTTACTTTAATAAAGCATATGAGCAAGGCATCTCAAGTGCTAAAGAAAAGATAAAACAGTAAGTATTCAAATAATTTTCTGTAATTTATAAGAGATAGCATAATAATGCTCAAAAATAAAGTTCTGTTTATTTCCGCTATAAGCATTGTTATATGTAGCTTAATTGCTTGTACAAATTTGAATAAACAGGACAAGTTCCCTACGCTCGAGGAAGAGTGTAAATTAGCAGGAAGTAGTAGTAAGCAGTGTGAAATTCTTAATTTAAAAGATTTATCCTTAGATGAAAAAGAGAATCTAATGGGATGGGTCTATCTAAATGGGTTAGATAATATCAAACCTAATTATGATAAAGCTTACTATTGGTTTGAAAAGGCTGCAAAAGCTAATAACCATGAAGCTATAAATTCATTAGGTATGATTTATTTTGCTGGGTTAGGAAAAGATAAGGATTTTCAAAAGGCTGAAGAATGTTTTTTAGAAGCAAATAGGTATGGTAACAAAGATGCTAAATTGAACTTGGCAGAACTATATAGAGTTAAAGATTTTGGTCGATCACCAGATTTTGAAAAAGCAGAGCGTTGGTATTTATTAGGAGTCCAAGATAATCCTTCACGGGCATATGAGGGGTTATCAAAAATGTACTTGGATCAGGAAAACTATGAAAAGGCATTTAGTTTCTCTGGAAAAGCTGCTGAACTAGGTAATCCTGAAGCACAATATAATTTAGGGGTTTTCTTTGAGCAAGGCGTGTATGTAAAAAAAGATAAAAAGCAAGCTGAGTTTTGGTATGAAAAAGCAGCTAAGCAAGGACATTTGAACGCAATTAATAATTTAAATATTCTTAGATAAAAATAAATGGAAAGGCTTCATTATGTAATCATTTTTATAATAATGAAGCTTTATTTTCCGGGGTTATATGAAAAGATACTGTTTGATAGGTTTTTTAAATAAAATTATTTTCTTGTTTTTGTAACTAAAGAGAAAAGTATTAGCAGGTTTTTTTATTTCTTACCAATTATAGTCATTTATTAAAAAGTAAAATAACTGAAAATAAGGAGAAATAAATGAAAGAAATACTTTTACTAGCAATTTTATTGGGGTTAACTGGGTGTAGTGATAATGACCAAAAAAGCAGTGTGCAAGAAAATATAACTCAGCATGCTGAGTAGCAGTACCAGCATTAGCTAATTATAGTTTACCTGCCTCACCATAAGCATTTTCGATGGGTGGGTAGTCTATACTAATACAAGTCCTGTCGGCGCATCTACATTATTGGATGAAGCAAAAGACCGCTGCATTAGTTATGCCTAATGCAACTCAAGTGGCAAATGTACTGAAATGAAGCGATTACAAGAACTGGGGAAAAGATATCAAGAAGAAAATCCTGTGTATTTAAATGTACCTCCGAGTTCTCAATGGTTTCCGTCAAGTTTTTAATTTTTGGAGTTAGTAAATGAAATATTCTTATTCTATCTTTTTCAGCCTATTGATGGTAAGTGGTTGTAGTAATGGTACATCAACGAATACACTTCCTGATTCAGAAAAGATTACATCAACGGAGCAAGATTCATATCAAAAAATACAGAAATATTCTGAAGCTGGCGATAAGGAAAATTATTTAAAACTTTTAGAAACGTCTGCTGAAAGTGGGGATGTAATTGCCCAAAATGAATTGGCTGGATTATATGCATTTGGTGAGGGCGTACCAAAAAGTGGAGAGAAATTTATTTATTGGTCAGAGTTAGCTGCATCTAAGGGGTCTTCACTTGCTCAACTTAATTTAGGTACAGCCTATTTTTTTGGAACTAATGGAGTAACTCAAGATTTGGTAAAAGCAGAAAAGTGGCTAACACTTGCTGCAAGTAATAATGAAGAAATTGCTAAAAGTTATTTACAGAAAATAAAAAATAATGAAATACCAGATGATACAAAACTTCTTATGGAGAGTGATAAGTAGTTTGGTCTATTTACGGCTTTGTTGCACAAAGATTTGAAATGCAAAGCGCCCTTAATTGAGCCAAATTTAAGGCGTAACTTGAGTAAGTGGTCGACCTAATTCCGTAAATCTGTTGAGGACTGCTACACGTGCATGAATCTCATTCACCTGACTAGGAAAGCTTCTTGCCATTAATTTATCGCCTAATAATTTGATGCAATGCATCTTGGTTTCCACCAAACTTCGGCAATGATAGCCGGACCATTTTTTTCCATAATGTCCTGCCTGAGAAGCACTGCTTCGCAAGATTAACCGTTCGAAGTAATTCATTTCGCGCTAGCGAGCTGATCTTTGTATCTTTCCATGGTTTCGCATTTTTTCTAGGTGGAATCACCGCATGCGCTTGCCGATCTGCAATGACCTGACGACATTGTTTGGTGTCATAAGCGCCATCGGTATAAACAGAGTCAATCTGCTCATCTTGTGGAATCTGATAGAGTAAATCACCAAGCACTTGTGAATCACTCACATTATTTGTAGTGAGTTGAATGGCGCGTATTTGAAGGGTTTCAGCATCTATACCAATATGAAGTTTACGCCATTGGCGACGATATTCAGGTCCATGTTTCTTCCTTTTCCATTCACCTTCACCTAAAAAATTTAGACCGGTAGAGTCTACCAGCAAGTTAAGCCCACCACTGCTTTTTTGATAATTAATCGCAATATCAATATGTTTTTGTCTTCTGCAAAGTGTACTGTAATCTGGTGCGGTCCAATTTAATCCACAAAGTTTAATCAGACTTTGCACAAAGCCAGTGACCATACGTAAAGATAGACGGAATAAGGATTTAATCATTAAGCAGCATTGGATAGCTGCGTCGGAGTAGGTTTGATTTCGCCCTTGTTTGCCTTTTGATGGAGCATACCATTGCGTAGCAGGATCAAACCAAATGGCAATATTTCCGCGACTCATGAGTGCTCGGTTATATGCGGGCCAATTGGTTGTGCGGTAGATTTTGTGTGTAGGCTTCTTCATTTGAAAATTATATCGCTGAAAAAGCCTTTACAGATAGGTTTGTGCAACAAAGCCGTTGGATATATAAATGATGAAATTCATGCAAAGACCCTAGTCCAAACTATAATAATTCCATTTTTTAGTTTAAGTGGGATCGTGAAAGATGAAATTAAAATAGTAGTACAACAAACAATTAATGGACATAAGCTTATAGGCCTTTTAGCACATGCTAGGGTTAAAACTTTTACTTAATACATCATTAATAAGCTTTAGGTCAGAGAGTATCGCAGCTAGGTGTAAAACAATCACTTGGCACACTTAAAAACTTTGCTAAATTGGCTAAAGCATCAGTTGTAGGAATAGTTTGTGTGACTTTGGGTGAAATTATGGAGTACATAGCAGGTGATGATACTGATATATGCACATTAATGGGGGGATTAATTGCTGGATGGAGTAAAATTTTGTTATCGACAGCTTTTTTCTGCGCAATTGTTGCTGCAATAAGCTTACTAATACCACTTGCACCATTCGCTAGAGATTAAGACTAGTGACAATTTATTAGAGCAAACAAGTATTCGTTTTCAAGGGCAATATTACGATAGTGAAACTGGATTACATTATAACCGTTACCGTTATTATGAGCCGTTTAGTGCAAGGTATGTGAGTAAAGATCCGATTGGACTATTTGGTGGATTAAATAATTCTGCTTATGTCAGTGATCCGAATCTGTGGGTCGATCAATTGGGATTAACTCCCTTAAATGCTGCTGGTGCTGCATATGGCTGCATAGCTGGTGCTGTTGGTGGTTATACAACAGGAGAGTGGAAAGGTGCTGCAATTGGGTGTGTTGCAGGAGGTGCAGTGGGGGCTGTAAATCCTTGGGCATCACATGCTGTAGGTGCAGCAGGAGGTGCAGGAGTTTCTTCAGTGCTGGGTCAAGGTGTGGGATTATTTGCTGCGAAGAAGGAAGTTGCGAATATGTGTAATTATGATGCTGGTGCTGTAGTAGGAGCTATGGTTGGTGGTGGCATTGGAGGATCTGTGAATAAGGCAGTAATTCAAAGGGCTCCATATATGAGAGTAGATTTGATGAATAAACCATTGGGTACTTCTGGAATTAATCGAACTCCAGGCAAACTAGCAGGAGCATTACTAGAGGGTAAAATAACAGGTGCTGGTGAATTAATGGGTACTGGGAAAATAACCTTGCCATCTTGTGCAAAATAATTAGTGAGATAGTTAATGATTTGGTTTAAAACGGCTATGTTTTTCTTGTTATATATGATTTATATGATTTTAATTTTAAATTTTTATGCTAAAGCTTTAATTAAAGTAAGTATACTTGGTCATTTTTTTAAAGTGGTATTTAGTTCTTTATTATATTTACTGTTTGCTATTGCTTTTATTTTTCCTTTTTTTCATATTCATGAGTTTGTAGATGATTTCCATATATATTTTGATCAAAACAATATTTATTTTGCTTTTACTTTGATTTCTTTTGCATTAGTTTGTAGTTTTTCAATAATTTATTTTAATAAAAAATTTGTTCCTAAGTTAAAAGCTTTGGGGTATTTTAAATGATTGATGCGTGCTGAAATAACAGGAGACTTCCACTTAGGAAATTTTAGGCTGCTAGCTCACTGGTTCTGTCGCTAAAAATAACTTGAGTTAGATTCCAAGGTGAATAGAGAATATCTAACAGATCAAACTTTAGATGGAAATTCATTTGGTTTTCCTTGTGGAGTTGCTGTCGGTGCTGATGTGCCTGTTTCGAGTGGTGAAGTTCAAGTAAATACAGGAGCTTATATCCACACCTAGTTTAACGTATTTTGACTTTTCACACAGTAAATTAATAGGAAATACTAAAGATACCGAGCTTTATGCAATTAGATTAATGCGCTCTTTTGGAGGGCTATAATATGAAATTATTCTTAATGATTACAGTAATTTTTTTCTTATGTAGTTGTGAAAAGAATAAAATAGAAAGAGGGCAGATCTTAAGTCAGTTGAAAAATGAAGTGAATAAAAGCGAAGCATTATATTTGAATGAAATGAGCTTAATTTTTCAGATTATAATTGCTTTGTTGCACAAACATTCAAAAGCTAAACTTTCCCCAAGTTATCTAAATTTAAGTGACAACTTGGGTGTGAGGTCCGCCCAACTCCGTAAATTTATTTAATACTGCCACACGTGCATGCATGTCATTGACTTGGCTTTTGAAATTCCTTGTACTAAGCCAATCACCTGAGAAGCACTGCTTCGTAAGATTTGATGCAATGCATCTTGGTTTCTACCAAACTTCGGCGATGATAGCCTGACCATTTTTTCCATAGTGTCCTGCCTAAACGTTTAACTGTTCGAAGTAATTCATTTCGCTCTAGCGAGCTGGTCTTTGTATCTTTCCAAGGTTTCGCATTTTTTCTTGGTGGAATCACCGCATGCGCTTGTCGGTCTGCGATTACCTGGCGGCATTGCTTGGTGTCATAAGCCCCATCTGTATAGACGGAGTCAATCTGTTCTTCTTGTGGAATCTGATCCCGTAAATCACCAAGCACCTGTGAATCACTCACATTGTTGGTTGTGAGCTAAATAGCGCGTATTTGAAGGGTTTCAGCATCGATACCAATATGTAATTTACCCCATTGGCGACGATATTCAGGCTGATGTTTTTTACGTTTCCATTCGCCTTCACCTAAAAACTTTAAGCCAGTAGAATCAACGAGTAGATGGAGACCATTACTGCTTTTTTGATAGTTAATTGCAATATCAATATGCTTTTGTCTTCTACAAATAGTGGAATAATCTGGGGCTGTCCAATCTAATCTATAAAGATGAATGAGACTTTGAACAAAGCCTCTGACCATACGTAAAGACAGACGGAATAGAGATTTAATCATCAGACAGCATTGGATAGCTGCGTCGGAGTAGGTTTGATTTCGCCCTTGTTTGCCTTTTGATGGAGCATACCATTGCGTAGCAGGATCAAACCAAATGGCAATATTTCCGCGACTCATGAGTGCTCGGTTATATGCGGGCCAATTGGTTGTGCGATAGATTTTGTGTGTAGGCTTCTTCATTTAAAAATTATATCGCTGAAAAAGCCTTTACAGATAGGTTTGTGCAACAAAGCCTGATGGGGCGTATATTTAATGGTCAAGGCTCAAATTACACAGAAATTACAGATAACTTTATTCAAGGAGCATCTTTATCTGGAAATGCTGGTGCATTAATTAAGTTTGGGGGAAGTACCGTTGTAAATAAAGATATGGTAGCGAATACTATAAATGGAAAACAACCATTTGCATTTGAGTTAGGTATTGGTACACCAGGATGGGATCTAAGTTTCGGAGGAGTAAGTGACAAAAACTTATCTCCTGTAGACTATTTGAAAAAAATAAATAGAGAAGTGGAAGCAAAAGAAATAGAACGTATTCTTAATAAGGCACCTGAAGGGGCTAGTATAGGGAATGTTCTTGATCAATGGCATAAATCTTTTTGAGGTTAAAATGAAATTATTATTAATTTTTATATTATTCTGTAGTGTTCTGCAGGTAGGATGCATTACCAATGAAAAAGAATATAATGGTAGGTTTTCTAAAGATTTAAAAGAAAATTTTAATGATGGCTATGTTGTTGAATCATATAGTGGTAATTCATACTATAATATGGTTACCTTAAGTTTGGAAAAGAAAAATTTTTCAAATGAAAGGTTTGATAAAACAATAAAAAAAATTTTAAATAATGGATGGTATTTAAACTACATAATAGATAATAAATATTGGGTTTTTTGTAGGGGTAAAAATGAATCTATAAGAGTTTTATATCCCAACCAACAGGTATTAAAAGATAGGGAGGGTAATTATTTCCGGGATGATTTAGATAATAATAGGGTGTATGTTTGGGTTGCTTTCTATAAAGATGTTGATAGAAATAAGCAATTAACTGGTTGTCCAATTGATTGATTTTAATTTTAGCTAATGGTTTTTTAATAGTAACATAAAAAATTAAGAAATTTAAGGGAGTTGATTGCATGATTAAGTTTGAGGATATATTTTACACTGGCTTTGTTGCACAAAGATTTGAAATACAAAGCCCCCTAATTGAGCCAAATTTAAGGCGTAACTTGGGTAAGTGGTCGACCTAATTCCGTAAATCTGTTGAGGACTGCTACACGTGCATGAATTTCATTGACTTGGCTATCAAATTTTCTTGCACTGAGTTTATCCCCCAATAATTTGATGCAATGCATCTTAGTTTCGACCAAACTTCGGCAATGATAGCCGGACCATTTTTTCCATAATGTCCTGCCTGAGAAGCACTGCTTCGCAAGATTAACCGTTCGAAGTAATTCATTTCGCGCTAGCGAGCTGATCTTTGTATCTTTCCATGGTTTCGCATTTTTTCTAGGAGGAATCACCGCATGCGCTTGCCGATCTGCAATGACCTGACGGCATTGCTTGGTGTCATAAGCGCCATCGGTATAAACAGAGTCAATCTGCTCATCTTGTGGAATCTGATCGAGTAAATCACCAAGCACTTGTGAATCACTCACATTATTTGTAGTGAGTTGAATGGCGCGTATTTGAAGGGTTTCAGCATCTATACCAATATGAAGTTTACGCCATTGGCGACGATATTCAGGTCCATGTTTCTTGCGTTTCCATTCGCCCTCACCTAGAAACTTCATGCCTGTAGAGTCTATGAGTAGATGCAGCCCATCGCTACTTTTTTGGTAGCTGATTGCAATATCAATATGCTTTTGTCTTCTACAAAGCGTACTGTAATCTGGTGCGGTCTAATTTAATCCACAAAGTTTAATCAGACTTTGCACAAAGCCAGTGACCATACGTAAAGATAGACGGAATAAGGATTTAATCATTAAGCAGCATTGGATAGCTGCGTCGGAGTAGGTTTGATTTCGCCCTTGTTTGCCTTTTGATGGAGCATACCATTGCGTAGCAGGATCAAACCAAATGGCAATATTTCCGCGACTCATGAGTGCTCGGTTATATGCGGGCCAATTGGTTGTGCGATAGATTTTGTGTGTAGGCTTCTTCATTTGAAAATTATATCGCTGAAAAAGCCTTTACAGATAGGTTTGTGCAACAAAGCCTGTAGAAACTGCTAAAGTTGAAGCCGCACTTGTTGGTGGAGCTGCTGGGACATTTACAGGTAGAGTCCTTTATATGGCCGTTAGCATAAATCCATATGCTAGAGCGGGGCAGGTATTAATGACAGTTTTAGGCATGGGAGGAGCAGTAGGTGGATCTCTTCTAGTCGATAAAGCTTTATATAAAGGAATGGGGTTGTGTAAATGAATTTTATATATCTTGGTATTTTTTTAAAGTTTGTATTGTTTTTTATATTTAGTTATATAAATTTTTTAAAATTTATTAAAAAGAATTGTTTTATTGAGAAAATTTTCCCTCCGAAAAATAATGAATATGATATTTATGAATTATTTGAAATTCAGGCCTTTTTTTATGCTTTATTTGTTCAATATAATTTAAAGTATAAAAAAATCAATCACTTCCATTGGTTGAGGATAGTCTTTTGCTAGAGGGTTTTAATAAAGGCGAGATAATTTTTTTCTTAGAAAAAAATTACAGTTTTATAAAATCTAACTTTATTATTTTTGTTTCGAGTGTCTTATTGTTTTTAATTTCTCTTACATACTTGTTTTTTGATTAATTATATTTTGGGGTTAATTGCAGTATAAATGGATTTTTTTTATCGTTTTTTTATTTCTTAGATTTGAATTTGGAGTGTCTACGTTAAATTCTATCTATAGGTATATTTAAAAAATATAAAAAATTTTCTAAATATTGTGAGCTTTTAAAGAATAATAATTATGATGGTGCATAGGATTTATTGCACAAAGATTTGAAAGGTAAAGCGCCCCTAATTAAGCCAAATTTAAGGCGTAACTTGGGTAAGTGGTCGACCTAATTCCGTAAATCTGTTGAGGACTGCTACACGTGTATGAATTTCATTGACTTGGTTATCAAATTTTCTTGCACTGAGTTTATCCCCCAATAATTTGATGCAATGCATCTTAGTTTCGACCAAACTTCGGCAATGATAGCCGGACCATTTTTTCCATAATGTCCTGCCTGAGAAGCACTGCTTCGCAAGATTAACAGTACGAAGTAATTCATTTCGCGCTAGCGAGCTGATCTTTGTATCTTTCCATGGTTTCGCATTTTTTCTAGGTGGAATACCGCATGCGCTTGCCGATCTGCAATGACCTGACGGCATTGCTTGGTGTCATAAGCGCCATCGGTATAAACAGAGTCAATCTGCTCATCTTGTGGAATCTGATCGAGTAAATCACCAAGCACTTGTGAATCACTCACATTATTTGTAGTGAGTTGAATGGCGCGTATTTGAAGGGTTTCATCATCTATACCAATATGAAGTTTACGCCATTGGCGACGATATTCAGGTCCATGTTTCTTCCTTTTCCATTCACCTTCACCTAAAAAATTTAGACCGGTAGAGTCTACCAGCAAGTTAAGCCCACCACTGCTTTTTTGATAATTAATCGCAATATCAATATGTTTTTGTCTTCTGCAAAGCGTACTGTAATCTGGTGCGGTCCAATTTAATCCACAAAGTTTAATCAGACTTTGCACAAAGCCAGTGACCATACGTAAAGATAGACGGAATAAGGATTTAATCATTAAGCAGCATTGGATAGCTGCGTCGGAGTAGGTTTGATTTCGCCCTTGTTTGCCTTTTGATGGAGCATACCATTGAGTCTTAGTGTCAAACCAAATTGAAATATTTCCTCGATTTATTAATGCTCGATTATAAGAAGACCAATTGGTGGTACGATAAATTTTAGGTGCAGGCTTGTTCATTTGGAAATTATATTGTGGAATAAGCCCTTAACGATAGGTTTGTGCAACAAAGCCATAGTAACATAAAAAATTAAGAAATTTAAGGGAGTTGATTGCATGATTAAGTTTGAGGATATATTTTACACTTAATGGGTTGTTAAAAGGAATTGTTTTTTATTTTCTATATCTGGGGCATATTATATTTTGAATTGGTGTTTATTAGGTTTTATTAAAGATGGTGTGTTTGGGAAAAAATTCAAAAGGTTTAAATGTTGTGAATAAAGTAATAATGCTTATTCTTATTGGTCTTCAATTTAGCGCGTGTGTTGAAAATAAGGTTGTGAACGGTGTTGATGTTGATCGAAAAGAGGTACAAAATGAGTTAAAGTTAGTAAGAGAGTATGTTGGTGAACAGAAGAATAAACTACCTGTGAATGTAGATAATTATACTAGATGGGTGGATTTTAAATTTTCTGATAATAAATTAACCTATATTTACATGGTTTCATTTGAAAGTATTAGTGATTATCAGGCGGCTGATATGAGGAAATATTATTATTCTAAGCCAAAGATAGATGAAATTTGTGAATCAATTGCTATCTTATCTAATTTGGATATTGTGTATGAGTATAAATATGTTAATTTAAAAAACAAGGAATTGATTACAATTCCATTTAATAAAAAGATATGTGATATTTAATTATGTTTTTTTTGAAAGGTATAATTTTGGTTTTATTTTGAATTAAGATTGTAATGAAAAAATTTGAATTAATTAATAAATCCCTTTTAGCAACCGTAGCATTCCTTCTGTTGCCATTTTGGTCTTATCTTTATTATGGTTATTTTTGGATTCTTTTTCTAGGCATTTTAACTATTTGTGTTTTTTGGTTTTTTGGTCATTTAAATTACAATAATAAATATTTTATTTTTCTATATTTAATTATTTTTATGATTTCATTGTTAATGCTAGGTGCTGTATATTTAACTTTAAATAATGGTTGGGTAGCCATTTTAAAATATATGTTCTTGTTTTTTATACTGGATATATTATTAAGTTTAAGTAAGATAAAAAAAATGCAGAAAAAATATAAAAATGATAATTTTGTTGTGGATGGTAATTTAGATGGTTATTCTGCTGATTTTGAAGAAAAAAATGGAAAAGTTTGGGGGGTAGTCTTTTTTCACAAATGGCTATAGTTTCATATATGCTTTTTATTGGACCGTATTTTATAGTCATTAATTCACCATTTGAATTTTATGCTGGTGAAATGATGTCTGGTATTAAGTCAAATCTTTCGATATATGCCATAATCTTGATGGTATTAATATTCTGGGAATTTACATTGAAAAGATTTTATTTTTTTAGTGGTCTTAATTACAAATTTGATAAAGAATGAAATAAAAAGCCCCTCATGGCTTTTTTAATATAAATCAAGACAACTGCTGAATCGGACTACCACCCAAGCCTGCATTAAAGTCATAAGCATTGTATTGACTCGCCTGAGTTTAGACAAATACAAATAGCTGAAGGCTTAGAAAAACCTGAAAGTTTTTTAGTACAAGCACCAAAACCAATCGAAGAGTTAGATTTGGATATGTATAAGTCACGAAGATGTTAATCAAACTTGGATGGCATAAGCCATCCAACATTCGAAAATCTAAACTTATGGCTTAGGAAAAGGTTTCGGTGAGTTTGAAGCACAGCGCACGGATGTGCTGTTATTAATGTTAATATAATCTATACTGTCATCACCTTTTTCGTATTGAGGATTTGGTTCCTTTCCTCTTCTATAAATAGTGGTTGCTGCACCTCCTAATGCTAAACTTTGTGCTGCTCCTTCTTGATGTGTACTCCTTACGGATTTTAATAATCCAGACTTTGGCCCCTGTGGATTGAGTTCAGGTGAATTTTTGTAATACTGTGGGTCAAACCAATTAGACATCCATTCATGGTTATCAGTTGCCATATCGTAGAACCCTAAGGGTGTTGTTGGGAAATGACCTAGCAAAGGAACAATAGCACTAAAATTTAAACTTTTACTGACTTGATCTCTTTGCTCATCACTCCAAACATTACGACCCACTTCATACTTCCCATTATCTGTGGTGGAAATTATATATTGTCCTTTATTTCGAGCAGCATACTCCCATTGGGCTTCAGTAGGTAAATTCATAGGAATGCCGACTTGCTTACCTAACCATTGACAATAATCGGCTTTGTTGCACAAACCTATCGTTAAGGGCTTATTCCACAATATAATTTCCAAATGAACAAGCCTGCACCTAAAATTTATCGTACCACCAATTGGTCTTCTTATAATCGAGCATTAATAAATCGAGGAAATATTTCAATTTGGTTTGACACTAAGACCCAGTGGTATGCACAATCACAAGACAAACATGGACGAAATCAAACTTACTCCGATACTGCTATTCAATGCTGCTTAATGATTAAATCCTTATTCCGTCTATCTTTACGTATGGTCACTGGCTTTGTGCAAAGTCTGATTAAACTTTGTGGATTAAATTGGACCACACCAGATTACAGTACGCTTTACAGAAGACAAAAACATATTGATATTGCGATTAGTTATCAAAAAAGTAGTGGTGGTCTCCATCTACTCGTAGACTCTACTGGTCTAAAGTTTTTAGGTGAAGGTGAATGGAAAAGGAAGAAACATCAGCCTGAATATCGTCGTCAATGGCGTAAATTACATATTGGTATAGATGCTAAAACTCTCCAAATACGTGCAGTTCAGCTTACAACTAACAATGTAAGTGATTCACAGGTACTTGGTGATTTACTCGATCAAATTTCCTTAGATGAGCAGATTGACTCTGTTTATACAGATGGTGCTTATGACACCAAACAATGTCGTCAGGTCATTGCAGATCGGCAAGCGCATGCGGTGATTCCACCTAGAAAAAATGCGAAACCATGGAAAGATACAAAGATCAGCTCGCTAGCGCGAAATGAATTACTTCGTACTGTTAATCTTGCGAAGCAGTGCTTCTCAGGCAGGACACTATGGAAAAAATGGTCAGGCTATCATCGCCGAAGTTTGGTGGAAACCAAGATGCACTGCATCAAATTATTAGGCGATAAACTCAGTGCAAGGAACTTTAATAGCCAAGTCAATGAGATCCATGCACGTATAGCCGTGTTAAATAAATTTACCGAGTTAGGTCAACCACATACCCAAGTTATGCCTTAAATTTGAGTAGATATGGGCAATCTTAATTTTTACATCTTTGTGCAACAAAGCCGATGAAAGATGAAGAAAAGAAAAAAAAACAAATGAAAGGTTAATTGATATGAATTTATTTAAGTTGATTTTTATTATTTTAATTATTCCATTATTTTCTGGTGCTAAAGGTGAAAATAATATCTTGGATGAGGAGGCTAGAATGTATAATTTTAAAAAAAATGAATCAATTGTATATGAAATAAATGATTTATTTCATGCAAAAAAAACCAAAGAGGCTTTTTATTTGATTTCTAGTTATTCACATAAGTTTAATGTAGATGAAAAAGTTGGAGTGGGAGCAATATTATATTCAAATGGATATTATAAGTTGTCAAAATCGTATTTTGAGGATGCATCTTTGGCTGGGAATCCCGAGGCTTTTTATCGGCTTGGTTATTTTTATAATTATAATGAAGACGAAAAAGATGTTGAGCTGGCAATAAAATATTTCAATTTATCAATTGAAGCTGGATATTTGAGTTCTTATATTAATCTAGGGGAAATATATTTATTTGAAGATGGTTTTGTGAGTTTATCAACTGCTAGATTTAACTTTAAAAAGGCTGTGAGCTTGGGGTTTATGAATGGTTATTATGGGTTGGGAGAAATTAATTTACGTGAAGGTAATTTTTATGAAGCTAAGAATGATTTTGAAAAATTAAAGAAATATGGTTATTTATTAGAGTATTATGATGGATGTGTAAATTTATATTCAAAATATGAAGATTCAGAATTTTACGATATAGATTTGGCAAAAAAATATATTGATCTTATAATTCTTCTTATAGATGATCCGAGAAAATATGAAATTATAGCCGATTTTTACAAAGGTGATCATAAGTATCGAGATCTGAATAAAAGTAATTACTATTCAGAACTAGAAAAATATTAAAATTATGAATGGGAGGAGTTAGGATGGCTTAAGTATCCTTATTCTTCCCGTTGAAAAATCAAAACCAACCTTATTATTAGTTCAAGACATAGCTATGGAATTACTTTTAATCAACAAGATATGATGGCATTCCATCGTGATGATTTACACCGTGAAACGGCGCAGATACTGGCAAATGGTTTAATTCAAGTCAAGAATTATAATGATGTAGGCTTACTCAGTTCGCAGTTGATTCAGCCAGAGCAAGAGACTCTAGGGCGAGTACAGCATCAGGCGGAACGGCAGTATCATTATGATCAAAATTATCTACTCACGCAGGTGGACGACAGCCATTTATGCAAGCTGAATTATCAATATGATGCGGTTGGCCGTTTGATACAGAGTCAAAGTGTGCATAGCGCAAGGCAATGTGATTGAAAGCAGCCATGCAGGTAAAACATTAAAACTGACGTGGGATAACCTGAACCGTTTGATCCAAAGTGAGCTTAATGGTCAGGCGACTGAATATGGTTATGATGTATTTGGAAGGCGTTTATACAAGAAAAATCAAAATGCGCAAACCCTGACCTTATTCGGCTGGGACGGAGACCTGATGATTTGGGAGTCACAGCAATCTAATGACGTTGAAGAAAACTACACTAAGCATTATGTCTATGAACCGCAGAGTTTTGTACCGCTGCTGCAAACGGGTTATACAGGATTTATTAAATTAATTGAAACACCAGACTACTCAAGGTTCCAAACAGAACCTTATTCCATCTATAAAGACCCTGTATGGAAAGTAGAAACGAGAAAGAATAAAGCAGAGTTAGAACGCGTTATGTTTTATCATTGTGATTAAGTGGGTACACCACAAACACTCAGTAATGAGTTAGGTGAGTGCGTTTGGGAAATCAAACAGGATACATGGGGCATTTATTTAGAGATCAAAGCGAGTGAAAACTCACTTGAACAAACCAATATCCGATTCCAAGGACAATATTACGATAGTGAAACAGGATTGCACTATAACCGTTATCGTTATTATGAGCCATATAGTGCAAGGTATTTGAGTAAGGATCCAATAGGCTTGTTTGGGGGAGAAAATAACAGTAGTTAGGTAAGTGATCCGAATCAGTGGGTAGATCCGATGGGGTTGATGGGTGGGAAAGATAATGGATTATTTTGGTTAACTGATTCTGCCAGCGAGGAAGGCAACAATCAAATTAAGAATATGGTGCAGCAATCTAGAAAAAAATCAAATAATAAAACTCAACTAGAATTAATACAAAGTGATGGAGAAAGAGGGAGGATTTTAAGAGCAAAGATGCCTGCTGTAAGTTCTACAGAAAGTCAAAGGAATGATTTTCCTGTAATCAATAATAGTAGAGTTAGCAGTAACGGTGGAGTATTAGCAAAATTACTTCCAAATACTATGTCACCTTTGGCTAAAGATCCGCAATTCGCTCAGGATTTAAAGGCTCAAGGTGCTATGAGAAATAAATAACCTAGGAGCAGTAGCCGAGCGGGTTATGCCCCTTATGCTATTGTAGGTGGAAAAGAGGCAGCACCAGTGGTTTTAAAAGTAGGTCGAGAAGGAATAAAAAGTATACCGAGTTTATCGAAAGCGGTTTTACAAAATGCGAAAAATATATCGGCAACGCCAGTGGGACAGGCTGTGGTAAAAACAACTGGTGGTAGTGTACTGGTGGATAGTAGTTTACAAGCAAAAGATATGTATAAATGTAAATGTTTACAATGGGATGGATCTAGATCTTTAGTTGCCGTAGGTACGGGAGCTGCTTTTGGAGCTTGGGGGGAGGCGATGGCACAAACAGCTAAAGTTCCATTTGTTGGTACAACGGGTGTGCCTACAGCCATTGCTGGAAAAATACTGGTGGATTAGTAATTTGGGCAAATCAATTTGCATTACAACAAACATCATCTAGAGCAATTAATAGTAGCACCTCTGATGATAAGAAGCAGGATAAATAAAATGTTAACAATTCTAGTTGAAGTAATTTTATCATTTTTTATATCCAATTATGAATCTGAAAATTATCCTTATCTAGTAGGTTTTATAAAGGGAATAGTTTTAGGTATATCAGCTTTCCTCTTGGGGATGTTGATTGATGTTATTAATGATAAAGTTATGGAAACATATTTGATAATATTATATTTCATTACTTGCATTGGTATAGGAATAATAGGAGGGCTATTTTTTATGTTTTTTACTTGGTTCACTAAAAAATAATACTAATAACATAAACGCTTGGTGTGACGGTTTTAAAAGCATAAAGGAACCGATTAACTGCACAAAAGACATAAATTTGATCTACAGTTACTTGTAAAAATAGAGCTAAACTTTAGCTGATTCCTTTTATCACTGTGACCAAATTGGAACACCGCAGACTTTAACAAATGAGTTAGGTGAATGTATATGGGAAATTAAGCAAGACACATGGGGAACGGCATTAGAAATTAAAGCAGTAAATCAAGATAATCCATTTGAACAAAATAATTTACGTTTTCAAGGGCAATATTATGATCAGGAAACAGGATTGCACTATAACCGCTATCGTTATTATGAACCACATAGTGCGAGATATATAACTAAAGACCCAATCGATTTATATGCAGGTTTAAACCATCATGCCTACGTATTGAACCCTACTTTATGGGTGGATGCACTTGGTCTATATCCGACTTATGGTGGACAATTCATAGGTTTAAGTCCGCAAGCTGCATCCAATTTAGAGTATGAAGCCTATCGCAATTATGACTGTTGGTTAAAAACAGGTGAAACGTGTAGGCTTCAAGCTGCTCCTTTGTTTGACTATGTTTATTGTTCGGGTGGCGTGGGGCCTTTGGCGTATGCAGAAATCACGAACTTACATAATGGTAAAGTCTTTCAAGTAGGCGCTGCTTCGACGCCAGATGCAAAAGGAGCGAAAGCAATTGGTCGTAACGCGATTTCGATAATTGATGGTAGCCGAAAATTAGGTGCTTCTGATCTTTCCAAGTTAAAAGGTAAATTTTCAGCAAGTTGTATGGCGGGTTATATTTTTAATAAACCTGTTGATGATACAGATGTTAATAGTACTGATAGATTCTTAAGTGGATTAGCTGGAAGTGCTAGTGGAGGGATTTGGGGAGTGCGAGTGGGTGTTGTACTCCCTATTGATACAGACTCTGGTTCTGTAAGTGATAAGATAAAAGCATATTTTACCTCAAAGACTATGAAAGGTTTCGAGGTTGGTATAGGTACACCTGGTGCAGATTTTAATTTTGGATATGGTGTTGAGGCGCAAGGCAGAACTATTACGGGAACGATTAAGGACTAAATATGAAATTAAATAAATTGAGTTTTGGAATTGTTACTATTTTACTATTAGTCGGATGTAGTAGTAGTGTTTATGAACCACCTTCAGATAAATATCCATTTGAAAATAAAATGAAAGAATTACTCGGTAATCAAATAGAAATTATAAATTCATTGAAAAAGGCTGAGGTACAAATTTCATATTTTGAATTACCTAAGAATAATAACAAAATTGAAAGTATAGTAAGTTTATTAGAAAAAGATGGATGGGTATTGAAAGGAAAAGGGCAGGGCGTTGATACTTATTGCTTAGGGAGAAATAATAGAATTAATGTTGTTATACCAACTTCTGGTGGACTTTATGATTTTAAAGGTGGAAAATTAAAACGAACAGATTACTCTGTGAATGCTGTTTTATATTCCAATGATAAATGGGGAGATGATATGTGTGAATGATTTGTGGAAATTTATATTTATATTTTTTTCATTAATACAAATGGGTTGTTCTAATCAAATATATGAACAACCTTCAGATAAGTATCCATTTGAAGTAAAAATGAAAGCTTTATTAGGCGATAATATTGAAATTGTGAACTCATTAAGTAAAGCAGAAGTTCAAATTTCTTCTTTTAGATTTGAAAAAGATCCTAATAAATTGAAAAAAGTAATTAATCAATTGGAAAAAGATGGTTGGGTATTAAAGGGGCATGGACAAGGGGTAGATACATACTGTTTAGGAGCTAATAATAGTATTAATATTGTTAGTCCTACTGCAATTGGTGTTTATGACTATCAAGGGGGTAAACTAAATATAACTTATTATAATTCTGATGCTATATCTTATAGTTATAATAAATGGGGTGAGGATTTGTGTGAATGATTTTTGGAAAATTATATTTATATTTTTTTCATTAATATAAATGGGTTGTTCTAATCAAATATATGAACAACCTTCAGATAAGTATCCATTTGAAGTAAAAATGAAAGCTTTATTAGGTGATAATCTTAAAATTGTGAACTCATTGAGTAAAGCAGAAGTTCAAATTTCTTCTTTTGATTTACCCCAAGAAACTAATCAAATAGACAAAGTAATTAGTCTGTTAAAAACAGATGGATGGATATTGAAAGGAAAAGGGCGGGGCGTTGATACTTATTGCTTAGGGAGAAATAATAGAATTAATGTTGTTATACCAACTTCTGGTGGACTTTATGATTTTAAAGGTGGGAAATTAAAACGAATAGATTACTCTGTGAATGCTGTTTTATATTCCTATGATAAATGGGGAGATGATATGTGTGAATAAATTCCTAATGAAAAAAATATTTTCAGTGCTAGTTCTGCTTTTTTTAATATTGCAAGTAGGTTGTTATAAACGAACTCATAAAGAAGATGCTGACAAATATATGTTCTTGATTAAAATGAAACAAGTAGTAGGTAATGATGTAAAAATTGTTAATTCGTTAAACCGTGCGGAGGCTCAATTAGCTTATTTGGAATTGCCATTAAAGTCAGATAAGACCTCTAAAATTGTTGAATTATTAAAAAAAGATGGTTGGACTTATAAAGGAGCTGGAATAGGTTCTGAAACCTATTGTATAGGCGTAAATAATAGTATAAATATTGTTAGCCCTACTTCTAAAACTGTGACTACATTTAAAGGCGGTGATTTATATATGACTGATTATAATAAAGATATAGTCTCTTATAGTTATAATAAATCGGGTTTGGATATATGTAAATGATTTATATGAGAAATTTATTAAAATTAATATCTTCATTTTCTTTGTTAATACCAATAGGTTGTTCTAATGGAGTACATGAGCAACCTTCTAATAAATATCCATTTGAAGAAAAAATGAAAGTATTATTAGGGAATAATCTTGAAATTATAGATTCTATAAATAAATATGAAGCACAAGTTTCTTATTTTGAATTTACTAAAGACTCTAGAAAATTAGATAAAATAGTCAAGTATTTAGAGAAAGATGGATGGGTATTAAAGGGGAAGGGACAAGGAGTTGATACATATTGTTTAGGTCTAAATAATAAAATTAATATAGTTAATCCAATTTTTGGAGAAATTAAAGATTATAAAGGTGGGGAGTTAAAAATAACTAACTATAATGTTAATACGGTTTTGTATCGTTACTATAAGTGGGGGGATGATTTGTGTGAATGATTTTTTGAAAATTATATTAATTTCTTCCTTATTAATTCAAATAGGTTGTTCTAATAGAATATATGAGCAGCCTTCAGATAAGTATCCATTTGAAGTAAAAATGAAAGCTTTATTAGGTGATAATCTTAAAATTGTGAACTCATTGAGTAAAGTAGAAGTTCAAATTTCTTCTTTTGATTTACCAAAAAATACTAATCAGATAGATGAAGTAGTTAGTCAGTTAAAAAAGGATGGTTGGGTACTAAAAGGACATGGTCAAGGCATAGATACTTACTGTTTAGGCTTACATAATAAAATGAATATTGTTGTTCCTATATCAAATAATGTTTATGACTATAAAGGAAGAGAATTAAATATAACGGGCTATAATATGAATGGTGTGTCTTACATGTATGATAAATGGGGAATAGATATGTGTGAATAAATTCCTAATGAAAAAAATATTTTCAGTGCTAGTTCTGCTTTTTTTTTATATTGCAAGTTGGTTGTTATAAACGAACTCATAAAGAAGATGCTGACAAATATATGTTCTTGATTAAAATGAAACAAGTAGTAGGTAATGATGTAAAAATTGTTAATTCGTTAAACCGTGCGGAGGCTCAATTAGCTTATTTGGAATTGCCATTAAAGTCAGATAAGACCTCTAAAATTGTTGAATTATTGAATTATTGAATTATTGAGAAAAGATGGTTGGACTTATAAAGGAGCTGGAATAGGTTCTGAAACCTATTGTATAGGCGTAAAGGCTTTGTTGCACAAACCTATCTGTAAAGGGTTTTTCAGCGATATAATTTTCAAATGAAGAAGCCTGCACACAAAATCTACCGTACAACCAATTGGCCCGCATATAACCGAGCGCTCATGAGTCGCGGAAATATTGCCATTTGGTTTGATCCTGCTACGCAATGGTATGCGCCATCAAAAGGCAAACAAGGGCGAAATCAAACCTACTCCGACGCAGCCATCCAATGCTGCTTAATGATTAAATCCTTATTCCGTCTGTCTTTACGTATGGTCACTGGCTTTGTGCAAAGTCTGATTATTGCGGATTAAATTGGATAGCTCCAGATTACACCACGCTTTGTAAAAGACAAAAGCATATTGATATTGTAATCAGCTACCAAAAAAGTAGCGATGGGCTGCACTACTCATAGACTCTACAGGCATGAAGTTTATAGGTGAGGGCGAATGGAAACGCAAGAAACATGGACCTGAATATCGTCGCCAATGGCGTAAGCTGCATATTGGTATCGATGCTGAAACCCTGCAAATATGTGCAACATAACTCACTACAAACAATGTGAATGATTCGCAAGTGCTCGGTGATTTAATTTCTCAAATTCACTTAGATGAACGAATTGACTCTGTTTATACTGATGGAGCTTATGACACCAAGCAATGCCGCCAGGTCATTGCAGATCGGCAAGGGCATGCGGTGATTCCACCTAGAAAAAATGCGAAACCATGGAAAGATACAAAGAGTAGCTCGCTAGAGCGAAATGAATTACTTCGAGCAATTAAACGTTTAGGCAGGACACTATGGAAAAAATGGTCAGGCTATCATCGGCGAAGTTTGGTTGAAACTAAGATGCATTGCATCAAATTATTAGGAGATAAACTCTGTGCAAGGAGTTTTGATAGCCAAGTGAATGAGATCCATGCACGTGTAGCAGTCCTTAACAGATTTACGGAATTAGGTCGACCACTTACCCAAGTTACGCCTTAAATTTGGCTCCATTAGGGGCGCTTTGCATTTCAAATCTTTGTGCAACAAAGCCGTTTTTTAGTACAAGCACCAAAACCAATTGAGGATTTGGATGTGGCTATGTATAGTCACAAAGATGTTGATAAAACTCGGATGGCATAAGCCATCCGATGTTGGAAAATTTAAATTTATTGCTTTAAAAAGGTTTCGTTGAATTGGAAGCGCAGCGCACAGATGTACTATTATTTTGATTTATATTGGGGCTAGTTGATTGAGGATTTGGTTCCATTCCATCCCTATAAATCGTAGTAACACTGCCTCCCGTAGCTAAACTTTGTGCTGCTCCTTCTTGACGTGTACTCCTTACGGATTTTAATTTACCCGACTTAGGACCCTGTGGATTGAGTTCAGGTGAGTTTTTATAATACTGTGGATCAAACCAATCGGACATCCATTCATAGTTATCGGTTGCCATATCGTAGAACCCCAAAGGTGTTGGTGGGAAATGACCTAGCAAAGGAACAGTAGCACTAAAATTTAAACTTTTACTGACTTGATCTCTTTGCTCATCACTCCAGACATTACGACCTGTTTCATACTTGCCATTGAAGGAGTTTGTGGCTCATTCGCACTTTTTGCACAAGCATTTAAAGCAAAAGTAGATAGTAAAATAAGGTCATGCAAGCATTATCTCAAACTCGACTTAACTCGAAACCAAGGGGATATTGATCTATAGGGGGATTACACTGGACAACTCGATCTGCTTGTTTGTTTGATATGACAATTAGCATGAGTGGTTTGGACGTAAAGATCAAGTATTTTGTAACATGTAAAATGCCATTATTAATATATTTAAAACATGTGTCTTGACTCGGGGAATGGATGAATGTGCTTCAACATGTTAGCCCTGATGGAGATAAGCACACACCAGAAGCGATGAGAAAGATTGAAGGGGAGATTATTCGCTTTTTAAACTATGGTGAATATGTCAGTATTGCTGAAGATATTATTATTGCGCTCAATTCGCGGCAAGACTATGCAGGTGGTCGAGAGAACCAATGGTTAAAAGATTTCCTGAAATACCGTAAGCAGGCAAAACCGATACAAGGCTATCCTTTGAATCATTTAATTGAAAAAAATCAAGATGATATTCAATTCAAGCAATTGGATTATATGGACGGCTACGTAGGAAATGAAGCAATTTTAGCGTCAAATTTAGATATTCTAGCGCCATTTGAAGATCAGGAAATACAACTCTATCAAACTTGATAGAGTTGTATTGGGTGAGGCTACATAATTTTTTTAGTTTGGTTTACTACACAGCGTACAGAATTTTCAAAATTTGGATTGATTACCCCTTTAAATTCTTCGTCAAAATCGAGGGGCTGATTAGGGTGAGCATGACTACGTCGTACGGTTAGACCCTCTCCCATTTGTAGTGTTTGGCCATCTAGAGGTTTAGCGCTACGTAGAACTTTCTTGGTTCCTGCTTTAGGGCCTTGCGGATTTTTTTCTGGGGAGTATTGATAATAATCTGCTGCATACCAGTCGAGCATCCATTCATAGTTGTCAGTCATTAAGTCGTAAAAACCTAGAGCTGAAGGTGGGTATTGTCCTACTTCAGAGATAAGTGACTTAGGTGCTTTATATTTTTTACGTAACTGTATACGTTGCTCAAAACTCCATACATTTACACCATTCTCAATTTTTCCTGTATTGGTTGGAAAATGAATTTTTTGACCTCTATTACGAGCAGCATATTCCCATTGGGCTTCGGTCGGGAGGTCTATGTCAAGTTTTAGCTGTATACCTAACCACTGGCAATAATTTCGTCCCTCTTGCCAAGAGACACCAGCAGACGAGTTAGGATATCTTGCTTTTGAAGATAAGGATTCAGTTGAGACCACTTTGGGTGTATTGGTTGCAGCACTGTATATGTCTAAATCTGCATAGGTGGCTTTATAAGCAGACATGCTAAAGCTATCTAGAGTTACTTTGTGAACAGGTTTGCTATCAATCTTGCTGTCGTAATGATCAAAATCTCCCATCATAAAAGTACCACCTTCCACAAAAATCATATTCTTCTTGGTTTTTTCTAGCAATTTTTGAATTTGTGCTTGTAATTCGGGAGAAACATTTTTTTGATGAGTAGAAGGAGCTTGAGTCTCGTTGGTGGTTTTTGCACAAGCACTTAAAGCAAAGGTTGATAGTAAAATAATGGCTAGGTTTTGATTGATCATATTCTTAAAAATTATAGAGTTGTTAAAATATTGCCAAAGAATAAAGAAAATTTAATATCTCAAAAAGAGAGTTTTTGTTATTTATTGAGCCACTCTGAATAGGTCTAACAGCTTAAGTTTACATCAAGGTCATGCAAGCATTATCTCAAACTCGACTTAACTCGAAACCAAGGGGATATTGATCTATAAGGGGATTACACTGGACAACTCGAACTGCTTGTTTGTTTGATATGACAATTAGCATGAGTGGTTTGGACGTAAAGATCAAGTATTTTGTAACATGTAAAATGCCATTATTAATATATTTAAAACCTGTGTCTCGACTCGGGAATGAATGAATGTCATTTAACGTGTGCATTATTTGAAAATCAGGAAATACAACTCCATCAAGCATGATATAGCTGTATTGGGTGAGACTACATAATTTTTTTAGTGTGGTTTACTACTCAGCGGACAGAGTTGTCAAAGTTTGGATTAATTACCCCTTTAAATCTTTCAGGAAAATCTATTGGTTGTACTGGGTGAGCATGACTATGCCGTACGGTTAAGCGCTCTCCCATTTGTAGTGTTTGGCCATCTAGATGGTTTAGCACTACGTAAGGCATGGTTACAGGAGTGAATTTACAAACGGGAACTAATTTTATAGGTGTAATTGCGGCAACATTTGGCAACGTTGCGGATGTGTTAGACCGTCAGCTTCAAATGAAAGTATTGCAGGTTGGTGAATCAGCAAAATTAAGATATTTAAAAGGTTGGGCCACGAGAATTGCTCGCGGTGGTTTATATTGGAATGCTAAAATTAAAGAAAGTAGCCTTCAGCAGTGGCTTCGATTATCTTTCGTTGGTAATAAAGAAGGGTTAAAAGGCGTTCCATATACATCCTATGCACAGCAACAAAAAGATTTTTCTAAAGTGTTTTCATAAGAGTTGATGAGTTATGCCAACATCAGTAGGTCAATGGCCTAAATATCGAAAAAATATCCTAATAAATAAATTAAACCCTGAAAAAAATTTACAACAAAGTCCTAGGATTGATGCTGAACACTGTAATCATTTGTTTGCAATTACTCAAATGAACAGTACTTTTTTAGATGTCGAAAATAAATTTTATACACATAAAGGGCATTTCAATGCACAAAATCTTTATTTTCTTTTTTTCTTTCTCATTTCTATGATTTTGATTTTAATATATCAAATATCAGTTGAAAGATTTAATATTATTTATTATTTTTCAGCTTTTCTCGGTGGTTCCATTTTTTTTGTTATATATCCTTTATTTTTTAACTACAAACCTGATAATAATAACTTTACACATTTCCCTATTCGCTTTAATCGTAAAAATCAACGTGTTTATTTTTTAGATATGCAGGGAAAATTTCAATCTGGAAATTGGCAAGATATGAAATTTTGTATTGTTCAACCAAATTCATTCCAAGGTGATTATGAAATTTGGGGTTTTATATTAAATAAAGAATCTCAACTCATTGAACATACTGTAGCGATTGGTCCACCTGTACCTTCAATAGAATTGTTAGAGTCTTTCTGGGGGATGATTTGTATCTATATGGCAGAGGGGCCAGAAAAGCTTTATCCCAAAGATATAAAATCACTAGAAAATGATGAATATAAGATTTTTTCTAAAGTCACATTTTGTAATGACATTGTCGGAAAAAAAGAATCTCGTGAATTTAGTTATTACCGTGTGGATATTAATAGTTTTGGTTCGAAGTTCTTTTACTATTTACGTTTCCTTATCTTAGAGTCTGTATTCTGGAAGTGGGGAAGAGTGTATGCTATGTGGGATTGCAAAGTGCCAATGTGGCCAGAATCAATTTTAAACGATTGTACGATTGATAAGGATGATCCTTATATCGTTAATGCTGACATCAATAGGCATTTTCATTACGATGCGAAGTCAAGAAAAGTGTATATAAAAGATCCAGATATTGAAAATTAAAAAACATATCTTTGGTTATGATATTTTTGAACAGAACATTCCCTTTTCCAAGTTGGAAGAAGGTGATGTTTTACTCAAACCTGACGATACGACCAAATATAAACGTAATCATAATTGGTCATTTATCAGATTGAATGATGACTATATTGAATTGATTGATCAATCTTATGCAAGGTTAGGAAAAGGAATAAGTTTATTAATTCCAATGTTTCCATTATTTTTATTTTTATTTTTATTTTACTACATTGGTATTCTTTCTTTTCTTGATAATTCTAGTGTAGGAGAGGCTTTTTTTTTCCTTATAGCTGTACTTTTTGTAATAGGACTTCCTTGTGTTGCATTTCTACGTCCTTACTTTAAATATGATCATAAACAACCTATTTGTAAGCCTGTTCTTTTTAATAGAAAAACAGGTAAAGTTTTTTTCTATATTAATGATCAAGAATATATAGAAAAGAAATGGACAGATGTAGTTTATATTATGGGCAGTAGTTTTGGGTTGTCTGGCATTCCATTACGAGAGCTTCGGGCACATATCATCGAAGACGGCATCCTAAAACATACCTTTGTGATTGGCTTTCCAATGATTGGAATATTTCGTACTCAAGGTTTATGGACTTTTATTTGTCATTTTATGATGAAAGGACCAGAGGAGCTTTACCCCAAACCGCATCCTATGTACGGTACCATCGATCCGTTTACCCAACTAACCTATTGTCAAAAGGTCGTGGGTGCAAAAGAAAGTTGGAGAGATACATGGAAATCATTTCGAATCATTTATCATTATAATTGGGTTCCAGCTTTATTTGCTTATCCATTTGATGTGTGTAACTTTGTTGCACGAAGAATTTTATTGCATATCAAACCATTGCCCGTTTGGCATGAAGATGTAGTACGAAAAAACAAAATGGATTTAGAGCGCCCAGAGGAAGTCAGCGCAAAAGATAATTTTGAATTTACGATGTTTAAAATGATGGATAAATAAAAAAGCCCACCCGGGCTTTTTATAAAGAACTTAAGGCGACTGCTGAATCGGACTGCTACTGAAAAAGATCCTGGATTAGAAAATCACCCATCTGGTGCAGATTAAAGGTTAGGTTAAGAGTATGAAAGAAATTGGATTGATATTATTTTGTACAATAATGTGTCTATTTTTTGCCGCTTGTACTAAAGAAAGTAATTTTCAAAAAGGTACACATGTAGATAATAAAAGTTCAGAGCAGTTGTATGTTGAAGCTGGTGATTACTACCTAGGTCTTAATGGTAAGGAAAAAAATTATAAAAAAGCTTTTTCATTACTGATGCAGTCAGCTGAGCTAGGCCATTCAAAAGCTCAAACTGAAGTTGCTCGTATGTATTATGATGGGGTAGGGGTGAATCAAAATTATGAAAAAGCATTTTATTGGTTTGAAAAAGCAGCGAAGAAAAATGATGAAATAGGTTTGTATAACCTCGGAGTTATGTATAAAGAAGGTAAGTACGTAAAGCAGGATGATGTACAAGCATTAAAATATTTTGAGGAGTCGTCAAAAAAAGAACTTTCAGAAGCTCAGTTTACTTTAGGAAGGCTTTGTTGCACAAAGATTTCATAACTATATGATTTTAAAAGTTTTGATTATTTTTTGATCCAAAATTAAATTTATTTAAATCAGATGCTTACATATTTATGCAACAAAGCCTTTTGGAGTTACAATTTTAATTTCGCATAAGAGATTTTATGTTAAATATACGATTAAAATTCTAGGATATGAAACGTTGTTTGATAATCTTCTGCATTAAAGCTTTATATTGTAAGGATTTTTTACACTGATCTTCAGGTTATTCAAAATTAAATTAAAAAAATTTAGAAGTTAAATTGTTATATTTAATATTATTATTTATATTATATTTTTATATGAGTTTTTATGATATAGTTTTTATTCTTTTCTGTATGTTATATATCCAATATAAATGTAGCCTACAATATTTTTTTTTACTTCGCATCCTATTTTGAGTGGATTATCCTTAATCTATAAATTTAGGTTTGTACATAAACTATTCTTACGATCCTAAATAAAATCAAAATTGGAGATAGGCGAAGCTATTAAAACTAATGGAGATAGCGATGACTAGAATAGCAATTATTGGTTCAGGTCCTAGTGGCATGGCACAATTAAGAGCATTCCAATCAGCAAAGGCCAAAGGTCTAGAAATTCCCGAAATTATATGTTTTGAAAAACAAAGTGATTGGGGTGGGCAATGGAACTATACTTGGCGTACAGGTGTAGATGAAAATGGAGAGCCCGTTCATAGTAGTATGTACCGTTACTTGTGGTCTAATGGGCCAAAAGAAGCATTAGAGTTTGCGGATTATACGTTTGACGAACATTTTAAAAAGCCCATCGCCTCTTACCCACCAAGAGAAGTGTTGTGGGATTATATTAAGGGTCGTGCGGAAAAAGCCAAGATCAAACATTTGGTCAGATTCAATACCGCGGTGCAGCATGTCTGCTACGATGAACATAAAAAGAAATTTACTGTTGAAGTAGAAGATTACAAGAACCAAAGACACTATGTGGAAGAGTTTGACTATGTGATTGTAGCCTCAGGGCACTTTTCGACACCAAAAGTACCCGTATATAAAGGCTTTGATCGTTTTCATGGTCGTATTTTACATGCCCATGATTTTCGTGATGCCCGTGAATTTGCAGATAAAACGGTACTGCTTGTGGGCAGTAGCTATTCGGCTGAAGACATCGGTTCACAATGCTACAAATATGGCGCGAAGCAAATCTATAGTTGTTATCGTAACAAACCGATGGATTTTAGATGGCCGAAAAATTGGTCTGAGAAAAAACAGCTAATACGTGTAGATGAACGTAAAGCTTATTTTGGAGATGGTACTTCGGCAAAAGTTGATGCGATTATTTTGTGTACTGGTTATCTTCATCATTTCCCATTTATCGAAGATAAATTGCGTTTAAGAACACACAATTGTTTATATCCACTAGATCTTTACCAAGGTGTGGTATGGGAAAAAAATCCCCGTTTATTTTATCTAGGTATGCAAGATCAATGGTATACCTTCAATATGTTTGATGCCCAAGCTTGGTATGTTAGAGATATCATATTAGGTAAAATTTCTTTGCCAAATATCATGGAAATGCAACATCATACTGAGAAGAAGCATTTAGAAGAGAAAGCTCTAAGTACAGATGAAAAGAAAGCACGTTTCCAAGGTGAATATGTGAAATATTTAATTAGTGAAACAGATTACCCTAATTTTGACGTTGATGGGGTGCATAATATTTTCATGCAGTGGAAAAAGCACAAGAAAGAAAATATTATGGAATTTAGAGATAAAACGTATCGTTCAGTTATGACTGGAAAAATGGCAAGACCACATCATACGCCTTGGTTAGAAGCTCTCGATGATTCTTTAGAGAACTATTTAGATTCAGAAGGTGCTAAAGAGAAAAATTTTATTTAGCCAAAATTTAGAAAAGTAGCTAGAAGTCAAATGGGAGCTTTGCTCCCATTTTTATACGATAAAATTCATATACACGAGTAAGTTTATCTAAAAGGTACAGAATCACATTTGAAAATTGCTAATAAAATATTAGAAGATTGAATATTCATCTAAAAAGTTTCTATATAACTCGAATCGCGGATAAGAAATTGACTTGAAAAATAGGAGGACTAGAGCCATCCGTTAGATTGGTTGTACTCCTGAAACACTTCGTGCCTGGCATCAAAAGCATTTAGATCAGCAAAATCCTATTAAAGTACAACAGATATCTGATCAAGAAAAAATGAAGCAAATGGAACGTGAAATTAAAGAATTAAAGCGTGCTTTCGCCCAGGCGGAGCTCGACCGCCCACACAAATAATGATGGATTTCATCCATAATAATAAAGTGTTATACGGTGTTGATGCGATTTGTAGGATTTTACCGATCTCAGCTTCAACCTATTAACGAACTTTAGATCTCGCTGACAATCCAGAACATCGAGCGAAACGAGATCTACATGATGAGCATCATGCTGAACAAATTAAACGAATTTGGAAAGAAAGTTCAGGCCGATATGGTGTGCTTAAGGTCTGGCAACAATTGAAACGTGAAGGTTATGTTATCGCACGTTGTACAGTTGCTCGATTGATACAGAAGCTAGGTATACAAGGTGTTATGGCGTTTTAAAACATCTGACTGCCTATCAAAGAGATTATTTATTGGTCGAATAATCTCAAAACCTGATTGACTACCAAGACGGTATCTCAGGTGAGTGACTTTACGTATATTCAAACTCATTCGGGCTGGGTCTATACCGCCTTTATTATTGATGTGTTCTCACGAGCAATTGTTGGATGGAAAGTATCTACACGGATGAATACAGATATGGTGCTCGATGCACTTGAGCAAGCATTGCATGATCGAGGGATGCCAAAGAATGTGATTCATCATTCCGATAGAAGTGTGCAATATCTTTCCAGTCGCTATACCAATCGTCTAGAAGCAGCAAATTTACGAGCGTCAGTCGGTACAAATGGTGATTCATACGATAACGCTTTGGCTGAAACAGTGAATGGGTTATACAAAACAGAGGTGATTGAATATTTAAAAGCAGACTGGCAAGGTTTAGCGGATGTACAACTTGCGACATTAAATTGGGTAGATTGGTTTAACAAAAAGCGTGTACACAGCGCATTGGGTTATGTACCTCCTTTTGAGTTTGAAGCAATGTACTATGATAAGATTAACCCGTTAGGTCAGGTGGCCTAACTTAAATAAAAATGTCTCCGACAAACCCGGTACGCTTCAAATTTAATGAAAGCCTCTATAGTGAAAAAAAATTAAGTTTTAATAAAAAAGCGCCTTTGAATGTAGGCGCTAAATTTTAATGCTTGATACACTAACGCTAATATTCAAGTATACTTAATTTAACATAATAGAGGTTATACGAAATGCTTTTTAAAATATCCTTGTTTTTCATATAGTTAAAAAATTTTCATCCCCCTGAAAAACAACAAAAAACCGACTTGGAAACAAGTCGGTTTCTTTTTAAGCAATTTTGATACTTTTAGCCAATAAAATTGATCAAAAAATATTCTTTTTTGCGTTTTTTCCTGATTTCTCAAGGGTCACAGTTTAGAAATAATCCCCAATTTCTGCGGACAACTCTTGGGATAAAAATCCACCAATTTTGTACGCCTGAGCGCACATGAATTTAGGGATTTTGCGGATATTCATAACCCCTTGTATTCAATATCATGAAGTCATAAGAGAACAGGACGTTCCGCAGAATAAAAATAAATAATTGCACAAGGATCGGCGGCACGACAGGAGTTATGCCAAGCGAACCAATACGAAAAAGCCCGACAGGATGTCGGGCTTTTTTATTGAAAAACTATTTTAAATCATTAGGTTAATGTTATTTATAGAGCTTTGTATAGTGTGTATTATGTTAATTTTAGAGAATATTTAACCAAATATGATGGTGAAGTACAAAATCCAGAACTATACTCAAATTCAAATAAAGAAATAATGATAATTATAAAATGCATGTCATTCATTTAAACTACAATTGCCAATTGTAACTATCTTAAAAATATAGGTTTTTATATTCATGTTTAAATTTCTTTTTTTTCCTTTATTGTTTTTAATCGTCAATGTTGTAATGGATGTATATTTGCTAGATGGGAAAGACTACTTAAATATTTTTGGCTTATTAGGATATGGTTTTTTATCATATAAATTAGCTCCTTATAAAAATTTTAGCCTTGCAATAATCTCTACGAGTTTAATAATTTTTATTATCTGGATAATAACAAGAGAAGCTCTTTTTCAAACTCAATTTTATATTACGTATAGCGTAGCTGCTGCTATAGGAATTTTTATTGCTCATACTCTATCAAGCAAAAATCAATAAAAATGGAGCTATAAGGCCCCCATTTTTGATTTCGCATAAGAGATTTTATGTTAATCAGATGATTAAAAGGCCTGTAAATAGGGCCTTTCGTATAACGCGTATTATGTTAATTTTAGGAAATCTTTAGAACCACTGAAAATAATCAACTTAATTACGAATGACTTTATATTGTTTTCTATGTGAAGTACCTTTTGTAATTATTCTTTTAATGATAAATTAAAATTAAGCATTTACACAAAATTTAGAACAGTCTCAAAAATTTATTTTCAACTATTCTATATATATCAAAGCTATAGAATTCTTTAGGTAAGCTTGTATCATCTAGGGTATTTTTTGCTACTACCTGATACTTTAAAGTTCCGTCACTCAGTTGATATTCCGCTAGTTGATTTGAGGAACTAAGCTTTTCTTTTTTCAATAGTTTTAATTTTAATTCATTTAATACATTTATATCTGAATTTTTCAAAATAAAGCTTACTGGTCCACCAGAGGATAAAGAAATATAAGTTAATTTATTATTATCTTTTTTATATTTCAAATAAACTTCCGTTTGAGGTAAATTAGGAATATTAATATAATGATAAGACATATAAGGATCGCTAAAATCCTTGCTATACATTTTTTCTTTTTTTCCTAAAACAGGATCAATATCCTGAAAATTATTTTCTTTTGCTTTTTTTATAACATACTCAGATATTTTCAAAAAATCATTTTCTGATATCCAATCTCTTAGAGATCCAAAATATTCTTTATCATATTCATCATTTGTCACAACAAGTTTCTCAATTTTAGGAATAATATTTATCTTCTGATGGTTCTCAGCAGGATTATCTTTTTCATGACAACCCATTAGTGCAAAAAAACATAATATCAATAAAGCATGTTTAGTTACCATTTTATATAATCCAAATCATTCATTGCAGGAAAATACTCTTTAATTAATTTTTTAGGATCTTCTTTCGTATATTTACTTGGATCTGTTGGAAATACTTTATATGGTGTTCCTGCTTTTTTTGAGAAGCACTGCTTCGCAAGATTAACTGTTCGAAGTAATTCATTTCGCGCTAGCGAGCTGATCTTTGTATCTTTCCATGGTTTCGCATTTTTTCTAGGTGGAATCACCGCATGCGCTTGCCGATCTGCAATGACCTGACGACATTGTTTGGTGTCATAAGCGCCATCGGTATAAACAGAGTCAATCTGCTCATCTTGTGGAATCTGATCGAGTAAATCACCAAGCACTTGTGAATCACTCACATTAGTTGTAGTGAGTTGAATGGCGCGTATTTGAAGGGTTTCAGCATCTATACCAATATGAAGTTTACGCCATTGGCGACGATATTCAGGTCCATGTTTCTTCCTTTTCCATTCACCTTCACCTAAAAAATTTAGACCGGTAGAGTCTACCAGCAAGTTAAGCCCACCACTGCTTTTTTTGATAATTAATCGCAATATCAATATGTTTTTGTCTTCTGCAAAGCGTACAGTAATCTGGTGCGGTCCAATTTAATCCACAAAGTTTAATCAGACTTTGCACAAAGCCAGTGACCATACGTAAAGATAGACGGAATAAGGATTTAATCATTAAGCAGCATTGGATAGCTGCGTCGGAGTAGGTTTGATTTCGCCCTTGTTTGCCTTTTGATGGAGCATACCATTGCGTAGCAGGATCAAACCAAATGGCAATATTTCCGCGACTCATGAGTGCTCGGTTATATGCGGGCCAATTGGTTGTGCGATAGATTTTGTGTGTAGGCTTCTTCATTTGAAAATTATATCGCTGAAAAAGCCTTTACAGATAGGTTTGTGCAACAAAGCCGGTGAGACTACATAATTTTTTTAGTTTGGTTTACTACACAGCGGACAGAGTTGTCAAAGTTTGGATTAATTACCCCTTTAAATCTTTCAGGAAAATCTATTGGTTGTACTGGGTGAGCATGACTATGCCGTACGGTTAAGCGCTCTCCCATTTGTAGTGTTTGGCCATCTAGATGGTTTAGCACTACGTAAGGCATGGTTACAGAAGTGAATTTACAAACGGGGACTAATTTTATTGGTGTAATTGCGGCAACATTTGGCAAGGTTGCGGATGTGTTAAACCGTCAGCTTCAAATGAAAGTATTGCAGGTTGGTGAATCAGCAAAATTAAGATATTTAAAAAGGTTGGACCACGAGAATCGCTCGCTTTGGTTTATATGGTGGTGCTACCATTTTTGCTGCTTTAGAATTTAAAAATGCTTGGATTTCTTTTAATCGAAATAATAAAACTAGCAAGATTTTTGATGGAGCATTTGGAATCTCGCTAATAGCTTCAACTTATCTTTTACGTAAAGGTACAACGTTTATGTCAGCTCGTTTACTGGGTTAGGAGCGACTGGATGGGGAGTTGCTTTAATTATAGTTGGTTTTGGAATTGATTATTATGCTGACTATAATCGTAGGCAACAGCTTATACAATGGCTTGAACAAAGTGCTTGGGGGGTATCTGATGCAGGATTTTCTTTAGATCAACTTGAAAAAAATTATATAATGGCCGTTGAAGAAGTTAGTAGTTCTAATTGAAGAATAGTAGATCTTAAGAAATAAAAGGAAGATTATGAGCGGTAACTATGGTTATGAGAATCAGAATTTAATACTAGGGTTAAAAATTAATCATGAAAGACCAAAGATATTAACTTATATTAATGAACGAGGATTGATTAATTTTAATTTAGATCCTAAAGAAAAATTAAAAAACAAGTTGATTCCATATTTTAATATCCAGCAAGTTAATGATGATTACCTAGTTTGTACTGATGCTTGGGACGAAATTAGAGGATTGCCATCAATTTTTTCTATATGGTTCTCCATCATATTATTAATAATCAGTTCTTCTTTACTTTTTTTTCTATTTTATGCACTTTTTAAAAATGAAATATCTTTTGCTCTTATAATAGGGACTTTTGCCCTGATTGGAAGTACTTATCTTTTAATAAAAATATTTAATATTTCATTCGGTCGCGAATTATTTGGCTATACACATTACCCGTTAATTTTTAACCGTAAAAAGCAAGAATTACACTATTTTGAGCCTTACCAAAAAAAATGGATTTCAGCTCCATGGAGTGATTATCATTTTTCTATAAATATTAATGAAAATCATGAATACGCTGTGAATGCTTCACTGATTGATCAAAATGAGATCATTCAACAAGTGGTCGTCTTTCCATTTAGATTTCGTAGCTTAAGTTTGGTTGAAGGTCATTGGGAGTTTTTTAGACGCTATATGGCGGGTGAAGACTTAGAAAAATTAAAAAATAATATTCATTACTATGCCCCGAATGTCATTGACCGTAAAGAGATAGCAAGAGAAACTTGGTTTAGACTTAAACTACTAAGATTTTCAGAGCGAGATTATTTCACAGATCAAGTGAAATTACCTTCAGACTTTAATTTAAATCTTTTGATTTTTGGTATTCCTCAATTCTTAATTAGAAGGCTTTGTGTGAGAACATCTAAAATCCCTCAAGTTCCTCAAGAATGGATCAATTAAATTTTAAATGATATTTTTAATCCATAGTTTTATTTAGCAAAGCTATTTAATTATGAGTATTGATAGGCTTTGTTGCACAAAGCTGTTCTTGAGGGCTTCTTCAGCAATATAATTTTCAAATGCAGAAGCCTACACACAAAATCTACCGCACAACCAATTGGCCCGCATATAACAGAGCCCTCATTAATCGTGGGAATATTACTATTTGGTTCGATCCAAAGACCTAGTGGTATGCACAATCACAAGGCAAACATGGACGAAATCAAACTTACTCCGATACTGCTATTCAATGCTGATTAATGATCAAATCTTTATTTAAATTGTCTTTGCGAATGGTCAAAGGCTTTGTGCAAAGTCTGATTAAACTTTGCGGATTAAATTGGATAGCTCCAGATTACACCACGCTTTGTAGAAGACAAAAGCATATTGATATTGTAATCAGCTACCAAAGAAGTATGCAAACTTGTATAGGGAGTTAGATAACGAAGGAACTAAGAAATTCTTGCGTTGGGATCAGTCGATTAAAACTACCAATATACGCCGTATGTTGAAGCAATCGGCATTGGTTAGAGACAATAACTTTAAAGGCGGACTCAAAGAATACGCCAAAGAAATGGGTAAAATCGGTAAGTTTGCGACACAATTAAAAATAGCTGGTTATGTGTCTATTGGTGCGGATGTTGTGAGTTCAAGCGTAAAAGTGTATGAAGCTGCACCTGAGGATAAAGCAAGAACAACGGTTGTTGAGACTGCTAAAGTTACCGCAGGCATTGGTGCTGGATTAGTGGTAAGTGCTATTGTTGTTGGTCTTGCAACTGGTGGAACTGGACTTATAGTCATTGGGATTGTAGCGTTAACGGGAGCTGGAGCATCTAAAGCTTTTGGTGATATTAGTGGGGATGTTGCTGGTGGATTGTATGACATTGTGGCTGATAAATAACAATGGATAAACTTATTTTAGTATTTCAAAAAATGCCTATGGGGGCACTAGCATTCTTTTTCCTTATAGCGATGTTTTTACTATACTTTGTTATGTATGTATATGTTTGTTTAAATTTGGGAGGGATTTGCAGGATTGCTTTTGGTAATGAAAGAAAGTACAAAGCACCATTAGAGCCTTTTGATTTTATATACATTAGCTTTATACCTACTACTTTTTGGAGGGAGCTGTTGCATTTAAAGAAAGGGATAAAGTTTAAAAGTCTTTATAGAAAAGATTTCTTCCTAAAAATGAATCAAGAGCAGTTAAAGAGCTTACTAACAAGCTTCCCAGTTTTTTTTATTTTACAATATGTGATTCTGTTTTCTGGAATTTTATTTATGTCACTAATGTTGGCGTCATATTATTTTGAACTAGGTTAAATAATTGTGTTAAAAGCCGAGATCGATAATTACATCTCGGCTTTTTATTAAGTTTTATGACTATGTGTTTATCGCTACGTATGTCGTGAGTTCAAGCATAAAAGTGTATGAAGCTGCACCTGAAGATAAAGCAAGAACAACAGTGGTTGAGACAGCAAAGCTAGGAACTGGAATTGTTGCTGGCACATTTACAGCAGCATTAATTGTCGGTTTGGCTACAGGTGGCACAGGATTAATTGTTATTGGAATTGTAGCAGTATCGGCTGCACTTGCTACGAAAGGTGCATCAGAAATTGCTGGCGTTGGTGCGGGATATATGTATGATAAAGTGGAAAGTATAAATGAATAAAATTATCAACTTATTGGTTTCAGATCATATATTTGCACTCTTTGCTTTTGGTTTCTTATTCTTTATTCTGTTGTGGGTCTTCTTCATAAGCCTTTATATTTATAGCAATATTTATCTAAAAGGAATTTGCAAAATTTTATATAAGAATGAGAAACGATTTACAAGATTGATGGAGCCCTTTGATTTCTTTCATTTGAGTATGTTGCCCAGTGCCTATTGGAGAGAAATATCAAATATAAAGTTTAATACTTCATTTAAAGCTTACTATGGGAATAATGTATATCAAAAAATAGGTGATTCCCAATTAAAAGAAATGTTGAAAAATTATCCCGTATTTTTTTATCTACATTATTTGATCATTGTGTCAGGTATTTTAGGTACTTTATTTATGCTTTATGCATACATTCATGCACATTATTTTTAAAAAGATTTGAAACTCTATCAAAAACTAAAACCGAGTTAATGTCTCGGTTTTTTCTTAAAATAGCAGGCTATGTGTCTATTACTACGGATGTTGTGAGTTCTGGTGTAAATGTATATGAAGCCGCGCCAGAAGACAAAGCAAGAACAACGATTGTTGAGACTGCCAAAGTCGGTACTGGTTTGGTTGCTGGAGCAGTAGTGAGTGCTATTGTGATTGGACTCGCCACAGGTGGAACTGGGTTGATTGTAATAGGTATTGTGGCTGCTTCAGGAGCAATGGCTACAAAGGGTGCTAGTGAAATTGCAGGATATGGCGTAGGTGAAGCCTATGACTATATTGACGAAATTAGGAATAAATAATGTTGGAAATTCTATTATCTATGTCTAAAGATAGACCTGGTTTATTTATTATTTTAGTTGGTATTTTATTTATTGTAGTGGCATGGGTGGTTATAATAAGCCTTTATATCTATATTAATATTTATCTAAAAGAAATTTGCAAAATTGTGTATAAGGATGAGAAACGGTTTGCAAGATTAATGGAGCCATTTGATTTTTTTTATTTAAGTGTTTTGCCTAGTGCATATTGGAAAGAGATATTAAATATAAAGTTTAATACCTCATTTAAAGCTTTCTATGGGAATAATATATATCAAAAAATAGGTGATTATCAGTTAAAAGAGTTTTTGAAAAATTACCCAATGTTTTTTTATCTTCATTATCTATTTATGCTATCTGGAATTTTAAGTTTGATCTTTTTGTTTCTTGGCTACTCTGTGGATCAGTATTTTAAAAAAAATTAGAGTTCTATCGAAAACCGAGGTTTCTTCTAAAAAAGCTAGTTATTTAATTGTCTTGCGACAGGTGGAACAGGATTAATTGTTATTGGTATTGTTGCTGCTGGAGCTGCTATTGCCGCTAAAGGTACATCTGAGATTGCAGGTCACTATGCTGGTAAATCATACGATTTAGTTGAAAAAGTTATGGAAAATAAATGATAGAATTTATTATTAAGTTATATAAAACTGAACCTACAACATTCATCGGAATGGTCGGGCTTTTATTCTTTATTTTATTGTGGATCTTCTTCATAAGTCTTTATATCTATACCAATATTTATCTAAAAGGAATTTGTAAAATTATATATAAGGATGAGAGAAAATTTAAAAGACTAATGGAACCATTTGATTTCTTTTATTTGAGTATGTTTCCCAGTGCTTACTGGAGAGAAATATCAAATATAAAATTTAATACCTCATTTAAAGCTTTTTATGGGAATGATAGATATCACAAAATAGCTGATTCACAACTAAAAGAAATGTTGAAAAATTATCCCTTATTCTTTCATTTACATTATTTGGTTATTATGTCAGGTATTTCAGGTACATTCCTCCTATTTTTTGCATACTTTTTAGAACAGTATCTTTAAAATTTAGAGTTCTATTGGGCTTTGTTGCACAAACCTATCTGTAAAGGCTTTTTCAGCGATATAATTTTCAAATGAAGAAGCCTACACACAAAATCTACCGCACAACCAATTGGCCCGCATATAACCGAGCACTCATGAGTCGCGGAAATATTGCCCTTTGGTTTGATCCTGCTACGCAATGGTATACGCCATCAAAAGGCAAACAAGGGCGAAATCAAACCAATCATGATATGAGCCATCGATCTGGATCAGCTCACCGAAGCAATCACGATTATAGCGTGGCTGGTATGGGCGTTTAAGGCGCTTAGATCTCGGGATCCAAAGCTCATTGGCTGTCATCCAGCGACGTAGCGTTTCTACAGGAATATCTAGAGCAAACATACTGCTGAGTTTCTCATGAGCCAAGGTCGGCCCAAATCCCAACAGATGTTCAGAAATAATGGAGAGGCACTTTGATTTTAACAAGTCATCATGGCGACGATGACCAGGTTGACCACGACTAGCATGAGCCATACCTGAAACACCATCTTGATTGAGCTTGTGTAATAACCGGGTAATTTGACGGGTTGAAAGATTAAGGATTTCAGCAGCACGGACTTGAGTAATACGGTGATCTCGAACGTCTTGTAGAACAGCAAGGCGTTGAATTTCTTTGTCAGACATAGTGATCAGCATCCATATTTCATATCCAGTCCATGATGGTAAAACCATCATAAACTAGACATTTTTATTGGTGAGGATATAGATACTTTGATTGGGTTCTAACAGAAGAATTTCGTATAATATAGATTATGTTAAATGGACTCATATTTAGTAGAAATTTGAACCATTACATTTTTAATTTTTGCTTCACTTTTTCTTTTGTTATTCTTTACTTAATTAAAATAATTGGATCTAGCATGACTAGCCCTACTTTTTTACATCAACTGCCAGAAGAGCAGTTAAAAAAACTTTCTCAAAATGATATTCAAAAGATTCAGCAAGCAGAACAGCTCTATTGGGATCATAAACCGTATACCAAATTTTATGCTGCATTTAATGGAGCTAAAACAAAAAAAGGTGGGTTGATAAGAGCCTCTACCGACACCTATAAAGTCAAAGGCATTTCTTTAGCTCTAGTTGGTGATGAAGCCATATATGCTGATGGTTCAACTGCAAAAATTATCTCTGGCGCTGGCAGTGCTATCACTGTTCATGATCGATCCGCGGCACTCGTTGGTTCACCATTAGAAAATGGCGATGAAATCATTGATAGTCCGATCACATCACATATTTTACGTTTATATCATGATGCAATGATTCCTGAAGGATTTATGAATCCAACTCTTGGAGACTCAAAGAATGTCTAAAGGTTCTGGTATTCATGGTTCAACCACTGACCATGGTGGAGTAGTAATTTCAACTCAGTCACGTAGCTCACAAATGGGGAATCTATTTCTTCGAGCTGGTGATGGATTTGCCTGTCCAAAATGTAAATGTTGGTCAACTTTGATTAAGAGCAATGATCATGTGATTTTCGATGGGAAAGCTGTCGCTTATGTGGGTGATAAGTTCACGTGTGGCGCAACTTTAATGCCTAATCAAGTCCATGTCGTTGGTGATAGTGGTTCTTCTTATGGTTCATCTGCTGCTTCGAGTATTATTCCCATTGAAAATAGTTTTGTCGAAACTAATCAAGAAATAATACATGGTATGGTTTATCAATTATTAGATGAGCATTCTAATAAACCCGTAGCAAATATGTATTATAAATTAGTTGATCCTGATGGAAATGTTATTGAAGGAGAAACTGATGAAAATGGTCACACAAAAGAAATAACTACTGGATCAAGAGCACAAGATATTCAGTTCTTAACTTATGATCTTTCAAAACCTCTACCACCAATGGATTAAATATAATGGCTCAATATATAAATGGAAAAAATGTAGATTGGCCTGTTGAGCAGAAAGCCTGTGATCCTACAAAAATATTAACAGCTCCATTGTGCAATTCTTACATTAAAGTTGTTGGTTATTATATGGCAAGACCATATAACTTTATGATGGCAAAGGAATATTGGGAAGAAGTTACTAATGATATTGAACTCTTATTAGCAGCTAGATTTGGTCTCGAATATGATATGAATAAGGTTCCAGAGGAAATGTGGTATAGAGCATCTTTTCATACTCAACATTATATTAATTTTCAAAAATATGTGAGACAAAATGCGCTTAAAGACGCGGCAAAATTAGTTGCAGAATTTCAGTCTGATACGTTTGCTTTAAGAACAACTAAGTCTATAGGTGGGTTTTATGATATTGCTCAATTAATTTTAGATGTCAAAGATAAGATTAGTGTTGCTAAAACTGTGGTAGATACAAGGCAATTAGTTGAAAATCAAGGGCCTTTAACGATTAATAGGGCTATGTATAAAAAAGTTTTTAATCAAGATTATCATGCTGGAATGTTAGAGTTACTTAGAAAAGATGGAACTTATAAGGGTGATGGATTGAATGAAAGCTATAAAAAATTAGGTTATTAATATGAATAAATTAATGGTATTAGTCTTAAGTTTTCAGTTAAGTAGCTGTAGTTTCGCTAATGAATATAAGGATAATCTTAAAGCTGCTCAATTGGAAGCAGAACATTCAGCAAGTGTTGTACTAACATTTTTACCCTATAATTTGAAACTTATTAATAAATTAGATTCAAAAACACCTATAGATCTAAAAGATACTATATTTAGACATGTTTTATTTCAAATAGCTTCACTGAAAGGCTTAGAGGAAGCAGGAAAAGAAGGATTCTCTGTTAATGAACAAATGACATATAGACCACATATTGCAAATGATTACTGCTTAATTAACAAATTTTTAATATTATATAAAGAAAAAAATCCAAATGCGGTACTACCTACAGATAAAGATACTTTTGATTGGATTAATCATAAACAGGAACTTTTATTGAAGTATTTAGAAAATAGTAAACTACCAAAAGATACTTTATATGATTGTAAAACATATAATTTTGAGAAGGTAATTAATTAACATAATGGGCATTATACGAAATGCACAAATTGAAACATATAAAAATCAAAAACTTATGATATAAATTATTTGCTCGATGATGTTCAAAAGCCGACTTGGAAACAAGTCGGCTTTTTTATGAGCGGTTTTGGAGTGTTTTGCCAATAATTTTGACTAAAAATTACACCAATTGGGTTGAGTGATACAATTTTGTGATACATTATTGTATATACAAATTTGAATGTTTTTTATGAAACAGTATTTTGAATGGGATGAGGCTAAGAATCGAAAGAATCAGAAAAAGCATGATATCTCTTTCGAAACTGCAAGCCTTGTTTTTGAAGATCCATTAAGGATCTCAATCCAAGACAGACATACCGATGGTGAAGAACGTTGGCAAACCATTGGACGAGTTAAAGGCGTACTAATGTTATTGGTGGCTCACACCATTTTTGATGAAGATGACTGTGAAATCATACGAATCATTAGTGCAAGGCAAGTGACTAAAGCGGAGCGAAACAAATATGAGCATGGTTAGATACTCACGCAAAGAGCTGAATGAGAAATTTAGTGAGAAGCAAGATGCTGAAATTCAACGCTTGCTTGCTAAAGGCACGGTTCCGGATGATCAGCTAGATCTATCAGATATTCCTGAAATTACCGATTGGAGCAGTGCTGTACGCCCAAATCAATTTTACCGCCCAGTGAAGCAACAAACTTCAATTCGGTTAGATGCTGATGTACTTGCTTGGTTCAAAGCACAAGGCAAAGGTTATCAAACACGAATGAATGAAATTTTACGGGATGCTATGCTGAAAGAATTAAAAAATCATCAATAAAAATGGGAGCTTAAGCTCCCATTTTTGACTTCGCATAACGTGTATTATGTTAACTTTAATTAGATTTCAGATTATAACCAAAATCTAACTTTTCTAAGCTAACTTCTTCTGTAAACAAAATCCCTAATAAATATTTGAATCTTTCATATCTATCAAAAATTGTTGGAACTACCCAATCTTCATTTAGTGTATACAACTCATGTTCTTTATAAATTTCAAAATCATTCCAATTTGGAATAATCATTAACTGGGTAATTCTCATTATTCCACACAAAATATTTCTAGGAATAGCCACATTATTGGAATAATGATAATTGATGCTTAAAAGATCTTTTTCTAACTTCCAGTATTCCTTATCAGACCAAACACATTCATCAATCCATAAACCTATAAAACAATTAGGATCATAGTCATCTAAAAACGTAACATTCCTATTGAAATTTTCTAACACGCTATTTAATCTCCAACTTTCTTCATATTTACATCAAAAGTCCCATTTCTAGTACTTTTTCTATTTAATGCATCCACACTACTTGCTTCTTTCCAAGCTCCACCAATGTGTCCTGTAGTATCGGCTTTGTTGCATAAATATGTAAGCATCTGATTTAAATAAATTTAATTTTGGATCAAAAAATAATCAAAACCTTTAAAATCATATAGTTATGAAATCTTTGTGCAACAACGCCTTGGTGTTCTAGTAATGTTAGGTGCACTTTTTTTGGATGTAACTCTGCAAATAACCCAAGTTTCGCTCAAAATATTTCTTGCTTACCTAATTTTTTAAATGTGGAAGTCGGCGGACAAAGTGCTTCAAGTTTTCCATCCTTTTCCCCTTCTAAAAGAATTACGTCTTTTGCTAGAAGTAACGATTTAGCTTGGTCTGTTGCTGATACTTATATGGTAGATTCAAAACCAGGAAAAGGTAAACAAGCTCATTTTTTTGGTGTAAAAGCAGAACCTATGAGATTTTATAAGAATGGAAACTTACTCTATGAAAAAGATCAATCTTTTTTTAATTATGATCCCAAACCAAAGGCTATATTAAGAAGATAAAATGAAAAAAATAATTTATCCATTGATTTTTATAATCTTATTAATTTTTTCTAGCGTATTTATTTGGAATAGGATACAAAAAACTATGAACACAGAGCCTACACTTAGTTTTAAAATTTTAACTGATCATCATATAGATAAAGAGATTCAAATAAATATTAGAAAAATTAATGATATGAACAACATTAATTCAAATAAGAATCATATGTTTACACTACTAAGAAATGGTATCTATTATCCACTAAATAATAAATATGATTTTAAAATGTATGAGATATTTGTCAAAAAGAATAATAAATTTGCTTATATTTCTGGAGAAAATATTTATTTTATTGAAGATGAATATTCAATAAGAGGTAATAACGATAGAAGTAGTGAGGTTTTAATTTATCCATATGAAAAAGATGGTGATATTTTTTTTAAATATAATCAATACCATAATAGCAATAAAACAGAGCATACAAAAAAATTTAGGTTAAAAGAATCATATAAATTTAATAGCCATATTTTTAATGAACAAACAAAATTAGAGGATTTTAGTTTGGTTAATATTCCTGAATAATGTCATAGAGTAAGCTAAATTAACATAATACGCGTTATACGAAATGCTTGAATTTTCCTATAATTATCAATATCTTAACTAAAGCCGTTCCAGTAAACAGCGCACTGGAACGGCTTTTTTGTTGAATTTTACTGTTCCACGCCTGTTCTTTAATCAAAGTTCCACATCTTTGTGTAGTTTCATTTAACCCTAAAGCAGAAAAAAATGTCCAGATAAAACAAGAATAGATGTCCAAGTATTATTGATTTTACATCAAGAGACAGGCTAGCCTAATTCTAAAGGATTAAAAATCCTATACACATATGAGCTCTATTCAAATAATTTAAGGCAACATCGAACCCTATAAATTCAAAGGTATTCAAAAATCACTATAAAAGTTTGCTATATAGCGAACAAATTTCTAGGGTTAGAATTGATATGGCTTCAAGAGAAGAAATAGGTAAAGAAATACGTTTGGCAAGAAAAGCTCTGGGCTATACACAGAAAAATCTTTCAGAAAAAACGAACGTTAATAAAACAACAATTTCAGAGATAGAAAATGGCCACTTTACAGGCTCATTTAGCATATTTGAATCTATACTTAATGCAGTAGGCCTGCAATTTGAAGTGAATAAAAACAAGTATAAATTTCCGCACTGGGATGAAATTGAAGCAATGTTTGCGGAAGATGATGAATAAATTGTAAATCGGTACTGAATAAGGTATCAAGAAAGGCAAAGAGCTGCCCATCGACCTCATTACTCCAGACCACTTGTGTCAGATATTCCAGATTGAACTGATAGCAAATCACGGTTCCTCGCGACACCACGCGAAACTGATTGAGCTTAAAGCAAGTTGTTAGACTCTATTAGATTGTAAATGTCTAATTAGACTTCTTTAATCTAATAGGATCTAATCAGGCCAATAAAGTACCCTCCTTACCGACTAAGTCGGTTTATTTTATAACTCCATTATTTTGTGGTTTAATACACATATATAGACATAAGACCCAATATTATGGATTTAATATTCAAAAAACCTGAAGAAGTTGTTACTTTATTATGTGAAAGGCTTCGTAAGGAACGACTTTATCTGGAAATGACTCAGGCAGACGTCGCTACACGTGCTGGTATTGGTGTAAATACAGTATCTAATTTGGAAGCTGGTCGAAATGTTTCATTTGAAAATTTAGTACGCGTTGCCATGGTACTGGGTCGATTAAAAGAATTAGAGGAACTCTTTAAACCTCATTTAAACAGTGTAGATGACATTCTCCGCTATGAGAGCAATACGGCTCGCCAACGTATCAAAAGGAAATAAATCCATGCTCAAAAAACTTAATGTTTACTACAATGGATGGGGTGAATATTGGCTTTGGGGTACACTGGTCTCCTCAACCGCAATCACAGGTCGACCATTAATCGCCTTTGAATACAGTGCAGAAGCGATCAGTAAAGGTTTAGAACTTTCCTCTTACCTACTTCCGTTAAAAGGTGACCCATTAAGAACGAACTTTCCTGCACATCAAATGGGATTGCCAGGTCCTATATATGATGCCCTACCCGATGGTTGGGGCATGCTCCTTATGGATCGCTTATTTAAAAAAAATGGACTCAATCCAGCACGGATTGGGCCATTAGAAAGACTAACGTATATTAATACACATGCGATGGGGGCATTATCCTTTGAACCTTCAGCACCTGAGTTAGCATTAACTGAAAATATTCCACTGCTTAAACTCGCCCAAGAAGTCCAGGAAGTTCTCAAAGGAGAAGGTGCTGAATTTTTACAGCATTTATTAGTTATGGGTGGATCACCACAAGGTGCAAGGCCAAAAGCACTCGTCTATCGTGATCCTGTCACCAACGAATTCTCAACAGTTAGCTCACATCAACATGAAGCCTGGCTGATCAAATTTCCCGCTCAGCAAGAGCATCCTGAAGTTTGTGCAATTGAAGCTGTTTATGCAGAATGTTTACGTCATTGTGATATTGACACCCCTGATACTCAATATTTTACTCTTCCGAATGGATTAACCGCATTTGCATCAAAAAGATTTGACCGCCATGATGGTATGCGTATCCCTATGCAAAGTTTAGCTGCCTTCACCGGAGCTGATTTTAAATCACCAGGGAGTTTAGACTACAGTAACTTTCTTCGCGCTGCACACTTTTGCACCAATGATGTTCGCGAAAAAGCAATTGCATTCAAGCGAGCTGTTTTCAATGTAGTCTTCAATAATCGAGATGATCATTGCAAAAACTTTTCATTTCTGATGTCTCAAAATGGGCAATGGAAACTCGCCCCTGCCTATGATGTTACTTTCTGTGAAGGGCCAGGTGGATATCATCAAATGGATATCATGGGTGAGGCACTGGATATTCCTCGACAAGCTCTTGTAAAACTTGGTACTCAGGAAGCAGAACTTTCTGCTCAAGAAGTCGATGAAATTATTGGCTCTATTTGTAAGGTTGCAATCCGATTCAGCAATATCGCTCATGATCTATTACCTGGACAAATTCAAGCAGAGACTCTGCAAATGATCCAAAATAGGATTGAGCATAATATTCATTTATTGAATTGAATAGGCTTTGTTGCATAAATATGTAAGCATCTGATTTAAATAAATTTAATTTTGTATCAAAAAATAATCAAAACTTTTAAAATCATATAGTTATGAAATCTTTGTGCAACAAAACCGACTTAAGGTAAACATAATAATTAAGGCTTATCTAGATAGCCTAACATCTTAATGTCATGCTTATTACTCTTGAAAGCATCTATGTCTTTAAAGGAATTTTCTGAAATAGCTTCAATACTGGGCGTTATATTACTTGAAGAAATGTAATATAAATCATTAAATTTTTTAATAAAAATTTTTATAGAAGTTACATTATTTCCCATAACTAAAGAGTTTGTATACTTCATTTTTGCATACTTATTTCCATATTTAGCGTAGATATAATAATCACTATATTTATTGATTTTAGTATTTCTATAATCTTGAATCTGAGCATCCTTATATAAAAATAAATACGTATTTGTCTGACCAATATGTTTACTTGACTCATAACCATTTAGTAAATAACCATATGTATTTATTATTATTTTTAAATTATCTTTCCTTACATCTTCATCTAAGTCAATACTGATCTGAGTTTCATATTTCTTTTCAAAATTAGTAGCTATTACCATAATTAGGCCTATAAGGATGATAAAAATTCCAATTTTTTTCTTCAATTTACGTTATTCCTATGATCATTAAATTGATTTTGGAATGCTGTTTCTATTAATACACCATTGATAAATTTTTTCATGGGTAGAGCAGGTGGAGAAAATAGTGGCACACCACGAGTTGCAGCAAAACCATCACCTGGCGTAGAAGCCACCATATAAGTAGTGTTGACTGTCCAACCAGTTCCCATATTTCTTAAGACACTACTATCTCTCTTATCTGGATAAAATGAAGGTTTTGCAGGTCCAGTTTGTCCCCATACTTGTACATTTTGAAAATTAGAACATTCAGATAAATCTTTAGCAAACACTCTAACAACTTTGTCATCAGATGCTGTATTACAACCAAACATCACAAAACGAGCAGTTGGTGCGCATTGAGCATTTATTGTTGACCATCCAGATAAAGCCATTTGCTTTTCACTGACTGGATCAAAAGATGAATTTGATGATATTGATTTAGAAATAGAAGAATAAGAGAAAATTATGGTTGCTCCAGTTATTGCTGCTGCTGTTTATGTTGTACTTGCATTTTTATTAAGAGCTTTACTCTATGTCCTAAAAAAGTTATTAAATCAGGCAGCTAAAGCTACCACCGAACTGGTAAAAAAACATCTAATTACCTTTTTGAAAGATATTGGCGCAGATATAGCCCAAGAGTTGATTGAGTTTATTTTTTTCTTTTGCAACAGAAGTTGCAACGGATATTAAAAAAGAGCAAAGAGGTTCAACAACACCACAACCGAGTGGTTCAACTAAACCTACAGCACCTTCACAAGCTTCAAGGGTCGGGGGCGTAGTATGAGGTTTACACCAAGAAACCAATTTTATTTAAATCAGTGATTTGTATAGTTTGCTGTTTTAGCAATCAGATTGGTGGTGTAACAGGAAAAGCCCCAAGAAAAGAAACCATGGCTGATAAGGTGATTAGTTTATGGGGGGTACGCCATCTTAGACAAAAAGCGGTACAAGTGATTTTTGCCTTGGTAGATATTGTGATGGAACATAAATGTCCAATTAAAGCAGAAGTGATTTATGACATAAAAAGCAAACAACCATTGATGGTTTCAGGGGCTAATCCTCCGCGACATAAATTTATGGAAACCCCAGGAGGAGATCATCGAATAGGGGCTGATGTCATTGTGGTGAAAGATATTATGAAAGTGCCAACGATTGATAATATTTTACATTGGGTCGAAATTAAGTTTTTGGACAGCAAAGACCCTCCTGATCAAAAACAAATGACTAACTACACAAGATTTTTAGGTAGTAGCACAAAACTTGCGATGATTCGAGTATCTGCGGATCCCAAAACAAGTGATTGTGGTTGTAAAGCAAGGGCTGTACCACAAAATACGCAAAAGCCAAGCAGTACCATACAAGGGAAAAAAACTAGTAAAGCCAATAAAATGCGTGAAATTTGGGACATTATTGTGACTAATGCAGAGATGATCCTAGACAGTATCGTGGACAATCGGTCCCTCTAAATTCTTGAAATAATTCTGTTCAAAAGCTTCTGGGCTTAACCAGCCATTTGCAGAATGCCGTCTAATTCGATTGTAGTAAATCTCAATATATTCAAACAAGACAGCATTGGCTTCTTTTCGGGTAGTAAACACACTCCCGTGTACCACATGACCTTTCAATGTATGAAAGAAGCTTTCCGTCACCGCATTATCCCATGAGCAGTATACTGCGCAAGGCCTCGTCTAGACATGCTTTGAATGCAGTTATTCGTCAACAATAGCGCTCTAAAATCTCGACTACAGTATTGTGAGCCTTGGTCAGAATGGACCATAACATCCATTGGATACCCCTTACGAGCCATTGCATAATTAAATGCATCACACGTCAATTGACGGTCTATTCGATGGCTGGTTTGCCAACCCACAATACGACGACTAAATAAATCTAGTATCACGCATAAGTAAAACCAACCTTCTTTGGTGTGAATATACGTTATGTCGGTCGTCCAAATTCTATTTGGCCGAGTGACTGTAAACTGGCGATCTAACAAATTCGGTGCCGTCGGCAAACGATGATTTGAATCAGTTGTATGCTTATATTTGCGGGAAATCTTGCTGCGTAAACCAAGCTTTTTTAGCATCCTTCCAACTGTACGTTCACTCATGCAGTAACCTAAATCATGCATGTCATGAACTAATGAAGGTGCTCCTAAGCGAGCATGGTGTTGCCAATATACAGCTTTTAAATCAGTATATTTTTGAGTAGCGTAAATCTGTCGCTTCCGCCAAGCATAGTATCCCGAAGTGCTAACACCTAGGCATTTACAGGCAGATGAAACCTTAATTTCTGTCACAGCTAGACCTTGAATTACCGTGTACTTTTCTTGGCATGATCTGTTAGGAAGTACACATGCGCCTTTTTTAAAATGTCATTGGCTTCCCTGAGTTGTTTGACCTCTTTCTCTAAATCTAGAATGGGCTGTTGTTCTGGTGAGAGTTGACGTTTACTTGAACCTGTTGGGTTAGCTTCACGAATCCATTTATCTAATGTTGAATAACCCACACCTAATTTCTGGGCGATTGCAGCTACAGACTCGTGTGAGTTTGAAAGCGCATAATCAATTGCTTGCTGTTTAAATTCTGGACTAAAGCGTTTAGCCATTTTTACATCTCCAAAGTTAACGTTACGTTATCTTTAGAGGGAAGTACTGTCCATTATTTTGGCTAAGATCACTGTTTATGTACAGACATTGCAAACCTATGAAACATTACCATGTCATCTATGCGCTGTATGGCCTGCGTTTTTAATGACATACGTTCCATGACGCATTCACCTAAAGGATAACGACTTACTTCCCTGAGCATTAACCTTACATTGCTATTAGTTTCACAAAATTGCTCCATTTCCAAAAGAATTTTCGGTTGATCCATTACTTTACCTTTCTTTTATTTCTCACACTTACACAGCGCACTTCCTCTCAAGTCAATTTAAATTATGCACCAACCCTGCAAATAGGCTCAAGAGCTTAAAATCTCTTACAAATATAATTTAAAAACACCCATAAAACACTGCTTAAGTCGGTTAATCGGTATATAATGACCGTATTGAGGAGATTTTTCATGAAAAGAGCAGCAAGTGATTTTATGCTTGAGGGTGTTGAAGATCTGTTAGTTCAGATCGGGAGTAACATTAAAACAGCACGCATGAACCGGAATATGACGATTAGCGAATTGGCTAACCGTGTGCATGTGGATGAAAAGACAATCTCACGACTTGAAAGCGGCAAACCCAGCTCTAACCTAAAAAATCTTATTTCCATTCTCGTTGTATTTGGCTTGGAAGACAGTTTGCTTAGTATTGCGAACCCACAAAATGACGAAGTTGGAAAAGCACTCGCTACCAAAAAAGTTCGAGTCCGCGCTAATAATAAATCAGAGGATATGAGTGATGACTTCTAAAAACCTATCCATGCAAGAAGAAATTAAGAGCTGCTACATTTTTTTGGATACAGGCGATACGCCGCAAGTTGTTGCTCAATATGCGCTCAAAGATTCAATCTATAATTTTATTTATGGTAAGAGCTATTTGGATCTCAATAACTCATTTGAGCTTGATCCAATTAACCTACCATTTATTACACCCAACACGGCGTACACCACTGCAGCTAAAGATGGCTTTGGCGTACTTGCAGATGCTACGCCCGACAATTGGGGTCGTAAGCTTACGTTAACCCAGCACACTCGCGTACCACTCAATCAAATTGAATGGCTTATTGCGGCACGTGGTAATGCAGTTGGGTGCTTAGTGGCGAGTTTGTCTTCTAAAGCGGTCAAAACCGTTGGCAAAGAATCCTTTGTTAAATTCTCTGACTTACAGGCTTACTTAAAATTATCTAAAGCAGTTGATCAGCACCAAGACCCGAACATGATCAGCATGATGACCGATAATTATTTATCAAAACTCATTCACCATGGGTCATCAATGGGGGGTGCGCGACCTAAAGTGGTCGTACAGCACAAAGGCATTGAGTGGATTGCGAAATTCAATAAATCCGATGACCTCTTTGATAATGCAAAAGTTGAATATGCATCAATGAAGATGGCGCAAGCTTTAGGTTTGAATGTCAGCAATGTCGAGCTTGAAGAAGTTGAAGGCAACCCTATTTTGCTTGTTGAGCGCTTTGATCGTAACTGCCCTGAGCGAAAGAAACACTACATCAGCGCACACAGCCTTATGAACATTCGTAAAGTGCGCGTAGACGACTTAAAGATGTCTTATATGCATTTGTCTAAGATCTGCAGTCAAATTTGCCATGACGCAATCAGCAATCAATTAGAGCTATATAAGCGCATGGTCTTGAATGTGATGATCAGTAATACAGATGATCATTTAAAAAACCATGGCTTCTTAATGCATGACATGAAAAATCATCATTATTCACTCAGCCCTCTATTTGATGTTCTACCGCACGGATCTCGCGCATCTTACCCAAAAGAACATGCGATCGCCGTGGGAGAAGAAGGCCGAATCGGAACGGCGCAAAATCTATTGAGTCGCTGCAATGCCTTTGGGTTAACCGAGTTTCAGGCAAAAGAGATCATAAAGGATGTTCGAGATGTACTTGAGTCAAGAGATGAATTCTTTAAGGATGCTGAAATGAGCGACTACCAAATGAGACAACTGGACCATTACTACAATCTAGGCAACTAAAAAACCGCCCATTTGAACTGAACCCCAAATCTTGGACAGTTTAGTTAACAACAGGATTGAGTTCTGAATTGAACAAGGCTCAATCCTTTTAAATTTAGTTGTATTCTTTCATGATTATAATAATGGATGTAATCATGAATTGTCCGTTGCATCATTGAGGTTCTTACCTGTTCCCATAAATGTGATTGGAGCACTTTCCTCAATCTCAGTTTGTCCCCAACGCGCACCTAAAGCTTTCACTTTTTCACGCTCTTCCTTGGTAAATGGATGTGCCATTGGTGGTAAGTCATCTGGTGCTTGAAGTAAAATTGGGCCGTCAATTGTTAAGCCTTTAATCACTTCTACTTGTAATTCTGTTTCGCCTGAAACGTCCATGGCATGTCCTGCAATTTCACCATTGCCTTGTTGCGCATGCATATCCCCCATGTAGACACCTGCACCTGGTACTTTCACAGGACAAATCAAAATACAGCCTGGATGAATCGAATTGGTATCCATGTGACCGTCTGTTTTGGCTGCGATAAGTTCTTCATCAGTCATTCCGAATTTATGCGGTGCATCAATCAAATACTGACCAAAGTCGTGGCAGTTTTGAGAGTCTGGTAAGTCACGTGAAGGTGTCGTACTAATATTTCCGAGGAATGGACGCATATGCGCAGCAACCCCAGGCATAATAGCCTGAAGTGCTGACACCCAGGCATTTACAGACAGAAGATACAGTGACTCCATTCACAGCTAGATCTTGAATTACCGTGTACTTTTCTTGGCATGATCTGTCAGAAAGTACACATGCGCTTTTTTTAAGATGTCATTGGCTTTCCTGAGCTGTTTGACTTCTTTCTCTAATTCTAGGATCCGCTGTTGTTCTGGTGAAAGTTGACGTTTGCTTGAACCTGCCGGATTGGTTTCACGAATTCATTTATCTAATGTTGAATAACCCACACCTAATTTCTGGGAGATTGCAGCTACTGACTCGTGTGAGTTTGAAAGTGCATAATCAATTGCTTGCTGTTTAAATTCAGGACTAAAACGTTTGGCCATTTCTTGTATCTCCAAAGTTAACGTTACGTTATCTTTAGAGGGAAGTACTGTCCATTATTTTGGCTAGGATCAGTTTCAGTTTTTTCATTTTTCCTCCTAGATAACACTACCTAGAAGGGCTCTTCTGTAAAATAATATATCATCTTTCATCCTACGAATTACACATTCATATTTAAAAGTACCACAAAGTAGTATAAAATAAACTACTACAAGGTAGTATAAACACAAGCAATGTATACAATATGTGAAACCCCTTTATTTACCAAATACTGTCTTGTTTATTGAACTCAGGAAGAATATGAGGAATTTAAAACATTCTTGGCATTAAATCCTGAGGCCGGGGATGTCGAACCTAATTCGGGTGGCATTCGTAAGATCAGATGGACTAGCGGTGGTCGAGGCAAAAGTGGTGGTGTCAGAGTCATCTACTTTAATCGTTTAACGAATGGAGAGATTTGGTTATTAACCTTGTACAGTAAAAAGCAAACGGTACAACTTAGTAAGAAAACCCTTCAAGTATTCGTGGAGAAATTAAATGACTCGTTTAATGACTGAAAAAGAACTAGAAGCCTTTGAAGCAACAAGAGATATTGAGGCTGAAATCTTACAAGGCATCGATGATATGTTGGCAAATAATGCTGCAAAAAGAACAGTAATTACTGAAACAGATGTAGCTTTAGCACGTAGAAAGGCACAGCTGACACAAGAACAGTTTGCTAAGCTCCTTGGTGTTTCCAAACGTACATTAGAATCTTGGGAACAAGGTGTGAGAAGACCTTCTGGTGCAGCAACATCATTAATTAGGTTATTTATTGTTGATCCAACGTTTGTAAAGGAAAGTTTAGCTAAATTTACATAGCTATTAGTAGAGAGCTATTTCCTTTCAGTATATTTGAGCATGATTATGAAGCATTTAGGATTTGTAGGAAAATTGACTGAATATATTGGATATACTCATGTTGAAATTATTAATAGCTCTTTACGACTATCTTTCAAAGTATCATCGAGAAACAACTTAGAAGAAATGTTCAAAAAAATGGTCGAAAATAACTATGATTTACTAATGGAAACATCAGAGAAAATAGAATTTGAATTAGATAGTGATGTTCTTAAAAAAATTGAAAAAATATCGGAAGAACAAGGTATTGAGTTTGAAGAATATGTGCAAAACACTTTGATTAAGCTCATTAACCAATGTGAATTGATTGCCGATCAGCCTTAGTTTAGGGGGGTGATTCATAGACATCATTTCAATCTAATGGGTGTCTATGAACAGAGAAATTCAACAAAGACTCGTATGGGTTAAATTATTTGAAGAGACCAATGATGCTGGCCTAGTCTGTCGGAGATGTGGCATTTCCAGACCAACGTTACGCAAGTGGTGGAAACGATATTCTGAGCAAGGTATTGATGGGTTAAGTAGCCAGAGTAGACGTCCCTTAAAATCGCCAAATACTAAAATCAGTGCTGAGCTAGAAGTCTAAATATTAGAAATACGTTCAGCCAGAAATCTTGGTGCCCGACGTTTGCAAACAGAATTGATGAGGCTGCACGGAGTCTCGCTGTCCTTAGCGTCTATCCATAAAGTACTATCCTCCCATCAAGCCAAACCAATAAAAATTTCGTCGTAAAGCAGATTTTATTCGTTATGAACGCCCATTACCAGACGATAGAATTCAAATGGATACCTGTAAACTGGGTCCTGGGCTATATCAGTATACATCTATCGATGACTACACACGATATCGCGTTTTAAGGATATATAAACACCGAACAGCAGCGAATACTCTCGACTTTTTAGATTGCGTAATTGAAGAAATGCCTTTTCCCATACAGCGAATACAGACCGATCGAGGGCGGGAATTCTTTGCTGAAAAAGTACAGAAAAAAATGATGCAGCATGGGATAAAATTTAGGCCAAATAAACCAGGTTAACCTCATCTGAATCACAAAGTAGAGCGCTCACAAAAGACTGATAAATCTGAGTTCTACGCTACTGTAGATATTAATTCTGAAGCTATCCAAGACAAGCTAGCCGAATTGCAGCATTACTATAACTGGATGAGACCACATTCAGCTTTGAAAGGTAAAATACCGATGGAAAGGTACTTTGAATTATGTGAAGAAACTCCTTTCTCAGACGAGGTTCTGAAGCAATACAACCCATCCAATGAACGGATTAAACATGCCAATTACAAAATGGATTTAGAGATCGCTAAATTGAAACGATCTCTATGAATCATACACATAAAAGGTGTCTTGTGTGCCTAAATAGCCTGGATGAGCTGTTTCGATTTCACCACAAGCAACGTCATCCTCATGCTTACGTTCAAGTGCCGCAATCTGCTAATCATTTAATTCAATACCATCCTGTGCCACTTTAGCCTCAAGTGCTTTTAAACGCTTCTTAAAGTTTTCTAAATCATGACGAAGCCATATAGAGCGAACCCCACTCCCTGAAACGAATACACCCTTCTTGCGTAATTCATTACTAGTATGGTGCTGACCATATGCGGGATATTGAATTGCGAAATCAATAACAGCCTGTTCAGTAGCATCATCTACACGGTTTTTTAAATTTGGTACTCGACGGGATTTATTGATCAGTGCGTCAATATCACCAGACTTCACTAACTCTTGATAGCGATAAAATGTATCTCTTGAAACACCCATCACTTTGCATGCTCTGGATACATTCTGAAGCTCTTTAGCTAAATTGAGCAGACCTCTACTTTGTGTTTAATGATTTGATTGTTAGTATGCAACATAAGAAAGTTACCTTTATTTGATTAAGATTTCGACACCTTTATCAAAACGGGTAACTTTCTCTTTTTCAAGAAGAATGTACGATCAAATCTGAACTAATACAAATTAGATATTGATTCTATTTTTTTTAGTGCATCCCCAGCATCTCTATAACCATTCTCAAATGCCCGTTGAAACCAATATTTTGCTTTTTCTAGATCATTATAGGTATTCGCATACATATAACCCAAATTATTTTGAGCTATAGGAAAATTCTGGTTTGCTGCTTGTATATAAAGATCGAGTGCTTTTTTTTCATCTCTTGGAACTATAGCTCCTTCTTCATATATGTTGGCTAAATTGTATTGAGCATCTGGTAAATTTTGTTTAGCCGCATCGGTATACAAGCTAATGGCCTTATTGATATCTTTTTCAATACCATTTCCATCAAGATATGCATTAGCGAGGCTGAATTGAGCCCGAGCATATCCTTGTTTTGCAGATAAGTTATAATAATCTAAAGCTTTTGTTCGATCTTTATCTACATAATATCCATTGTCATACATTACACCTAAATTATACTGAGCTTCAGAAGAATTTAATTTACATGCTTCATTAAACCAATAATAAGCTTTAGCTTCATTTTTTTGTGTACCTATTCCTTTGAAGTACATACCTGCTAAATCATTTTGAGCAACTACAGAATCTTCATTTGCAGCTTTTTCAAAATATTCCAAAGCTTTTTGATAGTTTTGTTCTACACCATCACCTAAAAAATATTTTTGACCTTGTTTATATAAAGACTCTGATTTAACAAGATTTTTTTCTTTCTGAGGTACAGTCTTTGTACAACTATTAAGACCAAGTAAACTCAAAAATACTAAAAAAAAAGCTGTTTTTTTTACATTCATTTTTCATTCACTTAGTCAGAATAATTTATATGCCATTCTAGCATAGTGAATAGCCACCAAAATTGAACCGTACCGGGTTTGTCGGAGACATTTTTATTTAAGTTAGGCCACGTGACCTAACGGATTAATCTTATCATAGTACATTGCTTCAAACTCAAAAGGCGATACATAACCCAGTGCACTGTGTACACGCTTTTTGTTAAACCAATCTACCCAATTTAGTGTCGCAAGTTGTACATCCGCTAAACCTTGCCAATCTGCTTTTAAATATTCAATCACCTCTGTTTTGTATAAGCCATTTACCGTTTCAGCCAAAGCATTATCGTACGAATCACCGGTCGTACCGACTGACGCTCGTAAATTTGCTGCTTCTAGACGATTGGTGTAGCGAATAGAGAGGTATTGCAAACCTCTGTCTGAATGATGAATTACATTCTTTGGCATACCTCAATCATGCAAAGCTTGTTCTAATTCATCAAGTACCATATCTGTATTCATGCGTGTCGATACTTTCCATCCAACAATTGCTCGTGAAAACACATCAATAATAAATGCGGTATACACCCAATCTGACTTGGTTTGAATATACGTAAAGTCACTGACCTGAGAAGCACTGCTTCGCAAGGGTCAGGTCGATCAGCACTAAAATTACGTTTCACTAAATCATCTGCTTGTTTTTGATCCTCTCGGCTACGGGTGGTTTGTTTATTCTTACCACGCCAAACACCTTGTATATCTAGCTTTCGCATCAAGCGAACTACGGTACAGCGTGCTATCACATAGCCTTCATGTCTCAGTTGTTGCCAAACTTTACGAACACCATATCGGCCCAAACTTTCCTTCCAAATACGTTTAATTTGCTCTGCATGATGTAAATCATGCAGAGCACGTTTCGCTCGATGTTCTGGATTGTCCGCGAGATCTAAAGTTCGGTAATAGGTTGAAGCTGCGATCGGTAAAATCCTACAAATCGCATCAACACCATATAAGTCTTTATTGCTATGGATGAAATCCACTATTATTTGTGTGGGCGGTCGAGCTCCGCCTGGGCGAAAAAAGCAGCTGCTTTACGTAGAATTTCATTGGTACGCTTTAATTCTTTGATTTCACGTTCCATCTGCTTCATTTTTTCTTGATCTGATGCCTGTTGTACTTTGATAGGATTTTGTTGATCTAAATATTTTTGATACCAAACACGTAGTGTTTCAGGAGTACAACCTATCTTAGGCGCAATAGCAGTGATTGCAGCCCAATTCGATGGATAATCTTTTTCGGATTCAATTAGTAATTGAACCGCTCTTTCTCTAATTTCGGGGGTATATTTTACTTTTTTCATCGGGACATTCTCTCAGAAAGCTTGGTCTCCGACAAACCCGGTACGGTTCACTGTAGTTGCTTGTAATACCATTTGGAACGAATTGGATCAAACCACCTTCGCAGCAGGGACATAGAACGCCTCGAAAACTCGAATAAAATGTAATGATACAAACTTTAGGTATCTCATCCTATAGTATTATCATTCGCTGCAAAATATTCAATAAGAGATAGAAAAACAATATCACACTCTTAAAATAAAAAAAGCTGGTTGCAACCAACCAGCTTTTTATTGTACCCATGCCGAGGCATGGATTCAATTCACTTTATCCAATAATAATCTGTTGATTATCTAATAAAGTTTGTAAATTTACATCGGCAGCTTTATGCCCTTCAAGTACCAATAGGTTTGCCCAATCATGCGTACCTGCAGCACCATCACGGTCCACTTTCACCGTCGCTGTGCCATTCACATCTTCGACTTTAATGTACTGCCCGATATCGCCTTGATTGACATCCAGTAATCCTTGGAAGAATCCTTGGCTAAACTCAATCTTATCGGCATTGACATTCGCTCCAATCTTACCAACGGTAAAATCATTCCATGTATCGGTACCATTGCCAGCAGTCGCATCGGCAGCAACTAAAACATCATAGACTGCAGTATCACTACCTAAACCACCAACGAAAGTATCATTGCCTGCACCACCATAGAGGATATCGTTACCGGCACCACCCAGCAGATAGTCATTACCGGCACCACCAGCAATAAAGTCATTACCATCACCTCCCACCAAGTAATCATCTAAAGTCGTTCCAAAGATCGTGTCATCACCTGCACCACCGTTGTAGTATTGATAACCGATACCATCTACCGCCTGTGAAACACTTGATGAACCATTACCTGAACCTGAATAGGTCATGGTTTGACTCGTGCCATTACTGAAGTAAACCGTAATTGTGGAGCCTTTCATATCACTGGCATAACTGTCATTTCTAGAAAACCAGAAAGAACTATTATCTGTATCAGCAGCAAAATTAAACTCTTTACCTACAGTAAACTGCCCAGCCTTAAAGTCAATTTCTAAGAGTTCTGGTCGATCTGCATTTGTGCCTTTACGTTTAATCTCGTAACTTTGCACCATACTATTATTAATAATAGCTTTATGACTCGGGCTATCTGACTTAAACTGATTACCTTGTTTATCAGTATCTAAGCGTCCAGTATTGGCAGCACCAAAATGCACATCAGAAGTTTTAGAACCACTTAGATCAATCACCACTTTAGTAATTGAAGTATTTGGTTTGTCATTATGATATTGCAATGACCATGGAGTACCTGAACCTGTTTCGCCTTTGACAGTTGCGGTCAGCTTATGACCAACAAGGTCATTAGCAGCAGTTCCATTCTGAAACAAGTTATCTGTATTTTTGATATCTTTGTCTAAGCCTGTCGTTGCTTTATTAAAGTCAAGTACTTCTACTTCCAACGCTTTAGTTGTGGTCTTACTGTGCGAATTACTACTTTCAGTCGTAGTTGCTGAAATAGATAAGTTAATCTTACCAGTAAAGCCTTTGCTTGGTATTAAGCTGAGGTTATTCAAATTCCAGTCTTTAATACTCAAACCTGTTTGACCCGCTTTAGCAGTAAAGGTATGTACACCATCGGTGATGGTAATACCAACTGGAATTCCACTGAGCTCAAGTGCTGTTAACGTTTCAGATCCATCTTTATCAATCAAATCAATCTGGATACCCGATAACTTGATTGGTGTGTCTTGCATACCATTATCAACCGCTTCAGCAGAGAAGTAACCCCCATCAGGTTTACCAGTCGTGTTGCTTACAAAACCACCCACGTCCGCACCTAAAGTCAGTAACTCTTCGGCACTACCATAAAGTTTGTAGTTTTCAGAAGTCAATAGTTTCGATGTTGCCTGATCCCAACTTTGTCCTTTGCCTTTTTCTAGAACGCTAATGTTATATTTACCTCCACGATTTAGATTGGCAAAATAAGCTTCAAAAGTATAAAAGCCGGTTTTTTCAGGTACAAAACTGCTGATATTAATGGTACCTTTACCATCTCCGCCAATAATGGTCGGATGATAGTCGCCATAGGCGTCACCAGTAGTTTGTGCTAGAACTTTACCTCCAAGCTCAATATGCATTGCATCATCGGCATAACCTTCAAAGCTATACTCACGCCCAGCTTCTAGGTAAATTAAGCCCGTATAAGACACAGCGTCAAATCTTGAACTAGCAACACTACTACCACTAAAGTTGCCTGCAAACTCGTTGGCACGTCCAGTGCTATTTACCTTAGCAGTGTCGAGTAAACCTTCAAGTCGGCTTGAATCAAACGTAGGTTTACTACTATTACTTAAGCTCAGGCCATTATATTGTTTAAAAATTAGACCTGTTGAAGCAGGTGCTGGTTTTAATGCAACACCTGAACCAGCTGTACCACCTGTGCTTGAGTTATCCCAAATATTGGCATTTAAGATAATGTTTGCACCATCAGCTACTGCTTCAACATTAACTTTTGCTGTAGTCGATATCTGCTGCGTACCATCAGAAACTGTGTAGTTCAGCACAATAGCATCCGTAGTATTGGCATGCGCAAAATGCTCTTTTGGTGTGAATGTCCATGTACCATCTGCATTGGCTACAATTTTACCCATACTTGGGTCTGCCAGAGTCACTGCAGTCACACTCAAACTATCGCCATCAATATCTTTGGCATTTTTCAGTAAATCTGCCTGTGTCAAGATGATCGATTGATCTTCTTTGATATTGAAAGACGTGCCTGGCGCAGTCGGTTGGTTGTTTAGACCAGACTGTTTTGAAACCACAACGTTACCTGCAGCATCTTCAGCATAGATATCAAGTGTTTTACCTTTCGCTAGCGCAGGAAGTGTTAATTTATATTCACCTGCAACACCTGTTGCAACCGCAGTGTATTTCACCCCATCAAGCGTTGTATACACCTGTTGTGCATCCGCATTGACTTTTACTGTCATTATGGTGCTTGCAACCGAACCATCCGCTGCCATTTGGTTGCTGACAACGATATTTTCAATCACTGGCGGTGTAGTATCGACTGTAAAGTTGAACTCATTTGATGCATCACTGAGCAAGCCAGTTTCATCATTATAAGCTTTTGCGGTAACTTTAACGTTACCTACCAACTTACCAGTGGTCACTGCAGCAGAAAGTTGATCAGATGGTACATTCCATTCATAAACACCCGTTGCACCCTGTGGAATATCAATCTTAATTGGGGTGTTAATGTTATGTAAATACACCCAAATTTGGCTGACTAAACCATCTGTTCCAAGGTCAATTGTACCTTTGATCACCCCTTGTGCATCATTGGTTATACCACCATTGGCAATATTTCCAACAATACCGCCAATAACATTGTCTACATAAGCTGTTACTTCAGGAGTGGCTAAGCTCAACTCTGGGTTAAGCGTCTTACCATTATTGACACCAACATTACCCGCACTGTCCTCAACAAACACTTGTAACTTAAGTGGATCATAGTTTTCAATAGCTTGATCAAGACTCACTTTAATATCTAAGTAACCATTAAATCCAAGTGCATCTTCACCTACTACACCTGTACCCACGATTTTACCATCGTACAATACCGTGACAATATTACCTGTTTCGGCAGAAGTTTCGCCTGACTTGGTGATTAAAGCCGTCACCTGGCCATGCTCGCCATGACTTGCATCAAAGCCAACATTGGTCGCCTCTGGCGGTGTGATGTCTGTCTTAAAGGTGTACTTGTCAGTAACCTCACTTAACTTTCCAGTGACCGGGTCGTAAACTTTAACCTGAATATAAATATTATCTTCACGTAATTCATCTGCTGCCCAAATTTCATTTAAGACTTTTTGCAAGTCCGCTTCCGTCAGTCTCCACGTACCATCTGCTTCAACATTTACCTCAACATCCGCACCATTTGGATACGGCTCGACCGAAGACTCTGTGTCAGATGTATTAAACTTATTGACATAGAGGCGAATAGTAGCTTTACCATTTTGCACTAATGCTAAATCGACTTTACCAGTCAGCTCGCCTAAGACATCATTGGTAAGCTGGGTGTGAGTCTCGCCATCACTCTCAACCACCTCTTTATCAACAAGACTTACTGTCGTCGTTGTAACACTGACTTTACCTGTAGTTGCAAAATCAACATCCTTACGAACAGAGAACTGTATTTGATAGCTGTGACCTAATGTATCTTTAAGAGTAAAGGTTGCATGTAATGGCGCATTAGAACTGTCTAGTTGCTCTTGAATGTCCGCAATATTCAAAACCCATGAACCATCTGTATTAAAAGTTATTTCACCAATACCTGAAAGATCATTAGAACCTGAAGACTCTTCAAACTCTATCACCTGACCAAACTTATTAGTAATTTTCCCTGTTAGTTTACCTTGACCATCTGCAGCGATACCTGTGTCTGTCACTTTATTATAAACACTACCGATATTGTCATAGTAGCCTGTAATTTCAATCACAGACTTTGGTGGTGCAGCCAGAGTATAATCTTGGGTTGATTGGGCGATATTACCTGCGGTATCCGTCACTTTTGCATGAACTTGACCATCTTTCAGCTGTTTAGAGACCTCAGATGAAATTTCAGCTGTCCAACCTTTCTCTGCGTTCACTGTCGCAGTTACCATGATTGGTGCACCATCTTCACCAAGAATTGGCTGACCTTGAGCATCTTTGAAAGTTAAGGTCACAGTTGCACCTTCAGACACACCATCGACAGTGCCTTTAATGGTGAAACCTTCTATTTTTTCACTCCACTGTACAAGATTATCTTCAGCAAAATCTGTAATTTTGATATCTGCAAAAGTATCAACCACTGCTGTAGCACTAACAATCTTAGAAATGTTACCCGCTTGGTCTGTTAAGCTGACCGATAACGCTAATGTCTTATCTTCACTTGGTGTTGTAAATTGGACTTGTACTTTCCCAGCCGCAACTTGTTCAGCAGTTAAGATTTGATCCTCACCATTAATCGTTAATGTATCTCCTGCACGCACAGAACCATCACTTGGCAATGTGACTGTGACTGTAACCTGACCATTTTCATCAATATCTGTCGCATTAATAAATGCATCAGCATTGCTTCCAATTGTCACAGTTGGTGTTGATGGCGCTGTATCATCTACAAACTCTAAGTCACCCACTGTTGCTGTAGTATTTGCAAGTGAGCCTTGCTCTCCAACCAATTCAATTTGAACTTGATTGCCCGCTTGAACCTTCGTGGTATCAACTGTGAATGAGAACTCACCATTTGCATCAGTTTGACCGCGATAAATTTCTTCACCAGCGTGATCTTTAATGATAACCGTGGTGTTTGCTTCACTGGTTTGACCTTTGACAATCAGCCGATCTGCTTCACCGTCCGCCATTTCATCCGTATCTACAGGCGTTAACTGAGATATATTCAGATTTACTGGAATATCTAGTTTAGATAAGTCATCTAAGCGCTCTTGAAGTTCTGGTTGTGCACCTGGAGCTAAACCATCAACTTTATCTTGAGCTATTGCTTTTAAGCTTTCTGCATTTTTTACAGCTTGCTCAAGTTCAGCTTTTTGAGTTGGTGTCAAACCATTTTGTTTCGCATTTGCAATAGCTGTCTCCGCATCTGCATAAGCTTGCTCAGCCACTACAACAGAGGTTGATGCATCCGTCACATCCAATCGATCTTGAATATTTTTAGCTTGTGACTCTAAGCCCTCTTTCGCTGTACCTACTGGAAGTTTATTAATCGCTTCAACCGCCGAATTTAACTTAGTTTTTGCCTCAGCAATCGCTTTTTCAAGTGCAGCAACTTCAGTTTCAGTCAATTCATCGTCTTCAAGCGCAGTGATTAACTTATTCTCAGCCGCTGTCACTGCAGCTTGTGCTTCATTTAATAATTCTTGTGCTGTATCAAAGTCATCCGGTGTGCCGTTGCTGTCCGCATCGTTAATCGCTGGGATGTTTGGATCTTTCAGGTCTTCTAGGCGACCTTTAAGCTCAGTCTTAATCAAGCTGTCTTTAAGCTTACCAACTTCTTCAGCAGCGACTTCTTTGGCATCTTGTGCGGTTTTAAGCGCATCAAGCATGGCTTTGTGTTCGGTCGGATTGATCGCACCATCGGCTTCGGCTTTTGTAATTTCATCCGCTAAGTCTTTGTAAGCTTGTTCTGCTTCTTCAACTTTCGCGATGGCATCTGCGGCGTTAGCAGCATCTTGATCATCCGGTGTGCCGTTGCTGTCCGCATCGTTAATCGCTGGGATGTTTGGATCTTTCAGGTCTTCTAGGCGACCTTTAAGCTCAGTCTTAATCAAGCTGTCTTTAAGCTTACCAACTTCTTCAGCAGCGACTTCTTTGGCATCTTGTGCGGTTTTAAGCGCATCAAGCATGGCTTTGTGTTCGGTCGGATTGATCGCACCATCGGCTTCGGCTTTTGTAATTTCATCCGCTAAGTCTTTGTAAGCTTGTTCTGCTTCTTCAACTTTCGCGATGGCATCTGCGGCGTTAGCAGCATCTTGATCATCCGGTGTGCCGTTGCTGTCCGCATCGTTAATCGCTGGGATGTTTGGATCTTTCAGGTCTTCTAGGCGACCTTTAAGCTCAGTCTTAATCAAGCTGTCTTTAAGCTTACCAACTTCTTCAGCAGCGACTTCTTTGGCATCTTGTGCGGTTTTAAGCGCATCAAGCATGGCTTTGTGTTCGGTCGGATTGATCGCACCATCGGCTTCGGCTTTTGTAATTTCATCCGCTAAGTCTTTGTAAGCTTGTTCTGCTTCTTCAACTTTCGCGATGGCATCTGCGGCGTTAGCAGCATCTTGATCATCCGGTGTGCCGTTGCTGTCCGCATCGTTAATCGCTGGGATGTTTGGATCTTTCAGGTCTTCTAGGCGACCTTTAAGCTCAGTCTTAATCAAGCTGTCTTTAAGCTTACCAACTTCTTCAGCAGCGACTTCTTTGGCATCTTGTGCGGTTTTAAGCGCATCAAGCATGGCTTTGTGTTCGGTCGGATTGATCGCACCATCGGCTTCGGCTTTTGTAATTTCATCCGCTAAGTCTTTGTAAGCTTGTTCTGCTTCTTCAACTTTCGCGATGGCATCTGCGGCGTTAGCAGCATCTTGATCATCCGGTGTGCCGTTGCTGTCCGCATCGTTAATCGCTGGGATGTTTGGATCTTTCAGGTCTTCTAGGCGACCTTTAAGCTCAGTCTTAATCAAGCTGTCTTTAAGCTTACCAACTTCTTCAGCAGCGACTTCTTTGGCATCTTGTGCGGTTTTAAGCGCATCAAGCATGGCTTTGTGTTCGGTCGGATTGATCGCACCATCGGCTTCGGCTTTTGTAATTTCATCCGCTAAGTCTTTGTAAGCTTGTTCTGCTTCTTCAACTTTCGCGATGGCATCTGCGGCGTTAGCAGCATCTTGATCATCCGGTGTGCCGTTGCTGTCCGCATCGTTAATCGCTGGGATGTTTGGATCTTTCAGGTCTTCTAGGCGACCTTTAAGCTCAGTCTTAATCAAGCTGTCTTTAAGCTTACCAACTTCTTCAGCAGCGACTTCTTTGGCATCTTGTGCGGTTTTAAGCGCATCAAGCATGGCTTTGTGTTCGGTCGGATTGATCGCACCATCGGCTTCGGCTTTTGTAATTTCATCCGCTAAGTCTTTGTAAGCTTGTTCTGCTTCTTCAACTTTCGCGATGGCATCTGCGGCGTTAGCAGCATCTTGATCATCCGGTGTGCCGTTGCTGTCCGCATCGTTAATCGCTGGGATGTTTGGATCTTTCAGGTCTTCTAGGCGACCTTTAAGCTCAGTCTTAATCAAGCTGTCTTTAAGCTTACCAACTTCTTCAGCAGCGACTTCTTTGGCATCTTGTGCGGTTTTAAGCGCATCAAGCATGGCTTTGTGTTCGGTCGGATTGATCGCACCATCGGCTTCGGCTTTTGTAATTTCATCCGCTAAGTCTTTGTAAGCTTGTTCTGCTTCTTCAACTTTCGCGATGGCATCTGCGGCGTTAGCAGCATCTTGATCATCCGGTGTGCCGTTGCTGTCCGCATCGTTAATCGCTGGGATGTTTGGATCTTTCAGGTCTTCTAGGCGACCTTTAAGCTCAGTCTTAATCAAGCTGTCTTTAAGCTTACCAACTTCTTCAGCAGCGACTTCTTTGGCATCTTGTGCGGTTTTAAGCGCATCAAGCATGGCTTTGTGTTCGGTCGGATTGATCGCACCATCGGCTTCGGCTTTTGTAATTTCATCCGCTAAGTCTTTGTAAGCTTGTTCTGCTTCTTCAACTTTCGCGATGGCATCTGCGGCGTTAGCAGCATCTTGATCATCCGGTGTGCCGTTGCTGTCCGCATCGTTAATCGCTGGGATGTTTGGATCTTTCAGGTCTTCTAGGCGACCTTTAAGCTCAGTCTTAATCAAGCTGTCTTTAAGCTTACCAACTTCTTCAGCAGCGACTTCTTTGGCATCTTGTGCGGTTTTAAGCGCATCAAGCATGGCTTTGTGTTCGGTCGGATTGATCGCACCATCGGCTTCGGCTTTTGTAATTTCATCCGCTAAGTCTTTGTAAGCTTGTTCTGCTTCTTCAACTTTCGCGATGGCATCTGCGGCGTTAGCAGCATCTTGATCATCCGGTGTGCCGTTGCTGTCCGCATCGTTAATCGCTGGGATGTTTGGATCTTTCAGGTCTTCTAGGCGACCTTTAAGCTCAGTCTTAATCAAGCTGTCTTTAAGCTTACCAACTTCTTCAGCAGCGACTTCTTTGGCATCTTGTGCGGTTTTAAGCGCATCAAGCATGGCTTTGTGTTCGGTCGGATTGATCGCACCATCGGCTTCGGCTTTTGTAATTTCATCCGCTAAGTCTTTGTAAGCTTGTTCTGCTTCTTCAACTTTCGCGATGGCATCTGCGGCGTTAGCAGCATCTTGATCATCCGGTGTGCCGTTGCTGTCCGCATCGTTAATCGCTGGGATGTTTGGATCTTTCAGGTCTTCTAGGCGACCTTTAAGCTCAGTCTTAATCAAGCTGTCTTTAAGCTTACCAACTTCTTCAGCAGCGACTTCTTTGGCATCTTGTGCGGTTTTAAGCGCATCAAGCATGGCTTTGTGTTCGGTCGGATTGATCGCACCATCGGCTTCGGCTTTTGTAATTTCATCCGCTAAGTCTTTGTAAGCTTGTTCTGCTTCTTCAACTTTCGCGATGGCATCTGCGGCGTTAGCAGCATCTTGATCATCCGGTGTGCCGTTGCTGTCCGCATCGTTAATCGCTGGGATGTTTGGATCTTTCAGGTCTTCTAGGCGACCTTTAAGCTCAGTCTTAATCAAGCTGTCTTTAAGCTTACCAACTTCTTCAGCAGCGACTTCTTTGGCATCTTGTGCGGTTTTAAGCGCATCAAGCATGGCTTTGTGTTCGGTCGGATTGATCGCACCATCGGCTTCGGCTTTTGTAATTTCATCCGCTAAGTCTTTGTAAGCTTGTTCTGCTTCTTCAACTTTCGCGATGGCATCTGCGGCGTTAGCAGCATCTTGATCATCCGGTGTGCCGTTGCTGTCCGCATCGTTAATCGCTGGGATGTTTGGATCTTTCAGGTCTTCTAGGCGACCTTTAAGCTCAGTCTTAATCAAGCTGTCTTTAAGCTTACCAACTTCTTCAGCAGCGACTTCTTTGGCATCTTGTGCGGTTTTAAGCGCATCAAGCATGGCTTTGTGTTCGGTCGGATTGATCGCACCATCGGCTTCGGCTTTTGTAATTTCATCCGCTAAGTCTTTGTAAGCTTGTTCTGCTTCTTCAACTTTCGCGATGGCATCTGCGGCGTTAGCAGCATCTTGATCATCCGGTGTGCCGTTGCTGTCCGCATCGTTAATCGCTGGGATGTTTGGATCTTTCAGGTCTTCTAGGCGACCTTTAAGCTCAGTCTTAATCAAGCTGTCTTTAAGCTTACCAACTTCTTCAGCAGCGACTTCTTTGGCATCTTGTGCGGTTTTAAGCGCATCAAGCATGGCTTTGTGTTCGGTCGGATTGATCGCACCATCGGCTTCGGCTTTTGTAATTTCATCCGCTAAGTCTTTGTAAGCTTGTTCTGCTTCTTCAACTTTCGCGATGGCATCTGCGGCGTTAGCAGCATCTTGATCATCCGGTGTGCCGTTGCTGTCCGCATCGTTAATCGCTGGGATGTTTGGATCTTTCAGGTCTTCTAGGCGACCTTTAAGCTCAGTCTTAATCAAGCTGTCTTTAAGCTTACCAACTTCTTCAGCAGCGACTTCTTTGGCATCTTGTGCGGTTTTAAGCGCATCAAGCATGGCTTTGTGTTCGGTCGGATTGATCGCACCATCGGCTTCGGCTTTTGTAATTTCATCCGCTAAGTCTTTGTAAGCTTGTTCTGCTTCTTCAACTTTCGCGATGGCATCTGCGGCGTTAGCAGCATCTTGATCATCCGGTGTGCCGTTGCTGTCCGCATCGTTAATCGCTGGGATGTTTGGATCTTTCAGGTCTTCTAGGCGACCTTTAAGCTCAGTCTTAATCAAGCTGTCTTTAAGCTTACCAACTTCTTCAGCAGCGACTTCTTTGGCATCTTGTGCGGTTTTAAGCGCATCAAGCATGGCTTTGTGTTCGGTCGGATTGATCGCACCATCGGCTTCGGCTTTTGTAATTTCATCCGCTAAGTCTTTGTAAGCTTGTTCTGCTTCTTCAACTTTCGCGATGGCATCTGCGGCGTTAGCAGCATCTTGATCATCCGGTGTGCCGTTGCTGTCCGCATCGTTAATCGCTGGGATGTTTGGATCTTTCAGGTCTTCTAGGCGACCTTTAAGCTCAGTCTTAATCAAGCTGTCTTTAAGCTTACCAACTTCTTCAGCAGCGACTTCTTTGGCATCTTGTGCGGTTTTAAGCGCATCAAGCATGGCTTTGTGTTCGGTCGGATTGATCGCACCATCGGCTTCGGCTTTTGTAATTTCATCCGCTAAGTCTTTGTAAGCTTGTTCTGCTTCTTCAACTTTCGCGATGGCATCTGCGGCGTTAGCAGCATCTTGATCATCCGGTGTGCCGTTGCTGTCCGCATCGTTAATCGCTGGGATGTTTGGATCTTTCAGGTCTTCTAGGCGACCTTTAAGCTCAGTCTTAATCAAGCTGTCTTTAAGCTTACCAACTTCTTCAGCAGCGACTTCTTTGGCATCTTGTGCGGTTTTAAGCGCATCAAGCATGGCTTTGTGTTCGGTCGGATTGATCGCACCATCGGCTTCGGCTTTTGTAATTTCATCCGCTAAGTCTTTGTAAGCTTGTTCTGCTTCTTCAACTTTCGCGATGGCATCTGCGGCGTTAGCAGCATCTTGATCATCCGGTGTGCCGTTGCTGTCCGCATCGTTAATCGCTGGGATGTTTGGATCTTTCAGGTCTTCTAGGCGACCTTTAAGCTCAGTCTTAATCAAGCTGTCTTTAAGCTTACCAACTTCTTCAGCAGCGACTTCTTTGGCATCTTGTGCGGTTTTAAGCGCATCAAGCATGGCTTTGTGTTCGGTCGGATTGATCGCACCATCGGCTTCGGCTTTTGTAATTTCATCCGCTAAGTCTTTGTAAGCTTGTTCTGCTTCTTCAACTTTCGCGATGGCATCTGCGGCGTTAGCAGCATCTTGATCATCCGGTGTGCCGTTGCTGTCCGCATCGTTAATCGCTGGGATGTTTGGATCTTTCAGGTCTTCTAGGCGACCTTTAAGCTCAGTCTTAATCAAGCTGTCTTTAAGCTTACCAACTTCTTCAGCAGCGACTTCTTTGGCATCTTGTGCGGTTTTAAGCGCATCAAGCATGGCTTTGTGTTCGGTCGGATTGATCGCACCATCGGCTTCGGCTTTTGTAATTTCATCCGCTAAGTCTTTGTAAGCTTGTTCTGCTTCTTCAACTTTCGCGATGGCATCTGCGGCGTTAGCAGCATCTTGATCATCCGGTGTGCCGTTGCTGTCCGCATCGTTAATCGCTGGGATGTTTGGATCTTTCAGGTCTTCTAGGCGACCTTTAAGCTCAGTCTTAATCAAGCTGTCTTTAAGCTTACCAACTTCTTCAGCAGCGACTTCTTTGGCATCTTGTGCGGTTTTAAGCGCATCAAGCATGGCTTTGTGTTCGGTCGGATTGATCGCACCATCGGCTTCGGCTTTTGTAATTTCATCCGCTAAGTCTTTGTAAGCTTGTTCTGCTTCTTCAACTTTCGCGATGGCATCTGCGGCGTTAGCAGCATCTTGATCATCCGGTGTGCCGTTGCTGTCCGCATCGTTAATCGCTGGGATGTTTGGATCTTTCAGGTCTTCTAGGCGACCTTTAAGCTCAGTCTTAATCAAGCTGTCTTTAAGCTTACCAACTTCTTCAGCAGCGACTTCTTTGGCATCTTGTGCGGTTTTAAGCGCATCAAGCATGGCTTTGTGTTCGGTCGGATTGATCGCACCATCGGCTTCGGCTTTTGTAATTTCATCCGCTAAGTCTTTGTAAGCTTGTTCTGCTTCTTCAACTTTCGCGATGGCATCTGCGGCGTTAGCAGCATCTTGATCATCCGGTGTGCCGTTGCTGTCCGCATCGTTAATCGCTGGGATGTTTGGATCTTTCAGGTCTTCTAGGCGACCTTTAAGCTCAGTCTTAATCAAGCTGTCTTTAAGCTTACCAACTTCTTCAGCAGCGACTTCTTTGGCATCTTGTGCGGTTTTAAGCGCATCAAGCATGGCTTTGTGTTCGGTCGGATTGATCGCACCATCGGCTTCGGCTTTTGTAATTTCATCCGCTAAGTCTTTGTAAGCTTGTTCTGCTTCTTCAACTTTCGCGATGGCATCTGCGGCGTTAGCAGCATCTTGATCATCCGGTGTGCCGTTGCTGTCCGCATCGTTAATCGCTGGGATGTTTGGATCTTTCAGGTCTTCTAGGCGACCTTTAAGCTCAGTCTTAATCAAGCTGTCTTTAAGCTTACCAACTTCTTCAGCAGCGACTTCTTTGGCATCTTGTGCGGTTTTAAGCGCATCAAGCATGGCTTTGTGTTCGGTCGGATTGATCGCACCATCGGCTTCGGCTTTTGTAATTTCATCCGCTAAGTCTTTGTAAGCTTGTTCTGCTTCTTCAACTTTCGCGATGGCATCTGCGGCGTTAGCAGCATCTTGATCATCCGGTGTGCCGTTGCTGTCCGCATCGTTAATCGCTGGGATGTTTGGATCTTTCAGGTCTTCTAGGCGACCTTTAAGCTCAGTCTTAATCAAGCTGTCTTTAAGCTTACCAACTTCTTCAGCAGCGACTTCTTTGGCATCTTGTGCGGTTTTAAGCGCATCAAGCATGGCTTTGTGTTCGGTCGGATTGATCGCACCATCGGCTTCGGCTTTTGTAATTTCATCCGCTAAGTCTTTGTAAGCTTGTTCTGCTTCTTCAACTTTCGCGATGGCATCTGCGGCGTTAGCAGCATCTTGATCATCCGGTGTGCCGTTGCTGTCCGCATCGTTAATCGCTGGGATGTTTGGATCTTTCAGGTCTTCTAGGCGACCTTTAAGCTCAGTCTTAATCAAGCTGTCTTTAAGCTTACCAACTTCTTCAGCAGCGACTTCTTTGGCATCTTGTGCGGTTTTAAGCGCATCAAGCATGGCTTTGTGTTCGGTCGGATTGATCGCACCATCGGCTTCGGCTTTTGTAATTTCATCCGCTAAGTCTTTGTAAGCTTGTTCTGCTTCTTCAACTTTCGCGATGGCATCTGCGGCGTTAGCAGCATCTTGATCATCCGGTGTGCCGTTGCTGTCCGCATCGTTAATCGCTGGGATGTTTGGATCTTTCAGGTCTTCTAGGCGACCTTTAAGCTCAGTCTTAATCAAGCTGTCTTTAAGCTTACCAACTTCTTCAGCAGCGACTTCTTTGGCATCTTGTGCGGTTTTAAGCGCATCAAGCATGGCTTTGTGTTCGGTCGGATTGATCGCACCATCGGCTTCGGCTTTTGTAATTTCATCCGCTAAGTCTTTGTAAGCTTGTTCTGCTTCTTCAACTTTCGCGATGGCATCTGCGGCGTTAGCAGCATCTTGATCATCCGGTGTGCCGTTGCTGTCCGCATCGTTAATCGCTGGGATGTTTGGATCTTTCAGGTCTTCTAGGCGACCTTTAAGCTCAGTCTTAATCAAGCTGTCTTTAAGCTTACCAACTTCTTCAGCAGCGACTTCTTTGGCATCTTGTGCGGTTTTAAGCGCATCAAGCATGGCTTTGTGTTCGGTCGGATTGATCGCACCATCGGCTTCGGCTTTTGTAATTTCATCCGCTAAGTCTTTGTAAGCTTGTTCTGCTTCTTCAACTTTCGCGATGGCATCTGCGGCGTTAGCAGCATCTTGATCATCCGGTGTGCCGTTGCTGTCCGCATCGTTAATCGCTGGGATGTTTGGATCTTTCAGGTCTTCTAGGCGACCTTTAAGCTCAGTCTTAATCAAGCTGTCTTTAAGCTTACCAACTTCTTCAGCAGCGACTTCTTTGGCATCTTGTGCGGTTTTAAGCGCATCAAGCATGGCTTTGTGTTCGGTCGGATTGATCGCACCATCGGCTTCGGCTTTTGTAATTTCATCCGCTAAGTCTTTGTAAGCTTGTTCTGCTTCTTCAACTTTCGCGATGGCATCTGCGGCGTTAGCAGCATCTTGATCATCCGGTGTGCCGTTGCTGTCCGCATCGTTAATCGCTGGGATGTTTGGATCTTTCAGGTCTTCTAGGCGACCTTTAAGCTCAGTCTTAATCAAGCTGTCTTTAAGCTTACCAACTTCTTCAGCAGCGACTTCTTTGGCATCTTGTGCGGTTTTAAGCGCATCAAGCATGGCTTTGTGTTCGGTCGGATTGATCGCACCATCGGCTTCGGCTTTTGTAATTTCATCCGCTAAGTCTTTGTAAGCTTGTTCTGCTTCTTCAACTTTCGCGATGGCATCTGCGGCGTTAGCAGCATCTTGATCATCCGGTGTGCCGTTGCTGTCCGCATCGTTAATCGCTGGGATGTTTGGATCTTTCAGGTCTTCTAGGCGACCTTTAAGCTCAGTCTTAATCAAGCTGTCTTTAAGCTTACCAACTTCTTCAGCAGCGACTTCTTTGGCATCTTGTGCGGTTTTAAGCGCATCAAGCATGGCTTTGTGTTCGGTCGGATTGATCGCACCATCGGCTTCGGCTTTTGTAATTTCATCCGCTAAGTCTTTGTAAGCTTGTTCTGCTTCTTCAACTTTCGCGATGGCATCTGCGGCGTTAGCAGCATCTTGATCATCCGGTGTGCCGTTGCTGTCCGCATCGTTAATCGCTGGGATGTTTGGATCTTTCAGGTCTTCTAGGCGACCTTTAAGCTCAGTCTTAATCAAGCTGTCTTTAAGCTTACCAACTTCTTCAGCAGCGACTTCTTTGGCATCTTGTGCGGTTTTAAGCGCATCAAGCATGGCTTTGTGTTCGGTCGGATTGATCGCACCATCGGCTTCGGCTTTTGTAATTTCATCCGCTAAGTCTTTGTAAGCTTGTTCTGCTTCTTCAACTTTCGCGATGGCATCTGCGGCGTTAGCAGCATCTTGATCATCCGGTGTGCCGTTGCTGTCCGCATCGTTAATCGCTGGGATGTTTGGATCTTTCAGGTCTTCTAGGCGACCTTTAAGCTCAGTCTTAATCAAGCTGTCTTTAAGCTTACCAACTTCTTCAGCAGCGACTTCTTTGGCATCTTGTGCGGTTTTAAGCGCATCAAGCATGGCTTTGTGTTCGGTCGGATTGATCGCACCATCGGCTTCGGCTTTTGTAATTTCATCCGCTAAGTCTTTGTAAGCTTGTTCTGCTTCTTCAACTTTCGCGATGGCATCTGCGGCGTTAGCAGCATCTTGATCATCCGGTGTGCCGTTGCTGTCCGCATCGTTAATCGCTGGGATGTTTGGATCTTTCAGGTCTTCTAGGCGACCTTTAAGCTCAGTCTTAATCAAGCTGTCTTTAAGCTTACCAACTTCTTCAGCAGCGACTTCTTTGGCATCTTGTGCGGTTTTAAGCGCATCAAGCATGGCTTTGTGTTCGGTCGGATTGATCGCACCATCGGCTTCGGCTTTTGTAATTTCATCCGCTAAGTCTTTGTAAGCTTGTTCTGCTTCTTCAACTTTCGCGATGGCATCTGCGGCGTTAGCAGCATCTTGATCATCCGGTGTGCCGTTGCTGTCCGCATCGTTAATCGCTGGGATGTTTGGATCTTTCAGGTCTTCTAGGCGACCTTTAAGCTCAGTCTTAATCAAGCTGTCTTTAAGCTTACCAACTTCTTCAGCAGCGACTTCTTTGGCATCTTGTGCGGTTTTAAGCGCATCAAGCATGGCTTTGTGTTCGGTCGGATTGATCGCACCATCGGCTTCGGCTTTTGTAATTTCATCCGCTAAGTCTTTGTAAGCTTGTTCTGCTTCTTCAACTTTCGCGATGGCATCTGCGGCGTTAGCAGCATCTTGATCATCCGGTGTGCCGTTGCTGTCCGCATCGTTAATCGCTGGGATGTTTGGATCTTTCAGGTCTTCTAGGCGACCTTTAAGCTCAGTCTTAATCAAGCTGTCTTTAAGCTTACCAACTTCTTCAGCAGCGACTTCTTTGGCATCTTGTGCGGTTTTAAGCGCATCAAGCATGGCTTTGTGTTCGGTCGGATTGATCGCACCATCGGCTTCGGCTTTTGTAATTTCATCCGCTAAGTCTTTGTAAGCTTGTTCTGCTTCTTCAACTTTCGCGATGGCATCTGCGGCGTTAGCAGCATCTTGATCATCCGGTGTGCCGTTGCTGTCCGCATCGTTAATCGCTGGGATGTTTGGATCTTTCAGGTCTTCTAGGCGACCTTTAAGCTCAGTCTTAATCAAGCTGTCTTTAAGCTTACCAACTTCTTCAGCAGCGACTTCTTTGGCATCTTGTGCGGTTTTAAGCGCATCAAGCATGGCTTTGTGTTCGGTCGGATTGATCGCACCATCGGCTTCGGCTTTTGTAATTTCATCCGCTAAGTCTTTGTAAGCTTGTTCTGCTTCTTCAACTTTCGCGATGGCATCTGCGGCGTTAGCAGCATCTTGATCATCCGGTGTGCCGTTGCTGTCCGCATCGTTAATCGCTGGGATGTTTGGATCTTTCAGGTCTTCTAGGCGACCTTTAAGCTCAGTCTTAATCAAGCTGTCTTTAAGCTTACCAACTTCTTCAGCAGCGACTTCTTTGGCATCTTGTGCGGTTTTAAGCGCATCAAGCATGGCTTTGTGTTCGGTCGGATTGATCGCACCATCGGCTTCGGCTTTTGTAATTTCATCCGCTAAGTCTTTGTAAGCTTGTTCTGCTTCTTCAACTTTCGCGATGGCATCTGCGGCGTTAGCAGCATCTTGATCATCCGGTGTGCCGTTGCTGTCCGCATCGTTAATCGCTGGGATGTTTGGATCTTTCAGGTCTTCTAGGCGACCTTTAAGCTCAGTCTTAATCAAGCTGTCTTTAAGCTTACCAACTTCTTCAGCAGCGACTTCTTTGGCATCTTGTGCGGTTTTAAGCGCATCAAGCATGGCTTTGTGTTCGGTCGGATTGATCGCACCATCGGCTTCGGCTTTTGTAATTTCATCCGCTAAGTCTTTGTAAGCTTGTTCTGCTTCTTCAACTTTCGCGATGGCATCTGCGGCGTTAGCAGCATCTTGATCATCCGGTGTGCCGTTGCTGTCCGCATCGTTAATCGCTGGGATGTTTGGATCTTTCAGGTCTTCTAGGCGACCTTTAAGCTCAGTCTTAATCAAGCTGTCTTTAAGCTTACCAACTTCTTCAGCAGCGACTTCTTTGGCATCTTGTGCGGTTTTAAGCGCATCAAGCATGGCTTTGTGTTCGGTCGGATTGATCGCACCATCGGCTTCGGCTTTTGTAATTTCATCCGCTAAGTCTTTGTAAGCTTGTTCTGCTTCTTCAACTTTCGCGATGGCATCTGCGGCGTTAGCAGCATCTTGATCATCCGGTGTGCCGTTGCTGTCCGCATCGTTAATCGCTGGGATGTTTGGATCTTTCAGGTCTTCTAGGCGACCTTTAAGCTCAGTCTTAATCAAGCTGTCTTTAAGCTTACCAACTTCTTCAGCAGCGACTTCTTTGGCATCTTGTGCGGTTTTAAGCGCATCAAGCATGGCTTTGTGTTCGGTCGGATTGATCGCACCATCGGCTTCGGCTTTTGTAATTTCATCCGCTAAGTCTTTGTAAGCTTGTTCTGCTTCTTCAACTTTCGCGATGGCATCTGCGGCGTTAGCAGCATCTTGATCATCCGGTGTGCCGTTGCTGTCTTGGTCATTTACTTCAGGTACAGTGATGCCAGGGGTTTTAAGATTATTGAGATCTTCTGTAAGTTGATCCTTCTTCTCTTGCACTGACGCTGGTTGATCAGGTAACGCATTGACTAAGTCTTCTGCTTCTTTGATCGCAGCATCGAGCTCTTCTTTAGACTTATCTAAAGCAGCTTTGTCTTCAGGATTGATGATCCCGCCTTTGCCTTCGATCTCTTTTTCTAAAGCATCATATTTATCTTGGGCATTTTTAACCGCTTGCTCTGCATCGTCGATCGCAGCTTCAACACCGTCATCAATGCCGTTGCTGTCTTGGTCATTCACCTCAGGTACAGTGATGCCAGGGGTTTTAAGATTATTGAGATCTTCTGTAAGTTGATCCTTCTTCTCTTGCACTGACGCTGGTTGATCAGGTAACGCATTGACTAAGTCTTCTGCTTCTTTGATCGCAGCATCGAGCTCTTCTTTAGACTGATCTAAAGCAACTTTGTCTTCAGGATTGATGATCCCGCCTTTGCCTGCGATCTCTTTTTCTAAAGCATCATATTTGTCTTGGGCATCTTTAACCGCTTGTTCTGCATCGTCGATCGCAGCTTCAACACCGTCATCAATGCCGTTGCTGTCTTGGTCATTTACTTCAGGTACAGTGATGCCAGGAGTTTTAAGATTGTTGAGATCGTCTGTAAGTTGATCTTTCTTCTCTTGCACTGACGCTGGTTGATCAGGTAACGCATTGACTAAGTCTTCTGCTTTTTTGATCGCAGCATCGAGCTCTTCTTTAGACTGATCTAAATCAACTTTGTCTTCAGGATTGATGATCCCGCCTTTGTCTGCGATCTCTTTTTCTAAAGCATTATACTTGTCTTGGGCATCTTTAACTGCTTTAGCCGCCGTCAATACATCTACATCATCGGCAATACCATTACCATCTTGGTCATTTACTTCAGGTACAGTGATGCCAGGAGTTTTAAGATTGTTGAGATCGTCTGTAAGTTGATCTTTCTTCTCTTGCACTGACGCTGGTTGATCAGGTAACGCATTGACTAAGTCTTCTGCTTTTTTGATCGCAGCATCGAGCTCTTCTTTAGACTGATCTAAATCAACTTTGTCTTCAGGATTGATGATCCCGCCTTTGTCTGCGATCTCTTTTTCTAAAGCATCATATTTGTCTTGGGCATCTTTAACCGCTTGTTCTGCATCGTCGATCGCAGCATCAATGTCGTCAGCGATTCCATTTTCATTTTTGTCATTTATAGGGGGTACTTTTAACTCAGGTAATGCATTTAACTGCTGTTCCAAATCATTTTTTTGCTTACCATCTGCCAAAGCATTTAACTTGTCATTTGCTTCTTGCTTGGCTTTTTCTGCTTCTGCAATCGCCTTTTCAATTTCTGCTTTTTCTGTAGGTGTGATTAAATCATCTTTAAGTGCGGCATCTAATTTATCTTTTGCTTTTTGATATGCATCTACAGCATCTTTAACTGCTTTTTCTGCACTTTCTAGCGTAGTATCGTGTTTATCATTCGAGCTTTTAATAGATTTATCAAAGTTAAGCGCACCTAAAGCAGCTAATGGAGGAATCCAAGCCCAAGCTGGCACTCCATCTTTATAAAGTAATGGTTTTATTTCAGACAGTGGGTTATATACAACCTCATTTAAAAATGCACCCGTTTCGTCAGTAAATTGCACCCACAATAATTTATCGCCATCCTCCAATACCAAAGTATTATCTGCAGCAAAAAAATCTTTTATAGTTATCGTTTGACCATCATTTAATTGTACTACAGCATCTAGACCGTGTACTTTAATACTCGAGATACTTTCTTTTGAAACACCAAAAATAACAACCGATGGCTCAACTAAAGACAATGAATCTTCCGTGGTCGTTTCGGATAAAATATTATGACTGTCTTTTGAAACAACTTTTATATTAACCATAAAGGCTCTTCTTAAATAAAATGTTTAAAATTAGCTATAGATGTACATTTAGGATGTAAAAATGATACTTGGTTTGCAATTTTTTGTAAACATAAGGGCTTTGTTGCACAAAGATTTATAATTTGAAGCATCCGCCAACTCACTCAAATTTAAGTTACAACTCGGGTATGAGGACGACCTAACTCTGTAAATCTATTCAGCACGGCCACACGTGCATGAATCTCATTAACTTGGCTTTGAAAGTTTCTTGAATGTAGTCGATCGCCTAATAATTTGATGCAATGCATCTTGGTTTCGACCAAACTCCGCCGATGATAGCCTGACCATTTTTTCCATAATGTCCTGCCTAAACGTTTAACTGTTCGAAGTAATTCATTTCGCTCTTGCGAATGAACTTTTATATCTTTCCAAGGCTTTGCATTTTTTCTGGGTGGAATAACTGCATGTGCTTGCCGATCTGCAATGACCTGACGGCATTGTTTTGTATCATAAGCCCCGTCTGTATAAACTGAATCAATCTGTTCATCCAACGGGATTTGATCAAGTAAATCCCCGAGGACTTGTGAATCACTCACATTATTCGTTGTGAGCTGAACTGCTCGTATTTGTAGGGTTTTAGCATCTATACCAATATGGAGTTTACGCCATTGGCGACGATATTCAGGTCCATGTTTCTTGCGTTTCCATTCGCCCTCACCTAGAAACTTCATGCCTGTAGAGTCCATGAGTAGATGCAGCCCATCGCTACTTTTTTGGTAGCTGATTACAATATCAATATGCTTTTGTCTTCTACAAAGCGTGGTGTAATCTGGAGCTATCCAATTTAATCCGCAAAGTTTAATCAGACTTTGCACAAAGCCAGTGACCATACGTAAAGACAGACGGAATAAGGATTTAATCATTAAGCAGCATTGGATGGCTGCGTCGGAGTAGGTTTGATTTCGCCCTTGTTTGCCTTTTGATGGCGCATACCATTGCGTAGCAGGATCAAACCAAATGGCAATATTTCCGCGACTCATGAGTGCTCGGTTATATGCGGGCCAATTGGTTGTGCGGTAGATTTTGTGTGTAGGCTTCTTCATTTGAAAATTATATCGCTGAAAAACCCTTTACAGATAGGTTTGTGCAACAAAGCCCTCCCAAATCATCAAGTCACCGTCCCAGCCAAATAAAGTCAGGGTTTGCGCATTTTGATTTTTCTTGTATAAACGCCGTCCAAATACATCATACCCATATTCAGTCACTTGACCATTATGATCACTGCAAATCAAACGGTTCAGATTATCCCACGTCAGTTTTAATCATTTGCCTGCATGGCTGCTTTCAATCACATTGCCTTGTGCATCGTATTTATAGTTTTTACCCTTATATTGAGCGATCAAATTACTTTTCGCTTGAGACGCTTGTGTAGCAAGGGAGTCAATCAAATTCCCTGCAGGGTCAAAAGTAAAGCTTTCCATTTTATGCATACTTTTGCTCTGTATCAAACGGCCAACCGCATCATATTGATAATTCAGCTTGCCTAAACGGCTGTCGTCCACCTACGTGAGTAAGTATTTTTTTCGTCTTGGGAATGACGTTCTGCTCGGTAATTTGAGGCTTTCTGAACTTGATCTAAGGTATGCTGTTCAGGGCGGATGAGCTGAGTGAGCCCATATCATTGTAGTTTTTAGTTTGGATAAACTATTTGTAATAACTCAAAACCGATCTGACCGTTATCCTTTTTATCATGCTTGTCAGTTTAAATCTTCGCAATCTAGAGGTTATTTAATATTTCACCTTTGTGTAACAACGCCTCCCCAAACTAATCATCCATACTTTTAACTATATAATTCACAACCATAATAAAGGAAATGAGAACCCCTATAAAAAGAATAAATATCGATAAATAATAATTAAAAGAGTCCTCCAAATATATATTTAATGACCTCCTAGCTCTACACTCCTTAAAATATACACAATCATAAAGCATAGTAGATATTAAATATAAGACTACAACTGAAAAACCACCACCATTTTTAAGAAATTTAAAAATCATTACACTTCCCATATACCTCTATAATTTTCTGATTATAAATATTATTATCTATACTTCCCGGATCAAGATTTTTTTCATCCTCAGAGAAATTATATTTGTAATTTTTCTGTAAATCATTATATACACACTCACATATTTCTTCTCCAAACTCACCTGAATTTATACAACCACTAATAAAATCATTTTTATTATTTACAATTATCGCAGGATTTATACCACAAGATACAATAAAAAAACAACAAAAAGAATACATAATTTGTATTTTATAATATTCATTTACTTATCAACTCCATGCTTTTCAACCTGATCACGGCTTTGTTGCACAAAGATTTGAAATGCAAAGCGCCCCTAATTAAGCCAAATTTAAGGCGTAACTTGGGTAAGTGGTCGACTTAATTCCGTAAATCTGTTAAGGACTGCTACACGTGCATGGATCTCATTCACTTGGCTATCAAAACTCCTTGCACTGAGTTTATCTCCTAATAATTTGATGCAATGCATCTTAGTTTCAACCAAACTTCGCCGATGATAGCCTGACCATTTTTTCCATAGTGTCCTGCCTAAACGTTTAATTGTTCGAAGTAATTCATTTCGCTCTAGCGAGCTACTCTTTGTATCTTTCCATGGTTTCGCATTTTTTCTAGGTGGAATCACCGCATGCCCTTGCCGACCTGCAATGACCTGACGGCATTGCTTGGTGTCATAAGCTCCATCAGTATAAACAGAGTCGATCCGCTCATCTTGTGGAATCTGATTAAGTAAATCACCAAGCACCTGTGAATCACTGACATTATTGGTTGTAAGCTGAACTGCTCGTATTTGTAGGGTTTTAGCATCTATACCAATATGAAGTTTACGCCATTGGCGACGATATTCAGGTCCATGTTTCTTGCGTTTCCATTAGCCCTCACCTAGAAACTTCATGCCTGTAGAGTCTATGAGTAGATGCAGCCCATCGCTACTTTTTTGGTAGCTGATTACAATATCAATATGCTTTTGTCTTCTACAAAGCGTGGTGTAATCTGGAGCTATCCAATTTAATCCGCAATAATCAGACTTTGCACAAAGCCAGTAACCATACGTAAAGACAGACGAAATAAGGATTTAATCATTAAGCAGCATTGGATGGCTGCGTCGGAGTAGGTTTGATTTCGCCCTTGTTTGCCTTTTGATGGCGCATACAATTGAGTCGTATGATCAAACTAAATTGAGAAGATATTTCCTCGATTTATTAATGCTCGGTTATAAGCGGACCAATTCGTTGTACGATAGATTTTAAGAGCAGGCTTCTTTATGTGAAAATTGTATTTCTAACAAAGCCTTTAAGAATAGGTTTGTGCAACAAAGCACTAACACATACATTAAAGAGTTACTCTAAACATTTTTTCAAGGGCATTCTGTATGCTCAAAATTCATTTCATCTGATTTATAATTAGTCATCCATATATAAACTGTATTATAATTTAATCGTGAACTAAAAAATTTTCCATTTTTAGTTTTTTTAATTTTATCATTTGGATAATATATTCCTATCGCATCATTACTTCCAGGCTTACAATAAGACCAATAATAACCTTCTAAATTATAATTATTACTCCAACCACTTTTTATAAGCCTCTTATTAACTTCTAATAAATCATCAATTTTTATGTCTTTTTTATCAATTTCAACATCTAAAGCAACATATGAATTAGTGGTTCTACCATATACAATGTTATAATTAAAACCTTTAAATATTTTATCTGCTTCTTTGTGAAATTTATTTGATTTATACGGTGTCGTGCTGCTACAAGCAGTCAAAAAAGTAATTAGAATTACTAACATTATTCTCATCGTATTCCCCTTAAAATAAACGACCAAATTCATCTGTAAAAGTACCCCATCCTTTACCTTGAGACTCTAAATTCTTAATCTTTTGTTCAAGTATCATAGCTTCATTTTCTTTATTTATTTGCTTTAAAAATTTAACAGGATTAATTTCCTTATCCCCAAATACTTCAAGAAATGACGCATCTATACCTGGAGTACCTAGACCAACTTCAATAGCAAAAGGTGTCTTTGTAGATAGTGAAGTTAGAAAATCTTCCCCCATTGGAGTACTAATGCCAATTTTCCACCATGGTCCACCACTAATCCCAACAGCTTGACCATTGATAAATCTGTCTGTTCTTTCAGTATTATTTCGCCCTCTTCCGTTAAATATTTTACCCAACATACAAGAACCTCCGACCGTACTTTTCAATCTCTTTGAAATCGTTTTTTCTTTGTGAATATCTTTTAATGTTGAAGGAATATTAAGACCAGCTCCACCATAGACTTTGCCACTATATAAGTTAATAATTACCATGCCTTCAGCACCGCCACCTGCAACTGAACAATATGCGTAATCAAATAATGCTTCACATTGCCCAGTACGACGACACTCTTCAATTTGTTGAAGCCTTTTTTTAATCTCTCTATCAGCTACCAATCCCATTGGATCCACCCACTGATTCGGATCACTCACATAAACTGAATTATTCATACCACCTATTAAACCTATTGGATCTTTACTTAAATATTTCGCACTAAGTGGATCATAATAACGATAATGGTTGTAATGCAAATCTGTTTCCACATCATAATATTGACCTTGGAAACGTATATTCGTTTGCTCAATAAAATTATGAGAGGCCTTTATTTCTGAAACTGTACCCCATGTATTCAGCTCAATTTCCCAAATACACTCACCTAACTCATTACTTAAAGTCTGAGGTGCCCCTATTTGGTCACAGTGGTAAAAGGCAACTCGTTCTAATTCAACTTTATTCTTTCGGGTTTCTGTTCTCCAAATCGGATCTTTATAAACCGAATATTCTTCATGCTGAAATTGGGCATAGTTAGGGGTTTCTAAAAGCTTGATAAACCCTGTATAGCCCGTTTGTAGTAATGGCACAAAACTCTGTGGTTCATAGACATAATGCTTAGTGTAGTTTTCATCTACTGTATTGGATTGCTGCGACTCCCAAATCATCAGGTCTCCGTCCCAGCCAAATAAAGTCAGGGTTTGTGTATTTGGGTTTTTTTTAAATAATCGTCGGCCAAATACATCATAACCATATTCAGTCACCTGACCCTGATGATCACTGCGAATCAATCTATTCAGGTTATCCCACGTCAGTTTTAATGTTTTACCTGCATGGCTAGTTTCAACCACATTGCCTTGCGCATCGTATTTATAATTTTTACCCTTATATTGAGCAATCAAATTACTTTTAACTTGAGATGCTGGCATGGCAATCGGGTCAATCAAATTCCCTGCTGGGTCAAAAGCAAAGCTTTCTGTTTGATGTTGACTTTGACTCTGTGTTAAACGGCCAATTGCATCATACTGATACGTCAGCCTACCTAATCGACTGTCATTCACTTGGGTGAGCAAATAATTTTGATCATATTGATAATGCCGTTCTGCTCGATGCTGTACACGACCTGCAGTTTCTTGTTCTGGTCGAATAATTTGTGAACTCAGCAGACCGACATCATTATAATTTTTGCTTTGAATTAAGCCATTGGCCAACATACGAGCTGTTTCACGGTGTAAGTCATCACGTTGGAACGCGACCATATCTTGTTGATTAAATGCAATACCATAGATATGCCCTGAACCATAGCTTAGATTGCTTTGAACTTGCCCATCAGGACGAATCGTCTTGCTTAAATTACCCAATTCATCATACTCATAACGCAATACCGCAGTCATAGGGCTCAAGTTGGGTACTTTGTAATGCTGATGCTCACGTACCAATTGCCCAAGCGCATTTCGATAGAAATCACTTTGGCTTTCTTTATTTTTTGCTTTGCTCAGTTGGTTATTCAGATTATATTCAAACTCTTCGGTTTGGCTATGACGCGTTTGCACATGGGTATAAGTTTTTGATGCAATCATGCCATCAGCAAAGTAGGCAAATTGAGTAAAAACATTCGGCTGGCGAATTTGAAACAATTGACCATTTTCATTGTAGCTATAGTGCTTTTCTTCCCCATCAAAAGCTTGTTCATGTACCAATTGCCCCAAACGGTTATAACTAAATAAATATTCCGCATGGTTTTGATTGATCAGCTTTTGAATACGGCCTTGATTGTCCCATTGGTAGCCAATTTGATGACGGTTCGCATCTATACGCTGTTCGAGCAACCCCGCAGCATTATAACGGTACTGCGTGCTTAAACCTTTGGTATCCGTATGCTTGAGCAAGCGCCCTTCTTCATCATGCTCAAATTGTTCTTTTAAACCATCAGGATAAACAATCGCTTTAAGCTGACCTTTGTCTTTTCCTGCTGAGCTGTAGATATATTTGACTTGCTTTGCATCAGCAGACGCTTACTTAATGAGAGTTTGTGGAGTACCTACACAGTGATAAAATACAACCCGTTCTAATTCATCTTTCTCAACCAAATAAAGTTAAATTATTCTCAGCGAGTAAATGGCGTTTTAATTTCTGTAATATTCCATACATGTATTAATCCCTAATTTATTGTAATAAAAAGCGAAATACCAATAATCATTACTAGTAAAGTTAACTTCATCACCATCTCTTGAGTAATGTTTACTATAAATAGGATTTAATATATCAACAGAGTAATCATTTGTTTTACAAAAACTATAATAGTTATTATATGAATCAATCAAACTCCATTTATCAGCTAATAACGCTTTTTTTATTTTTTCATAATCATTATTAGAGAAATTTTCTTTACTTATTTTTAAAACCACAAGTTGAGTAGAGCTTTTTTTCCGGAGAGTCTCATAACTAAAACTATATTCTTTAAATAGTTTTTCAGATAATTCTTTTAAATCTATTTCATCATTTTTACTATTATTTAATGATGTGCAGTTTATAAGTAAAAGAGATAGTATAATATAACATAGTATTTTTTTCATTTTATAACCTCTAATCTTGTGTACGAACTAAAGTAGGCTTACTATCACTTACACTTATATCTACTCCAGGAGTACCCATACCAACTTCCACACCAACAGGTCCATTCCTATCAAAGAAGGAGCCAGCAGGAGTTGTAACTCCAATCCTAGCTCCCCACCATCCAACACTCTGAGATATTCCCATGCCTGTTAGAAATTCATCAGTAGCTTTTGAATTTGTCAAACCTGATGGTTTATTTAATATATATCCTGCCATGCAGCTACCACTAAACATTTTTCTTAGTTTATTCAGCTTAGTAGCTCCTATTTTAAATTTATTATCTATACTTTTTTCAGCAATATCTCCTACCGTTTTTGCATGATCTTTCATATCTTTAGTTCCAGTTAACGAAATACCACCCGCGGTATAGACATTACCATTATGTAAATTATATATCTTAGAACCTCCAAATGCTGAGAATCCTCCAGTACATATTACATAATCAAACAAAGGTTCTACTGCAATTTCACATTGTCTCCCTGTTTTCATCCAACAATCATAATTACGCTGTCCTTCATATGCTATTCTAGCTTGAGCACTTGCTGGAATTCCAAACATTTCACCAAAATTAAAACTATTTAATCCTTCTGGATCGACCCACAAATTAGGATCATTCACATAAGCCAAGTTATTCAATCCACCTTCTAGTCCTATTGGATCTTTACTTACATACCTTGCACTATGCGGCTCATAATATCTGTAGCGGTTATAATGTAAACCTGTCTCCTTGTCGTAATATTGGCCTTGGAAACGAATATTTGTTTGTTCAAGTAGGTTTTCACTAGCCTTAATTTCTAAAGCAATACCCCATGTATTCTGCTTAATTTCCCAAACACATTCACCCAACTCATTACTTAAGGTTTGCGGTGTACCTACTTGGTCACAGTGGTAAAATGTAACTTTTTCTAATGCAGCCTTATTCTTCCGTGTTTCAGTTTTCCATACTGAGTCTTTATAAACTGAGTAAGGTTCTGTTTGGAACTTTGAGTAGTCTGGTGTTTCAATTAATTTAATAAATCCGGCATAGCCTGTTTGTAGCAAGGGTACAAAGCTATTCGGCTCATAAACATAATGCTTGGTATATTGCGCTTGTTCATTACTGGATTGTTGTGACTCCCAAATCATTAAGTCACTATCCCAGCCAAATAACGTTAAGTTTTTTTCTATTGGGCTATGTTTATATAAGCGTCGACCAAAGACATCATAGCCATAAGTCGTGACTTGGCCATTGTTATCACTTTGAATCAGACGATTTAGGTTATCCCACGTTAGTTTTAGCGTTTTGCCTGCTTGGGTCGTTTCAATCACATTGCCTTGCGCATCGTATTTATAGTGTTTGCCTTGATATTGCGTAATCAGGTTATTTTTCACTTGTGATGATTGTGTCGCAATCGGGTCAATCAAGTTACCCGCTGGGTCAAAGGCAAAGCTTTCTGTAAGTTGCGGACCTTGGCTTTTGATCAATCGTCCAATTACATCGTATTGATAGTTGAGTTGACCTAAGCGACTGTCCTCAACTTGGGTCAGTAAGTAGTTTTTATCGTATTGATAATGACGTTCTGCTTGATGCTGTACACGACCTGTAGTTTCTTGTTCTGGTCGAATAATTTGTGAACTCAGCAGACCGACATCATTATAATTTTTGCTTTGAATTAAGCCATTGGCCAACATACGAGCTGTTTCACGATGCAAATCATCACGTTGGAATGCCACCATATCTTGTTGGTTAAAGGCGATGCCATAGATATGCCCTGAACCATATGTCAGATTGGTTTGGACTTGTCCATCTGGGCGGATAGTCTTGCTTAAGTTGCCCAACTCATCGTATTCGTAACGCAACACTGCAGTCAGCGGCTTTAAATTTGGCACGTTATAGTGCTGATGTTCGCGTACCAACTGCCCGAGCGGATTTCGATAAAAGTTGATTTTGCTTTCTTTATTTGTCGCTTGGCTGAGTTGATTATTTAGATTGTATTCAAATTCTTCAGTTTGACTGTGTCGTGTTTGCACATGCGTATAGGTTTTTGAAGCAATTGAACCGTCTGCATGATAACCCAATTGGGTCAGGATATTCGGTTGACGTATTTGAAACAGCTGTCCATTGTCATTGTAACTATAATGCTTTTCTTCGCCATCAAAGGCTTGTTCATGCACCAACTGCCCAAAACGGTTATAACTAAATAAATATTCCGCATGGTTTTGATTGATCAGCTTTTGAATTTGACCTTGCTTATCCCACTGATAGCCAATTTGATGACGGTTCGCATCTATACGCTGTTCGAGCAAACCCGCAGCATTATAACGGTACTGCGTACTTAAACCTTTGGTATCCGTATGCTTGAGCAAGCGCCCTTCTTCATCATGCTCAAATTGTTCTTTTAAACCATCAGGATAGACAATTGCTTTAAGCTGACCTTTGTCTTTACCTTCTGAGCTGTAGATATATTTGACTTGCTGCGCATCTGCAGACTGCTGGGCCGTCAGTGCGCCTTCTTCATCGTATTCCCATGCGCTTTCTTTACCTGAACAATCGCTATATGCGGTCATTTGCCCCAAATCATTGTATTGAATTTTTTTAGCGCCGCCTTTGGCATCAATGATTTCGACAATTTGATTATCGTTGTTGTATTTATATTGCGTGCTATGACCTAAAGGATTAATTTCCTTCGTTACATTACCGTCTGCATCGTATTCTTTTTTCCAAATATGACCTTCTGGATCTTTAGTTTCCGTCAAATTTCCTGCTTCATCATAGGCAAAACGGATGATGCCTCCATTCGGCTGTACAATTTTAATCAGCTGATCTTGCTCGTTATAAATTTGTTCGGTTTCTAGGCCTGCAAAATCAATTTGACGGGTAATGCGTTTTTGACTGTCACGCGATAGCCATTTTTCACGGCCATCGGCTAAGCGTGTGCGATAGGTAAAACCATCTAAATCAAAGTAGTAATAGGTCGGCACATCATAAGCATCATATACAGCAACTTGGCGCAGTCGTGGATGCCACTCCAAACGGGTCTTAAAGCTGCCGTCATCTGCCCATTCTGCTATGGCTTTGGCATTCGCTTCTTTGGATTCATAACGAATATTTTGCCCACGCCCTGTACGGTCGGTATAACGGGTCAGCTGATGCGCATCATTATATTCATAGCTGCGCACGTGACCATTTTGATCTACAGCCTTAATTAAATTGCCTTGCGTATCATATTCATAACGTGACACTGGCTCTGCCTGTTCATCCACAAAAGCAGCGATAACTTTTACTTGATCATTAAAGGCAAACTTGAGCTGGTGTTTAGCTTTCTTCAATTGAAAATCAATACTTTGCAGATAAGCCTGCTGTTCAAATAGTAAATAACTTAAAGCAACTTTTTCATCTGTTTCTTCATTAAATTGCTGAATCAACTGATAGTGTTTTCCGCCATTAAAGCTGTGAAAATGGAAACTCCACGCTGAACCAAAGTTTAGCAGCAAATCTTCATTTTCTAAAGGTTCTACCGTAAAGCCTTCATAAGGCACCGTGTATGCTTCATAGGTAATTGAATCTGGTAGCTGATGCTTGCGCCCATTACTATCAATAAACAAATAGCCGTTTCTATTTTGGATGATGACATTCGAAAAAGGCATCATCCAACGAGCGCCTATCATGCTGCCATCAAACTCATGCATTTGCGAATTATATTGACGGCTAAAGCTAAAACCCACTTTAGGTAAATTAAAATCGGTGTGATTGACCCGTTCAGCACCTATAGCATAACTAATACTGTTATCAGTTGCTGAATCACTAGGTGTAGCATCCTCATTTGGAATCGAACAAGTCGAATCATTCAATGCGTCAGCCTGTAAAGCTAAAAACTCTAAAGTATCCCCTGTGGTGTGCTGCTCATGTTCCCCAGTTTGATTAATCGGCACACTGGCATTGGCTTTGTTACCTTGAGTTTTAATGGCTTTTAAGGTTTCTTGAATTAGCCATGCCAAACTGTATTTTAGACTTGCGTTAGCTTGACGTTGAATTTCATTTGGAAATGAACTCAATGCCTGAGTTGCTTGAGTTTGTAGCAGCGTGCCTGTTTGTTCTTTCCTTATTTTAGGTAGCATATTGGCAAGTGCGCTGGTTTTACTTAAATCAATCAGCGGTTTTGCCCAATTGCTAAATTGTTCTGCCGGATCTCGTTTTTCAGCACTTGCACCAAAGCTAATAGTCGGTGAAACCAGCCCCGACTGAATAGGTGCTGCAAAAGTGTTTAATATTGATGTTCCTAAATTTGTCGCACCTGAAAGCAGGCTAGGTAGTTTGGCCTGTGTTTCAGTCAGAAACTTTTCTAAATCTCCTGCCATTTGTGCATTTAAATGCAAAGACATGCGACGGATATCAGCTTCTTTGATCTTACCATTTTGCGGATATAAGCATTCAGCCATGAGTCCCAATAAAGGACGTAAAGCCATACGTACATGAGCTTCAGCTTTAGGTTCTAAATACAAACCTATCAGGTTCATACTCAGCACTGCTATTTTTTGTACAGCGGCATCCCCTTGTTCTTGCTCGGTGGCAAATAATAACAAGTCTAAAACTGCCCCAGATAATGCAAAGATATTCGCTACAGTCGGAACATTTGCATTAGCTTTTAGCTGCTCAAGGCTGGTATTTCCACACGCTTTTAAATAATCCTGAATTTGATGTGCTATAAACTTATGATCTTCAGTATGCGTCACACTCTCTAAATTGAAAATTGCCAATTCTACGGCTGGCTTATTTATTGTCTGTTGTTCTTTTTGAACATTTTGATCAGTTGTCATGTAAAAACCTATTACTCAAATTCTAAATATTTAAAACTGTGTTTGGCGCTAGCTTTAGCAAACGCTAACCATTGTTCTTTTTCGGTCGTGTAGTTTCGCTATAAGTGAGATAAGGGCTTGAATATTGCTTCCTATCTACCCAATCATCGTCACTGGCAAGGACAGGTATCGCTTTTTCTGGTGCAGCTTCCGCTACTTTTATTTCAGGCACTTTAGGCACTGCGACTGGTGCAGCTGTCACATTCGTAGGCGTTGCAGAGCCTTCTCGAATGGTTTCCGTATAAGTCAATGCGCGTGTGGAATAAGAAATTTTACGGCCCACTATATCCTTATCAATGGTTGCTTGTGAGTTCTGAACTGCGGCAGCAGTTGACCCAGAAACGATGCCGTTACTCATTCCACTTCCACCTAATACGCTGGATAAGCCTTGTGCACCCTGACCCAAACTTGCCATTTGTGAAGCAGAAAGTCCCAAGTTGAGTTTCGATGAAATTGCAGATAGTGCAGAGTTGGTGACTTGGTCTTTAAATTGATTTAATGCCTGTCCACCTAGATCTTTTAATGCATTTTTTCCTATATTTTTTAAAGAATCTGCATTTAAATTGAATAAGTTATCTTTAAGCTGTGAAGTTAAATTTTGCCCCAACGACCCGAGTGCATTCTGAATCAAGTCTGAAGCTCCCGGTACAACGTTTTCTGCCCATTGATAGTCACGCTTAAAATGACTCGCTGAATCCCAAGCACTTCGAGGATCTTTGTCAAACTCAACTTTAGCCGGTCCTGGTGCAATACCCGTTACTTGAGCAAAGCCATTGCCGTCTAATTTTCCTGTAACTTGCTTGCCCAAAGCATCAATCACTTTAAATCCAGTTCCGCTAAAGAAATCTTGACCACCATAGCTCTTGAGCAGTTCTAAGGCCCCTTTCATCGGATTAGAAGCAGGAAGTTGTGCAGACTTGCTAGCACTCGATGCTGGTTTAAATAGATGCTGCCCTGCATTTACTTCAAATTTACCGCCTGTCTTAGCAAGAATTCCCGAGCCATTTAAAGTAATTTGAGAAGAAGCTCCTGTGATCACAATCTCTTTCGGACTGCTAATCTCTATTTTGTCCTCAGTAGAAGAAATCGTAATTCCTTTTTTTGCCAAAATATCCAAAGCATCTGACTGTGCTTGAATTTCAATTTTGCTTTGCGCTGCAATGGCTTTAATACCGCCTTGTGCTGCAAATAAGCTAACCTTACCTAAAGCTTGTCCCACAATATTTTTTTGCGTACTCAGGTTAATGCTATCACCGGCAATTTGGTTGATCATGCCTGTTGCAGATAAATGAATATCCTCTGGTGTACTCAGTGCAATACCATCCACTGAGTTAAGTAAAAGAATGGCTTTTTTAAATTTAGCGATATCTTTTTCTATTTCACTGGCAAAAGCTTTGAGCTGTTCAACAGATTCAATTTCATCTGTTTTTTGTTGTTTTGCAATATCACTTAAAGACTTACTATTACTATGACTCGTCTCCAGCTGTGTTCTTGCAATCTCTGCATCTAAATGTTCACCATTGGCCTTTTCCTGTTTATAAGTCGACACCAATAAACCTTGTCCAGCTCGTAGCGCCCCCCATTGATCGGTCCGCAGCTCAAAACCTTCACCCCGATCTTCACTTTCTGCTTTATCTTTTGGATGACTGAGCTTACCGAGGTTCAGTTGGCTCGCACCATGACTACTTTGCAGCTGGGTACTAATTTGCCCCGTGGTGTCATCAAAGCGTAATTGACCAAATCCCTCTCCCGCCACTTCTTTGGAACGAATTCCCGCGAGTTTTTTGGTATCTGGTAATTGTCCTTTATTGTCAAATTTAGTGGGACTACGCTGCGCTTCATGAATACGACCCACGACAAAAGGTCGGTCAATATTGCCATCAAAGAAATCAACGACAACTATTTCACCAATTCGAGGTAAGAAGCGCGCACCATAACCTTCACCGGCCCAAGGCGTCAGCACATCAACCCAAGCCGAGTCTGTGTCATTATTATTCGCACCTGCACCGCCATCATGGCCATGATCATCGGAACGGGTAAATAGGAAACGGACTTTTATCCGTCCCCATTCATCAACATGGATTTCTTCACCAGCAGGACCCACAACTTTGGCACGCTGCGGATGTGTTACTGGTCGATGTGTAAGTGGATTAAATTCAGGGACAGTCGTAATATTTCGACGTTGCAAAGTCAAGGTATTGGCTTGGCGTTCATCCGCATCGCTTTGTTTGACTTGCCACTGACTTTGATGGATCAGTTGTGTAACTTGATCGGTTAAGTCTTTGGGTAAATTATTTTGGTTATAAAAAGACTTGGATAAAATCAAAAACTCTTGATCGGCACCACGATGCTGGTCAATCTCTGGATGCTCATCCAATTTGAACCAATAACCAACTTGTGTATCACGCACGGTACTTTTAGCAATAAATTGTTTGGCTTGAGCTGCATAATAATCACTAAAATTTTGATTGAGACGTTCAACTTGAGCACTATTAGAGGCAGTTGCAGCATCTTCACCATTCAGATCTTGCATCCATGCAGGGCTCACATGCCATGCCTGCTCTAAGCTTAAGCTCGCATTATCTTGATTTTGACTATGTAGATGCTTGCTTTGTACTGCACCACCACCCTCGTCCTGTTCAAGCACATCCGCTTGCCACCGCTGCACATGTACCGACGTCGGTTGCAGACTGCGCTGACCGATAAAACTGGTCATACTGTCATTTTTTTCAGTCGCACTACTGCGATGAAAACGGATATTACGTCGCTCCAAAGCTTGATATTGGCTATTTTCATCAATCAAACGTAGCTTTTGAGCTGCTATGGGTGTCACAGACGATGTTACAAAAGATTGAGCTTCATCAACCAACCAATGAATGCCTTCACTGCGTAGTAAGCGAGTAATAAAATCATAGTCAGTTTCATTACTTTGCATCATGAATGGCCGGACGTCATACTCTTTTTTTAAGCCACTTAAGTCCAAACTTAAGCTCGCTGCAAAAAGTGGGCTCTTTTTTTGCCATTCCTTAAAAATAATCTCGACCACATCTTTGACCGATTTATTCATAAACACGCGGCTATTACGACGCTTATGCCATAGTGTCGTTGCATCTTCTAAGGTCAACTTATATAGCGTTAATGCACCATCACTTTGGCCTTGAAATGCTTCTGTAATGATCCCGGTAATACGAAAAAGTTGACCCGCATCGGTTACCTGATCGATTGCGACTTGTGTACCAATAAATTGTTTGAGTTCTAAGGTGGCAGAAGTTGAGAGACAGATGAGCTGAACATTCAAACCTTCACTTAAGGCATGTTCCCCATCAATACGTTGCAAGAATACTTGTTCATTCAGCGTGGTATTGGAAAATTGAATATGCAAGGCACGTTTTTGTGGACTAATGCCCAATTTCTCAAGTGCAGAATAAATATTGTTCAGCATGTTTATTATCAAAAATCGATTTTTTATAAAATACGGCGGTATTTAATCAAGAAAACTCATATATTCCAAGGCTTCGGCGCCTGACTTTGTTTGGCTTTATGTAAGCGAAAAGTCCCTTATTGATGAAAAAAGAGACGCATCCACCTCGATACGTCTCTTTCGTTTAATTCAACTCAACTCAAACCCAATACTATTAAGTTGCATTTAAAAAAGCGTGAATATTTTCCAATTGCGCTAACACCTCAAGATGTCCTTGTAAAGCCGCATTTTGCAAATGTTGTTCTGCAATTTTAAGATCGCGCATCTACCCCGATGCCATGAATATATAGATAAGCCAACTTTCCAAAATATGTTAAAAGGCTAAGTGGATTTCATCGAACTCAGGTTTCTACAAAGTGTAGTGTAATCTGGTGCAGTCCAATCTAGACCGCATAGTTTAATCAGGCTTTGAACAGAGCCAGTGACCATGCGTAAAGACAGACGAAATAGGAATTTAATCATTAAGCAGCATTGGATTGCTGTATGAGAATAGGTTTGATTTCACCCGTGTTTATCAATGGACGGAGCAACCATTGGGTCGCTGAATCAAACCAAATTGATATATTTCCTCGATTGATCAAGGCTTTATTGTAGGTGGACAATTGGTTGTACGATAGATTTTTGGTGTGAGCTTATGAGTATTATATTACTGAATAAGCCCTTAGAGGTAGGTTTGTGCACCAAAGTCCAATTAGATTAAGTTAGGTTTAATAAGTTTAATATATTTCTTTAAATGCTATGTCCAGTGTGTCATCAACAGATTTATCTTGTTGTACAACAATTTGTCTAACTTTTCTTAGCTTCAGTCAGATATAAGACACGCCCATCTTCCTGCATGACACGGGTATGTTCTAAATAATACAGATTTGCTCTTTTTGAATTTAGAATCGCTTTTAGATCAGATGGATTAAGTTATTCCATTTATCCACTGGAGCGTAAAACCTCGTGGTTCAGCACGAGGATATATGCGACTGGAGTAAACCATATGAACGACACGAAATGTCTTTTTAAATACTTGTACTATAGTCACTATTAAGAAAAATACTGTTAAAATAATTGGATGAAGACACTCAAATTACGCATAAAAGATAAACATTGCAAGGTGCTAAATCAGTTAGCATCCGAAGTAAATTTTGTCTGGAATTATGTCAATGATTTGTGTTTTAAGCATCTACAACGTAAACAACAATTCTTTTCAGCATACGACATTGCAAAATACACGAAAGGCACATCGAAAGAATGCAACTTGCACAGTCAAACTATTCAGGCAATGACAGAAGAATTGGTCACAAGACGCAAGCAGTTCAAAAAAGCAAAACTAAAATGGCGTGTCAGTAATAAAAAATCAGCTAGACGTTCACTGGGTTGGATACCGTTTAAAAAGGTTGCAATCAAATATGCTGATGGCTATGTTCAATATGGCAAGCATCAATTTAAACTATGGGATAGTTACGGATTAAGTCAATACAATATCAAAACAGGCACATTCGTAGAAGATAGTCGTGGACGTTGGTATGTTTGTCTTGTAGTTGATGCAGTCAAAATAGAAAAAAACAACGCTAAAACCTCAATTGGCATAGATTTAGGTTTAAAAGATTTAGCGACTTGTTCAGATGGCGTAAAACTTAAAGCACCTCAAATCTATCGGCAATATGAACAAAAACTTGGTATTGCTCAACGTGCAAAAAATAAGAAACGTGTCAAAGCCATCCATGCCAAGATTAAAAATGTAAGACAAAACATGCTGCATCAATTCAGCCGAAAATTGGTGAATGAACATGTAGCCATCTTCGTTGGCAATGTGAATGCCAAAGCATTAGCACAAACCAGATTGGCTAAATCAGTGCTAGATGCCAGTTGGACAACACTAAGAACCATGCTCAAGTATAAATGCGAGAACGCAGGGGTATGTTATGAAGAAGTCAATGAAGCCTATACCACCCAAATTTGTTCGTGCTGTGGCTCACGCTCCAGTAGTCTGAAAGGTAGAGCAGGACTTGGAATAAGAGAATGGCAGTGTGTGGAGTGCGGTACGCTCCATGATCGGGATGTAAATTCCGCACTGAATATTCTTGCGCTCGGGCATGAGCGTCTAGCAGTAGGAATCTCCGTCCTTTAGGTCGGGGAGGATGTCAATTTCTCCTTTTGAATATTTAATCAAAAAAATTGCATAAAGAAGTTAGTAATTTAGCAATACGACAAGTTATGACGTTTAAAATGATTGCTTATAGTGCAAATTAAATGATTCTAAATCAGAGTAGGAAATTCAATATATATCTACTATAATAAATAAATATAGCCGAAAATAGATACTAATTTTTTATTTTAATACATATATGAATCAATATTGCACACTTCAAATTTTTCAAAATAACGAATGGCAAGATTGCGCTATCGTTGAATTAATTGCTAATCAAGAGCAAGGCTGGAGAGCATCTACACGAACGTCATACTTATTTGAATATGCTATTGAACATATGGATTTAAGGGATGGTCATGCTCTATCATTCCAATTTCCAGTCAATGTACAAAACAACTTAGAAAACCAATGGCCAGCATTTCTCATGGACTTGCTACCTCAAGGTTATGGGCGAAAGGAGCTTTTAAATCAGCTGGGTTTTTCAATTAATGCAGAAGAACAAGCTGATTGGCCCCTACTGAAATCTGGGGCAGGTAATCCTATTGGTAATCTACGAATTAAAGAAGCTTATGACTGGCTTCAAGATCATTTTCCGACAGTGAAACCTCGTGGATTTAGCCTAAGCGAAATAATTGAAAGGAAAGAAGATTTCATTGAGTCACTTGCATCATATGGCTTATTTGTTGCTGGTTCTTCAGGTGTTCAAGGTGAATGGCCTAAACTATTACTAACACAAGGATATGATGGTCTGTTTTATTTAGATCACAGTCTTCCAGATGAACTAGCAGCAAAGCATTGGCTAGTTAAATTTAGTCGTGGAAATGATCAAAAACTGGAAAAAATACTGTTACATGAAGCAATTTACATGAAAATAGCTCGGTATTTAGGTCTAAGAGTGTTCAAGGACTTGGAACTTCACCAGAGAACGCTATTTATTCCACGTTTTGATCGCCAAATTATCAATGGTAAAGTCGAAAGAGTTGCACAAGAAAGCCTAGCCTCTTTAAGTGGTAAAGCTGGCTTCGGCGTTAAAATGACACATAATCAAATCTGTACATTGATCATGGAATGTTGCTCATCACCAAAAGCTGAAATTTTTGAATATTTGAAACGAGATATTACTAATGTTGCATTAGGAAATAAAGATAATCATACCCGTAATACCGCAATTCAACGTTTAAATGACGGTACAATTCAATTAACACCCCTCTTCGATTTTGCACCAATGTGGCTTCATCCTGACGGAATTGCACGTACTACACGTTGGGAAAAAGATGACCATGGAGGAATGCCTATATGGGGATCTGTCATAACGCAAATAGAAGAATGTACAGGAATAGATTCAACTGAAATTAAACATACAATAATTCAACAATTGCCACTGTATGAAAATTTGCTCGATGAAATGAAAAAAATAAATATAGATGATGAGATTCTACAAAATAGTCATCATCGTATATTGAATATATGCCAACAGATTCAGGAGCTTTCTAATGGATAAACGTTATAAGCCTATGACGGCAATCGAGCAAATGAATAAACGCTTACAAGTCTTAGAAAATATAAATAACAATCCTGAGTGGCAAATTTATCAGATTGCATCATACATTAGAAAAGAACTACATTTAACATTAAATGAAATGAGTAAAATTACTAAAATTGCACCACAGACTTTACAGAAAATGGAGCAACCTGATAGTAATCCAACATTAGATTCTATAAATAAGTTGTTAAATGCATTTGGTTTAAAATTTATTATTAAATCCAAATAGTTTAATTTAAATTACCTATAAACTAGATTTTGATTTATTTTCTAAATAGTCACCCCACCACTGCATCATATCAGCTCTTTTTTGAATATAATCTGCATGGTTATAACTAGCACGTGTTTTATTCTTATCTACATGTGAAAGCTGAGCCTCAATCCAACTATCTTGAAATAAGCCAGAATCATTTAAAATAGTACTGAATGTTGATCTTAAACCGTGTGAGGATAGCTCATTTTTTTTGTATCCCATCTTACGAATGGCTGAATTTATTGTGTTAAAATGCAATGGCTTATCTTTAATTTTTGGGCTGGCAAAAACATAACGATCGCCTTGTGACCACTCTAGTGCAGATCTAACAATGCTCACCGCTTGCGATGATAATGGAACTAAAAAATCAGGAATATCATAACCTGCTATCACTTTTCGACGATATTGCTTGATATGTAAAGCAGGTATTTTCCAAAGATTGTTATCAAAATCAAAATGATGAGGTTCTGCAGACAATAACTCTGCCCCCCTGACTCCAGTATATAATTTAAATAGGATTGCTTTTTTTATAATCGGATCTGTATTTAGTTGAGTTATTCTAAGAATAAAATTAGAAATTTCTTCATCTTTTAAATAGGGATAATTTTTCTTTAATTTCCCTTTCAATAATATTTTATTTAGACCATAAGCTTGATTATAATCACAGTATCCCATTGCAACTGCAAAATCATAGATTTGATTTAAATAGCTATACGCTTTTTTTACAGGTTCCTTAACTCCCCTATTTTCAATCTGCTTAATTACCTTAACTAAATCAGTTCTTTTAATTTTACTAAAATCTATATCACCAATAACGGGATAAATGTCATTTATTAAACATGCATTCGCCAATTGGATTACACCACCACGTGGTTGATCTTTAAATGAATTATTTGTTTTAAACTCTAACCATTCTTCACAAACAACTTTAAAAGTTTGAATTTTCTCCTGAACTAAATTTTGTGTAGAAAATTTAGTTGCCTTATAGGAGTCTCTGGCCACTCTAGCCTCTTTGAGATTCATCTCAGGATATGTACCTAGAGTGACTCGTGGTCTTTTACCCGTTTCTGCAACTGAATATCGATAACTCCAAGACTTTTTTCCATTAGGATCGACTTTTAAGCTTAAACCATCATCATCAGCTAAAAAGTAAATTTTTTCTTTTGGATATGACTTTCGTACTTGTGTTTCCGTAAGACTCATAAATTTTTATAAACCAGCATAATGATCCCCATTATCTTAATTATATCAAAAATAAGCATTATTATGTGATGCGTATATTACGCATCACATAAGAATTTATATATATGTTTTTTATGAATATTATTCTGAGTTTATAAGTTGAAGTAACCAAAAAAGTAACCACTGTTAAAATCTGTATTAAGCAACAAAAATCAGTAATAGTTAATCATTACTCTGCAATGGGTTTGTTTTAAAGACCTCGCAACCGAACCTTAATTATTCGAGGCAATATTTCTATCCGGTTTTATTCTTTGACTCAATGGTATGTTCATACGCAAGAAAAAATGGATCAAATCAAACTTAGTCCAATACAGCTATATAATACTGCTTAAGGTAAGTCGATATTGCAATTGGCTATCAAAAAAGTAGTGGTGGTCTCCATCTACTCGTAGACTCTACTGGCCTAAAGTTTTTAGGTGAAGGTGAATGGAAGCGTAAGAAACATGGACCTGAATCGCCGCCAATGGCGTAAGCTTTATATTGGTATCTATACTGAAATCATTCAAATACGTGCTGTACAACTCACCGCAAATAATGTCAGTGATTCACAGGTAGTGGTAGATTTACTTGCTCAAATCCCTTTAGATGAACAAATCGATTCTGCCTATACATATGGTACTTATGACACAAAACGATGCCGTCAGGTCATTGCAGATCCAATGCACATGCCCGACTTGAGCAATCCGCTAAGTTACTGGATGAAAAAACCAAGGTCTTAAATCAAACTGCCAACCGTTTAGATCGTAATTTTGATAACCGCTTTCTGATCTTGTACTCCAGTATTTTTATTGGCTTAGTGGTACTGGTTGTCATGTGCTTATATTTATTCATTCCAAGTTGGGATGAAATTAAACAGCGGAGAGAGCTTGCAGAGCTTTACAACATGGAAGTTAAGACTTGTCTTGTCAATGGTGTTAGCAAACCTTGTGTTCGTATCATGCGAAATCAGTGCAATTATGATGGTGGGGATTTGTGTGTGATTGACCCAAAATAAGAAATTTATATTCCAGGATTAAAAACGCTGAATTATTAAGTATTAACTAATATTTTTCAAAAACATATGACACAATAACACAAATGATTGCCAAGGCTATCAAAGTAAATATGGTATATTGAAGAATAAAATAACCTTTATTTGTTTTTAATAGCTCAGTAAGTTGATCTCGATCTATTGAGTAGTAAAAAGATTCTTTTCCATATAGTTTTTTGAAGCTACTCCCATACTTTATATTAATAATTTCTCTCCAATAAGTTGTAGGCAGAAAACTAAGGAAAAGAAAATTAAAAGGTTCTAATGGTCTACTATACTTATTTTCATCATTAAAAATAATTTTAGATATTTTTTTTATATTTACATTCATGTAAATATAAAAAATTATATAAAAAGCTAAAGAAATAGCAAAAAAGAAAAGCCCAAACATCCCTATCAATAAAAAAGGTCTAGTTTCCAGAATATATATTAAAAAGTTCATGTTCTATTTGCTCTGATATTCACTAATCGCATCATAAGTTTCACCAGCTATCCAACCTGTAATATCGCCAGTTGCCTTGCCTGCCATAGTGGCAGAAATAGCAACAACCCCAATAACGACTAATCCTGTTCCACCTGTGGCTAAACCAATAATTAATGCGCTGGTGAATGCCCCTGTCAAAATACCAGTTCCTATTTTAGTTGTTTCTACAACTGTTGTTCTTGCTCTATCTTCAGGTTTAGCCTCAGCAATTGTAATTCCGGAACTTACTACATCTGTTGCAAGAGCTGCGTAACCAGCAAGTTTTAACTGTTTACTAAATTTACCAATTTCTCCCATTTTTTTAGCATAGTCTTTAATTCCACCTTTATAATTTTTATCTCTTGATGGTGCTGATTGGCTTAAAAATCTACGCAAATTATTGGTCTTAATAGACTGATCCCATTTGAAAAACTTTTGAGTAGACTCATTCTCAATTTGACTATATAAACTAGCGTATTTCTGTTTAAACAATTTGAAATTTTTTGCAGCTGCTAAACTAACTCTCTCAAACAGTCTTTTTATCAAATGAGTGACTCACAAATTAACTTATTTGGAAATCAATTATCTCGCCTACATGAACTGTCTCATTTAGCAAATCAAGGTGAAAGCTATGAAGAGTTAGCCATTAAAATTAAAGATATGCTCAGAGATCCAGTACAACAAAAACAACTTCTTCCACATCTTAAAGATCTAGGTTTTAAGGTTTAAGTACATTACAGTTCATGTAATGACGAACTAAAACCATAATTAAAGAACTATGCCTAAATTTACTGTTGCGGAATTAGCTAAAAATATGGAATCGCTCGTACATCTATTTATGATCGTATGAAGAATGGTTCTATTAGTTATGAAATTGACTCTAAGAATCGAAAAGTCATTGATTTTAGTGAAATGCAACGTGTTTACGGTATGCCTAACAGTCAGGCTGACAGTAAGCCTGATAGTAAGGAAACTGACAACACTACAGTTGAACTGTACAAGCAATTGATTGAAGAATTACGACATGATAAATCAGTTGCCGAAGAACGTGAAAGGCTTATGTACAAAGAGATTGAGCAACTTAAAGATAAAATTGACAACCTAACATTAGCACTTGGCTATACACCTAAAAATATTCAGCCTGACAGTCAGGATTACAGTACAAATGAACAAATCCGTACAACTACAGACTTACAAGAAATTGTACAGCCCGAACAAATTACAGCAATAGAAAATAAGCCTATTCAGCAAGCTGCTACGATAACACCGGAACCTAAAAAACGAGGTTTATTGGGCCGAGTGCTACATGCTGTTTTAAGTGATGACTAGAGGTTGAATTGTTTACCAAGGCTTATTAAAACCGTGAAACATTGGTCAAAGAATAGGCGTGGAACGGTAAAATTCAACCAAAAAGCCCAGATCGGTAGGTCTGGGCTTTTTCCTATACGATAAGGTTATGATTTAAAAGACAAAATAAAGAGCATTTCGTATAAGGTGTATTATGTTAATTTTAGATTATCTAAAATGGATTAGGTAATAATACATCCCCACCATCATCTCGTTTAACTAACCTCCATACTGCCATTTTGCTATCCAATTCCCCATCATGCCATTCATATTCCGCTTCTTCTGGAAATTCATTACCTTTTGTTAAATGCTGTTCAATTCCTTCAAAATCAAAAGGTGTCCATATCCCACTATGAGGAATGATTCGATCATCATTGTCATATTGCCCCAGAACGGGAAATAAAGCTTCATTTTTACCGTTCAAGTCCAATTTACCTTGGATAAAATTAGCATTGTCCCATCGTCTCATCCAATAATAAACTTGTGACAAGGAATATCGGGGGCCTTTATATGCTGTATGCATTGCATCACTCGGCATATCTGAACGAATTACTTTAAATAGCTCATTAATGGCGATATAGCTTAATGGTAAGGGTAAATCCTTATTCCCCAAGCGAGGTATTTCACCTGCTTTAAAAATCAAACTATCATTAAGTTCTGAAACTTGAATATCAGAGGTGTTTGCTAAAATTTCAGCATAATAAGGTTGTTGTTTTAGTTTATTTTTGAGTTGTTTTCCGACAAAAGAATACCAATTAATGCTTCTAGTCCCCTTTTGCCAATCGGTAGTGAAGAAACTCGCTCCATCTGGGGTTAGTCCCCAATATTGGCGGGTGACGCCATACTCATAAAATTGATATGCATGACGATCATAAGGTAATTGAATATTAAGTCCTGCATAGCCATGCAGAACCTCTAATTTGCTCACAATATTCTTAACCCATGTGTCAAATTCAGCTCTGCCTTTTTCATTATAAGCAAAATCTATGGGGAGGTTAATATGCATATAAGAGACACCATAGTTATCTCTTGCTGTATAAATACTCATTGAATAATCATCAGCAGTTTCCCCATCTTCAGTTGAACTGAGAAACCACTCAAAAGCATTGATCTGAGGTGCTTTTTTATATATGGCTTGATAGCTTTTTTCTGTTAACTTTACAAATCCCCTGATATTTATATGGAAATGTGATTTTAGAGGATATTTCAATTTGAATTGTTCTATGAGCTTTAATGCTTTTTTCTTACCTTCCTCATTACCGCCATTCAGATAATAAACTTGGATAGTCAATGATAACTGAGCCAATTTATTATCATCTTTATCTAACATCAACAATTCACGTTCAGCCTGATTGATTTGTTGAACTAACTCTTGCTCTGAGGGTGATTTTATTTCAACTAAGTGCATTATTGATCCTAATCTCTACATATTAAAAAGCGGGTGCTACTTGTCTTCCTGTACTAAATATACTTTGTAAACCTCTAGCTATTCTAGGTGAAAATTTTGCAGCTTTAGCGATTCTAAATAAAAACAATCCGGCTCTTAATGCCCCTGCAGCAATATTTACCCCAGGAATGAGCATAGCCACAGTGGCTGCTATTTCTAAGCCTAATACAATTTTCTCCCCTGTAGACATGCCTGTTGTTGCACTTACTTCAACGATTATTTTTGGTAACTGTGTGGCAGAGTTAGAAATTCCGTGTAGTTCAATTTCTGATCCTAGACAGGAATATGAAAAAGATTTATCTGATTCAAAGTTTGAAGAAAATTTAATAACAATGGATCCAATAACAGCAAAGCAAAAAGCTGATGCAGATTCCAAAGATATTATGTCGACGATGGCCGCCTTGCATAACCCGGATCAAATTGTGGGTGGGGCAAATAGTAGCGCAGAGATGGATATGGGATTAAAGAATGTGAACTCATCTATTGTAGTGGTTGGGGAAATAAAGCTAAAAATGAAAGTGTGACCCGCGTAGAATCTATTGATAGTGCGGTGAAAGGCGTTGACCCTAATATTAAAGATTCAACTAAGCTCAACGTGAAATTACATAGGTGTCCATAATGGAATTAGAATCAAAAAAATTAATTGATGAGTTTCTTGTATTTTTTCAAAGTCATTTTTCAAAAATAGAAAAAGGACCACAACCAACACTTCAATTTATTTCTCAGCATCAACACACCTTTCCTGAATATCTTTTTTATATTTGGGAAAAGTTCGGTTTTGCATCATTTGAAAATGGGGGGTTTTGGTTAGTTAACCCTTTAGATTATGAAGATATTTTAGAGTTGTGTTTAAAAGATACTAATTTCCCAGAATATGATGATTTCTATGTTATTGGTAGAACGGCTTTTGGTAGTTTGTATGCTATAGGAAAAAATACAACATCAAAACTGACAGTTGATATCATTGGCTTAAAAATCTATCCAAATATAAGAGAAAATGTAGATAAAAAGGAGATAGATTTTTTAAGATCATTGTTATCAACCATCACAATGAAAGGTTCAAAGAAAGCAATTGATACATATGATCAAAATGAAAACTTACTTTTTGATCGTTGTCTCACGAATTTAGGCGAACTGAAAGACAATGAAATTTATGCTTATGAACCGCCTGCTGTACTTGGTGGAAAACAACTTATAGAGAACATGAAAAAAGTCGATTTATTTCAATATATTCCTTTTGTGGCTCAACTGGATAAATTCCAAGTCATGCTTGATATTTCTAAAGAAGTTGATCGTTTAGGTATTAAGCCAAGCAGTTAAATCTAAAAAAGATGGCTTTAATGGGAGTTTTTATAACTCCCATTTTTCACTCAAGCTCAATGTAAAATTAGAGAGATGTAAATAATGTTACCGTTAAGCCAACAGGAAGAGATACAAAAGTATCTAGATTATTTTAAAATTAAATTTTCTAAAATTGAAATAGGTAAAAAACCCTCTCCAGAATTTATTGCTCAATATGAACATACTTATCCTGAATATTTTTTTTATATTTGGGACAAATTAGGTTTTGCATCATTTGAGAATGGTGGATTTTGGCTCGTTAATCCTGTCGATTATGAAGATATTTTAGAACTTTGTCTTAAAAACACAGATTTAGAGCCTGATGACTTTTATGTAATAGGGCGAACAGCATTTGGGGACTTATTTCTAATTGGTAAAGAAACAACTTCGGGATTGACTATAGATATTATTGATATGCGTATTTATCCGAGCTTGAATAATAATAAGAATCTTAAAGATGGGGAACATCTAAGAGCTTTTTTATCAAAAGTTATGATCAGGGGAACAAAAGAATCAATAGATACATATGATCAAAATGAAAACTTACTTTTTGATCGTTGTTTAACGAATTTAGGCGAACTGAAAGACAATGAAATTTATGCTTATGAACCGCCTGCTGTACTTGGTGAAAAACAGCTCATAGAAAACATGAAAAAAGTTGATCTATTCCAATATATTCCTTTTGTGGCTCAACTGGATAAATTCCAAGTCATGCTTGATATTTCTAAAGAAGTTGATCGCTTAGGTATTAAGCCACAAAATTAAGATACTCCCGAAAATAATTTATTTCAGGTCAACAGACACGTATGAATCAGAATTTATGTAATGTAATACTAAATGAACTAAAAAATCATCCGTAAAAATGGGAGCGAAGAGCTCCTATTTAACATAATGGCTGTTATACGAAACGAGAGCAGCAGCTCTCGTTTTTTGATGTGGAAACTGCTAGAATACTTGTACGCCATTGACGTACACAGAATCTATGTTATTCATTGAAACCAGTATCTTTACCAAGCAAATCAAAGATCTTGTATCTGATGAGGAATATCGTCAACTTCAACAAGATCTATTGGTTCAGCCAGATAAAGGTGACTTAATCAAGAATGGCGGTGGCATTCGAAAAGTACGTTGTGCTCAAGGTAATAAAGGCAAAAGTGGCGGTATCAGAGTAATTTACTATTGGGTAAATGAGGATGATCAAATCTTTTTCTTGGTGGCTTATCCAAAATCTGTAAAAGATAATCTAACGGATAAAGAAACCGCCATTCTGCGCCAACTCGTGAAGGAGCAATTTCATGGATAACAACTTATTTGATGACTTAGTTGCTTCGATTAAAGAAGCAGGAGCAATCAAGCGCAAAGAGATCCAAGCTAGTCGAACGACCGAACTTGAATTACCAGATATTAAGGAAGTGCGAGAAAAAACTGGTTTAAGTCAAAGCGAATTTGCAGCACGTCTCCACATTAGCCATCGTACTCTGCAAAACTGGGAACAAGGCCGACGCTATCCAACAGGACCAGCAGCAACATTGATTCGAATTTTAGATGCACATCCTAGTCTTATTTAAAAAAATGCATTAAAAATGGGAGCTTAGCTCCCATTTTTTGAATTCGTATAACGTGTATTATGTTAATTTTAGGAAAAATTAATGACCGTAGAATTATATGACTGATACTTTAATCTCTACTTTTAACTTCGGTTATTTATTGGAGGATTACCAGATCAATAAATAATAAAAACTTTTTAAATCATATGGTTATGAAATACTCATACAACAAATACATTAAAAATTTTAATTAACATCTAGGTTTTTTAATTCATCTAATTTATTTTTAGCAATATCTAGTCCCATTTCATAAGCTAACTCATAATATCTATATGCTTTATTTAGGTCTTTCTCAACATCATTTCCTTTTTCATATAAATTTCCTAAATTATAGGCAGCTCTAGGATCATTTTGATCTAAAGCTTTCTTATACCACTTTATTGATTCTGTAATGGATTTTTCTACAACTTCACCTTTTGAATACATAACAGCAACATTAAATTGTGATGGAGCATAATTAGCTTCTGCTGCTTTTAAAGAATAATAAAAGTATTTCTTTTTATCTATAGGTCCATTCCAACCATTTAAATAACAGTTTGCAACGTTTGACTCTCCTAGATAATATCCAAAATCTGCAGACTTTTTAAAATATTCACATGCTTTTAGCTTATCGCTAGATACAAATGATCCATTAAAATACATCAATCCAAGTGAATTTATTGCTTCAGGAATGTTTTTCTGCATTGCCTTTTCATAATATTTATAGGCCAACTCATCATCTTTTGATACTCCTTGTCCTCTATAATAAAGATTACCAATATTATTTTCTGCTATTCCATTGCCCTGACTTGCTGATTTTATATACCAACTAAGAGCTGTCTCAAAGTTTTCTATTTGCTCAAGATAACCATTTTCATAAATGACTCCTAGTAAATTTTGAGAAGTTGCGTCTCCATCGTTAGCATTTTTTTCTATCATTTCAAATAAAGTTTTTTGTTGGGTTTTATTGCCATTTTCAACAATATTCTTAAATTCTTTAAGTTGAATAGTAGATATACTACTTTGGGGTATAGTTTTTTCTACTTTTGCTTCGCAACCAGTGAATAAAAAAATAGTACATAAAGTTAAATGAATAATTCTCATATTTTTGTCCGGATTCAATTCAAAGGGATAACAAAAGTATAGCTAAGATTATGTTGTATATTAAAACCACCACCTAAACCAGTTTCGGCACCTGCCATAGGTGTTGTTCCTTCAGAAAAATTTCATCGAATATTAAGTCTATTTAACATAATGGCGATTATACGAACTAGCCTTGTTAGAACCCATTTAAAGTGTCTATATTCTCACCAATAAAAATGTCTAGTTTATGATGGTTTTTATCACCATGGACTGGATATAAATATAGATGCTTATCACTATGTCTGACAAAGAAATTCAACGGCTTGCAGTTCTGCAAGACGTTCGAGATCATCGTATTACCCAGGTCCGTGCTGCTGAAATCCTAAATCTTTCCACCCGTCAAATTACCCGGTTATTGCAGAAGCTCAATCAAGATGGTGTCTCAGGTCTGACACATGCCAGTCGTGGTCAACCGGGTCATCGTCGCCATGATGAAGCCGTAAAGTCTGAATGCCTTTCCCTTATTTCTGAACATTTGCTGGGCTTTGGCCCAACCTTGGCGCATGAGAAGCTCATCAGCATGTTTGACCTGAATATTCCTGTAGAAACGCTTCGTCGCTGGATGACTGCCAATGATCTCTGGATTCCTCGATCCAAGCGTCTGAAACGGCCATATCAGCCTCGATATAACCGGGATTGCTTCGGTGAGTTGATCCAGATTGATGGTTCATATCATGACTGGTTTGAAGGACGAGCCGCCAAATGCTGTTTGCTGGTTTATATCGATGACGCGACTGGAAAGCTGTTGCATCTGCGCTTTTGTGAGGCTGAAACCACCTTTGACTATATGCTTTCCACCAGAGCCTACATTGAGCAATACGGCAAGCCGCTGGCCTTTTATAGTGACAAACATTCGGTATTCAGAGTGAACCAGAAATCCAGTCAGGACAGCCAGATCACGCAATTTGGCCGGATTCTGAATGAGTTAAACATTGATATTATCTTTGCCAACTCACCACAGGCCAAAGGTCGTGTGGAACGTGCCAACAGGACACTTCAGGATCGTCTGATCAAGGAGATGCGTCTGGAAGGCATCAGTTCGATTGCCGAAGCCAATGCCTGGCTACCCTGCTTTATTGAACACTTCAATCAGAAGTTCGCCAAATGTGCGAGAAATACAAAGAATTTACATCGGCCATTAACGGAATCTCATCTTGCACTGGATGACATTTTTACCTGGCAGGAACCGCGTAAGGTCACAAAGAACCTGACCATCACTTATGACAAATGTATTTATATGCTTGAGCCAACAGTACTGAATCATAAGCTGGTTGGGCAATACATTTCATTTCTGGAGTACCCAGATGGCACTGTGGCCATCTTACATGAAGGACGGAAGATCAACTATAGCGTCTTCAATAAACTGGCTGGACTACAGCAAAATGCAGTGGTTGAGAATAAACGATTAGGCTCGGTTCTGGCCCATATCCAGCAACAGCATGAAGAGTTGGAAAAACAGAATAAACGTTCCCGTCTCAAGAAAAGTATGCCGAGTCGTAAAGCTCAGAAAGTTGTTATTGAACAAAGAAATTTAAATCCTGTGCTTGACTCTTGTAGTTAAAAACAGGACATTTTAAATGGTTTATCGCATAGACATTTTAATTGGTGAATAACAAGCCTTGTAATGCAGTTTGCATTACAATATTTCCATACATTCAATAAATGGGAAAAGTGATGGCTACTGTTAACTTCAGGGTCGATGAAGCCCTTAAAGAAAAATCGTATTCAGTTCTAAGAGAACAAGGTATTGCACCTACTGAGTTTTTTACAAATGTCCTTGAATACATTGCAGCGACTGGAAAACTCCCTGTACAAAAAGCCTTACTCTCAGAAGAGGATACCGAGCTATTAGCGATTGTTCGTAAACGAATTAATGATCCTAAAGAAATGTTCGAGGAAATTACTTTAGATGACTTATAAGCTTTTACGTCATAAGGACTTCACAGCTGAATGGGAAAAGCTTCCTAGTGCTATAAGAGATCAATTTAAGAAGAAACTTGCCAAGATCATAGAGCAGCCACATATTCCCAAGAATATGCTTAGAGGGGATCTCGCAGGCTGCTATAAAATTAAATTATTAAAGGCTGGAGTCTGACTAGTTTATCAAGTCAAAGATGATCAGGTAGTTATCTTGCTCATCACCGTCGGGAAACGAGCTGACAGCATAGTTTATGACGAAGCGAAAAAGCGTATTAAAGACTGAAAATGGGAGCTATAAGCTCCCATTTTTGACTTCGTATAAGGTGTATTATGTTAATTTTAGATATTCTTAAATTTTAATTACTTACAAAATTTGGTATAATTGAGAATAATAATTAATTACTTTTATAAATTTTATGTTCAAAGGTAAAAGTTTCGATAACTTTATAAAATTATCAACTTATATGTTTTGGTTGTTAACTATGTGGTCGATAGGTATGGCGCTATATGATAAATATATGGGCTATTCTGAAAGTATAGATATGGGACCCACCTTCACTTTTATGTTTTTTACATTCTTTTCTAAATATCAATACGCAATTCAATATTGGCTTAGTCACCTAGAAACTATCAATACACAAGAACGAAATAGGCAACTTCTAATAGACTCAGATGAAAGTACAAAGTAATTCAAAAAGGCTTTGTTGCACAAACCTATCTGTAAAGGCTTTTTCAGCGATATAATTTTCAAATGAAGAAGCCTACACACAAAATCTATCGCACAACCAATTGGCCCGCATATAACCGAGCACTCATGAGTCGCGGAAATATTGCCATTTGGTTTGATCCTGCTACGCAATGGTATGCTCCATCAAAAGGCAAACAAGGGCGAAATCAAACCTACTCCGACGCAGCTATCCAATGCTGCTTAATGATTAAATCCTTATTCCGTCTATCTTTACGTATGGTCACTGGCTTTGTGCAAAGTCTGATTAAACTTTGTGGATTAAATTGGACCGCACCAGATTACAGTACGCTTTGCAGAAGACAAAAACATATTGATATTGCGATTAATTATCAAAAAAGCAGTGGTGGGCTTAACTTGCTGGTAGACTCTACCGGTCTAAAGTTTTTAGGTGAAGGTGAATGGAAAAGGAAGAAACATGGACCTGAATATCGTCGCCAATGGCGTAAACTTCATATTGGTATAGATGCTGAAACCCTTCAAATACGCGCCATTCAACTCACTACAAATAATGTGAGTGATTCACAAGTGCTTGGTGATTTACTCAATCAGATTCCACAAGATGAGCAGATTGACTCTGTTTATACCGATGGAGCTTATGACACCAAGCAATGCCGTCAGGTCATTGCAGATCGGCAAGCGCATGCGGTGATTCCACCTAGAAAAAATGCGAAACCATGGAAAGATACAAAGATCAGCTCGCTAGCGCGAAATGAATTACTTCGAACAGTTAATCTTGCGAAGCAGTGCTTCTCAGGCAGGACATTATGGAAAAAATGGTCCGGCTATCATTGCCGAAGTTTGGTGGAAACTAAGATGCATTGCATCAAATTATTGGGGGATAAACTCAGTGCAAGAAAATTTGATAGCCAAGTCAATGAAATTCATGCACGTGTAGCAGTCCTCAACAGATTTACGGAATTAGGTCGACCACTTACCCAAGTTACGCCTTAAATTAGGTTCAATTAGGGGGGGCTTTGTATTTCAAATCTTTGTGCAACAAAGCCCTTTAGAAGTATCTCCATTATTAATACCAATCACAAAGGAATCTAGTGAGTTATTACAAAAAAAACTTGTTGTTGGTGAAACAATAGGGATGTTTTCAATTATTGAAACTTCTTTATCTAAACAACAACTAATTCAACATTTACAGCCTTTTTTACAGGCAGAGCTACCTAGTGAGGAGCTAGCTTTATTTAGATTTTATGATCCAGCAATTATTAAAATACTTAACAAAATGTTAGATGATGAAAGTTATATGGTTTTATTAAAACCAATTAGTAATTGGTGGTATCAAGAATTCGATAGTACTTTGCATAATATAGTGAGTCTTTGATATGACAATAAAGTTTACTCAAGAGCAGATTGATATATTTTCAAATAGCCGTGAAGAAGATTTAGCTCTATGGAATTGGAATAGATTGAAAATGAAATTTCCTTTTTTTCTGAAAAATATTTTAATAATGATGAAAAAAGAGGTGTTGATTTTTTATTTATTGCACAGGGGCGTGTAAAGAAATATTTAAATGGAATGGAAGAAGATGCTGACTATAATAAGTGGTGTGCGGTATATGGAGAAATTTGTTTTATTTTAAATAAGAACAATATAGATGATGATAATTGGAATAGAGGTATTTTAGAAGAAAAATTATGGCCTCCGTATTTAAGAATTGATGTTTTAGCAGGAATTGTAGAAAGTTGCTTAAATAATTCTGAATCTCAAAAATTTTATGCTGCTTTGGAGAAAGAAACATGGCAGTAGCAGCAGATATTGGTAGTCTAGGTGGATGGGGAACAGCCGTAGAAAAAGCGGGTGAAGCTGCTAGAGTTGGAGCGAGAACTAATCCGGTTGGTGCAGTATTGATCGGTATATTAACTCCATCTACATTGGGTGATAGTACTATTACAGGTGCTTTAAATAGTGCATTAGAAACAGCAGAGGAACAAATACAAAGAGAGAAAGGAAATATTTCTGATTATCAAAAAGCACTAGCATTACAAAATATTAAAGATGAAATAGATAAGTTAAATAGAACTTGTAATCCTAATAATTCTAATTGTAATAAACAAAAGCATAATGGTCGAATTCAAGCACAAAATGGTGCAAAAACAAACCAGATGATTGTTACAGCAACTGAGGCTAATTCAGCATGGGTAGATTTACCTGCTCCACCTTCGTTAACTTTATGTAAATTATATGCAAAATCAGTTCGGGTACAAATGATAGGTTTAAAAGGTCATAGTCCGGATAAGAAAAAAGGGCAGAAAGTTGATTATGAGAAAGGGGCAACAACGGCATATAATAATTTAGTTTCTTGGATGACAAAAAATACTCCAGGTGGGGTAGGTGTTAGTAAATGGAGTTTTAGTTTTGATGGAACTCATAAGCAAGATCGAGTTATGGGTGATTCAAGGCGAATTGATATTGATATTGATATTGATATTGATATTGATATTGATATTGATATCAGAACAGGATTAATTCTAAAGAGTGCTTAAATGAAATATAAAACAGAAGAAATAATTAGTTTTTTTAAAAAACATCCAAAGTATCCTTTTAATAATTATTATGTTAATTATGATGAATATTGTGCTGCTAGATTAATGATCTTAAATATTGTGAAAGCTTATATTCCTAAAGATGAAATAAATAATTGGGAATTTTCATCAGATTATTATGATGCAAGACGGAATGATCCAGATGCTTTTTATTCTCTATTATCATGTGTGAATCATAATAAAGAACAGGTATTTTTCTTTGCGATAGTTGATGATCGAGAAGAATCTTCAGATTATAAGGACATCGTGATTAATGTTGAAAGAGATGATTCATATGGTGATAAATGGAGAGATAATTCACCTATGGATGATTGGTATAGTATATTTCAAATTACCTTAAATCTTAAAAAAATAATAGATTATGCGAAACTTGATCAGTTACTTAATTTATATTTTAAGAAAAAATTAAATTTTAATGAGCTTTATATACTGCAAACTGATTAAAACTTGTTCGTAAATCATTTTTTATTCACTATTAACTCCAGCAGTTAAATTGAATCTTAGCCCTAGTTTTTTATCTTGGTTAGATCGGAAATAATTTTATCACTAGCCTATAGGTAAACGATAAAAAAGCGATTATTTAACTATATTTTAATAGCCAAATGATCGCTTTATCACTGTACTCTCTATTGAAAGTCTTCAACATAAAATCTCTTATACGAAGTTTGTCTGTAACTCCAAAATAGAAATGTCCGGTTTCTCCAAAGTAAAAATGTCCGCTTTTAGAATATGCACTTCTGCAATTTCCTTAGCGGACGGTTTGATATGTTGGTGTCTATGTCGGATAAAGAACTTAAACGATTGTCGGTCTTGCAGGAAATCTGCGATCAACGCATAACTCAATCCCATGCTGCTCAGCTACTTCATATTTCAGAACGTCAGATCAGACGCTTACTGCAGAAATACAAAGCCCAAGGTCCAGTTGCATTAGCCCATGCCGGTCGTGGCCAAATCAGCAATTCCAAACTTCCTGAAGAACTCAGACTCAAATGCCTCAATATTGTTTCTGACCAACTCCATGGTTTCGGGCCCACTTTAGCGCATGAAAAGCTCACCACCGTACATGGACTCGATCTTTCAGTAGAAACCCTGCGTTCCTGGATGATTGCAGCTGACTTATGGATTCCTCGATCCAAGCGCCTGAAACGCCCGTATCAGCCTCGTTACAACCGGGATTGCTTTGGTGAACTGATCCAAATTGATGGCTCACACCATGACTGGTTTGAAGGCCGTTCTGCCAAGTGCTGCCTACTGGTATTTATCGATGATGCCACAGGTAAATTACAGCATTTACGCTTCTGTGAGTCAGAATCAACTTTTGACTATATGATTTCAACCCGTTTATATGTCGAACAGCACAGTAAGCCTTTAGCGTTTTACAGCGACAAACATTTAGTCTTCAGGGTGAATCAAAGCAGCAAGAAAGACACCAAGATTACCCAGTTTGGACGTGTACTCAGCACCCTGAATATCGATATCATCTTCGCCAATTCACAGCAGGCCAAAGGCCGTGTAGAACGGGCGAATAGAACGCTTCAGGACCGTCTGATCAAAGAAATACGCTTGGAAGGTATCTGTTCGATTGAGCAAGCGAATGCCTGGCTACCCTGCTTCATTGAGCAGTTCAATCAGAAGTTCGCCAAGATGGCTTTTAATCCTAAGAATCTACATCGGCCTATCACTGAAACAGCCGAAGAATTAGATGATATTTTTACTTGGCGTGAACCTCGCAAAGTTACAAACAGCCTGACGATTACATATGATAAATACGTATATATCATGGAAAAAACAGAAGAAAATCAAAGATTTATCGGCAAGTATATTGAGTTTCTGGAATACCCGGATGGTACGGTAGCCATTGAACACCAAGGTAGAAAAATCAATTACAGTATCTTCGATAAATTAAGTCAGCTCAACCAGCGAGAGATCGTTGAGAATAAACGTTTGGGTTCTGTACTAGCGCATATTCAACAACAGTATGAAGAATTAGAACAGCAAAACAAACGGAGTCGTTCTCAATCCATGCCACGTAGACGTGCACAGAAAACAGCGATTGAACAACGAAATCTAAATCCTGTGCTTGACTTGGAAATTTCCATATAGGACATTTCTACTTAGGAATAACAGCTTTTTAAAATATCTTTGTTTTTCATATAGTTAAAAATTTTCATCCCCCTAAAAAACAACAAAAAACCGACTTGGAAACAAGTCGGCTTTTTTATGAGCAGTTTTGGAATGTTTTGCCAATAAATTTGTTTAAAAAGTAGTCGATTTTGCGATTTTCCCTGATAACTCAATACCCCAACCTCTGAAACTATCCGCAATTTCTGCGGATAAACCTTGGGGTAAGTTTTGAGCAATCTTGTAAGCTCATGCTGACATGAATTAAGGACCATTGCGTCTAGGCCACTATGGGGATTTTTCATATGATAGGGACATAGAGAACAAGATGTTCCAACACATAAAACAATAATAATAAGTGCGACACCAGGACGTGAGGTACGACAGGAGTTATACCTAAACACCCAATACGAAAAAGCCCGACAGGATGTCGGGCTTTTTTATTGCCTGCATTTAAGGTCTAATCAGTCTTAGCCAATTCATTTTGGTTGATAAGTTTAATCAGCGCATTTTGAACAAACTCATCAAGTTCAATCCCTTTTTCTTTTATGATGGTTTCTATCTCTGCTATCGTTTCACTTTCTAACTCGAACTCGATTTCTGCTGATGTTTCCATAAGTAAATCATAGTTATTTTCGACCATCTTTTTAAAGGTTTCTTCTAGATCTTTTGTTGATGAAATATTGAAAGATAAGCGTAATGAGCTATTGATAATTTCAACATGGGTATACCCTAAATATTCAGTACTTTTTCCTACAAATCCTAAGTGCTTCATAAAAAACCTTAAATAAATATAGTAGAGAGCTGTCTAAATTAAGCCAGACTCTCTTTTACAAATTTTGGATCAACAATAAATAATCAAATAACGCCGATTATGTTAATTTTAGAAAGTCTTCAAGCTCACCTTAAAGAATTAATCTACTAGAGGATGCTCTTTCATTAAATTCTGTATGTCATTTGGGGCATAACAACCACATAAGCCTAGAAGCACTACCTCTGATATTTCATCAATACAACAACCTGAAACGATTTGCATACGTTGATTCTTGTCATATCCAAAAACTGTATATGTCAAATCTTCATCATCAAAATGATCTTTACAGACTGAACAGCAATCAGGGTATTTCTTCAAAACCTCATCAATATCTTTTTGCTGAGTAACAGTAACGCTCATATAACAACTCAAATAACTTTTCTTGGTCATAATTTTACATCTATATTTTTCTGAATATCCTTTTATTTAGCATGATGGGCGTTATTCGGAACGAGAGCTGACAGCTCTCGTTTTTTGTTATGGAAACTGCTAAAATACAAGTACGCCATTGACGTATAAAGAGTCCATGTTATTTATTGAAACCAGCATCTTTACTAAGCAAATTAAAGACCTTGTATCTGATGAGGAATATCGTCAACTTCAGCAAGATCTTTTGGTACAGCCTGATAGAGGTGATCTAATCAAGAATGGCGGTGGTATTCGCAAAGTACGTTGCGCTCAAGGTAACAAAGGAAAAAGTGGTGGCATTCGGGTGATTTATTATTGGGTCACCGAAGATGATCAGATATTTTTCTTAGTGGCTTATCCAAAATCAGTGAAAGATAATTTAACAGATGAGGAAACAGCCATTCTGCGCCAACTCGTGAAGGAGCAATTTCATGGATAACAACTTATTTGATGACTTGGTTGCTTCAATAAAAGAAGCTGGAGCTATCAAACGTAAAGAAGTTAAAGCAAGTCGAGTTACAGAACTCGAACTACCAGATATTAAAGAAGTACGTGAAAAAACAGGCTTGAGCCAAAATGAGTTTGCTGCACGTCTGCATATTAGTCCTCGTACCCTGCAAAATTGGGAACAGGGACGACGCTATCCAACTGGACCAGCAGCTACATTGATTCGAATTTTAGATGCTCATCCAAGTCTTATTTGAAAAAATTACTTAAAAAATGGGAGCTTAATGCTCCCATTTTTAGATTCGTATAACGCGTATTATGTTAATTTTAGAGATGCTTAATTATTTAAAACTATAATTTTTCAATATTTTTCATCCTAAGAGCTTGCCCATTTTTATATTCGTAAAATTCGTAGGTGCAACCTGAATTTGTATTCATAATTAATACATAATCCTTACTTTCTTCGAATGTAACTTTAAACATTCTGAATGGACAGGATTCGTATCTCTGACCTTCCTTATAACCATAGGTCATTTGTACTATTACAGGTCTGTCTGCTGGTACTTTAAACTCTCCAAAATTAGTTGCACTTTGAGGTGCATAAGGCATATTTAAACTTTTAGGTGCGTATTCAAATTTTTGAAATCCCAGAGTTTTAACACTTGTAAAAGCTAATCCTCCATCCTTATCTTTCGATAATTCTTTTTTAGTCTGTGAATTTGGATAAATATATATTTTTTTTCCTATTCTGAACCGTACCGGGTTTGTCGGAGACTTTTTATTTAAGTTAGGCCACCTGACCTAACGGGTTAATCTTATCATAGTACATTGCTTCAAACTCAAAAGGCGATACATAACTCAGTGCACTGTGTACACGCTTTTTATTGAACCAATCTACCCAGTTTAGTGTCGCAAGTTGTACATCTGCTAAACCTTGCCAATCTGCTTTTAAATATTCAATCACCTCTGTTTTGTATAAGCCATTCACCGTTTCAGCCAGAGCATTATCGTATGAATCACCAGTTGTACCAACTGATGCTATTAAATTTGCAGCTTCTAAACTATTGGTATAACGAATAGAAAGATATTGAACACCTCTATCGGAATGATGAATCACATTCTTTGGCATGCCTCGATCGTGCAATGCTTGCTCAAGTGCATCGAGCACCATATTTGTATTCATCCGTGTAGATACTTTCCATCCAACAATTGCTCATGAGAACACATCAATAATAAAGGCGGTATAGACCCAGCCTGAATGAGTTTGAATATACGTAAAGTCACTCACCCACAGTTGGTCAGGATGATCAGCATTAAAATTCCGTTTCACTAAATCATCTGCTCTTTTTTGATCATCTCGGCTACGGGTGGTTTGTTTATTCTTACCACGCCAAACACCTTGTATACCTAGCTTTTTCATCAATCGAGCAACTGTACAACGTGCGATAATATAACCTTCACGTTTCAATTGTTGCCAGACCTTACGCACACCATATCGACCTGGACTTTCTTTCCAAATTCGTTTAATTTGTTCAGCGTGATACTCATCATGTAGATCTCGTTTCGCTCGATGTTCCCTTGCGAAGCAATGCTTCTCATCAACGAGATCTAAAGTTCGGTAATAGGTTGAAGCTGCGATCGGTAAAATCCTACAAATCGCATCAACACCATATAAGTCTTTATTGTTATGGATGAAATCCACCATTATTTGTGTGGGCGGTCGAGCTCCGCCTGGGCGAAAAAAGCGGCTGCTTTACGTAGAATTTCATTGGCACGCTTTAATTCTTTAATTTCACGTTCCATTTGCTTCATTTTTTCTTGATCAGATATCTGTTGTACTTTAATAGGATTTTGCTGATCTAAATGCTTTTGATGTCAGGCACGAAGTGTTTCAGGAGTACAACCAATCTTAGGCGCAATTGCTGTGATTGCAGCCCAAGTAGAAGGATAATCTTTTTCAGATTCAATCAATAATTGAACCGCTCTTTCTCTGATTTCAGGGGTATATTTTAATTTTGTCATCGGGGTAGTCTCTCAGAATATTGACTCTCCGACAAACTCGGTACGGTTCATTGTTTTTAGTGCCGAAAATCCTGTATCCAAAACAGATTTTGCCATTTTGGTTTTTACTAATTTTTTAGCACTCAAGTCACCTACAATAATCAATGCATTTTCATTCACAAGCTTGGTGCTTGCTTTATGCAAATGATCTTTTCGACTATTTGCAATCTTGGCGTGTAATGCACGAACACGCTTCTTATTCCTTGCTCTCTGAGCAATACCTAATTTCTGCTCATATTTTCGATAGAATTTTGGATTTGAAATTACAGTGCCATCAGAACAGGTGGCAATATCTTTTAAGCCTAGATCAATACCAATCGCTTTGGTTGCTGTCGATTTATCTTGCTTAGGTGATTCAACAACAAGACATACATACCAACGCCCACGGCTATCCTCTACAAATGAACCTGTTTTTAACGTGTATTGGCTTAAACCGTAGCTATCCCAAACTTAAATTGGTGTTTTCCATACTGGACATATCCATTGACATATTTGATAGCCACCTTTTTAAAGGGAACCCATCCCAAAGAGCGCCTTGCTGATTTTTTATTGCTGACACGCCATTTCAGCTTTGCCTTTTTAAATTGCTTTCTTCGGGTGACTAATTCTTCAGTTACAGCCTGAATGGTTTGACTATGTAAATTACATTCTTTGGATGTGCCTTTCGTATATTTGGCAATATCAAAAGCAGAGAGAAATTCACCTTTCCGCTTCAAATGCCTAAACCCTAAATCATTGACATAATTCCAGACGAAGTTCACTTCTGATGCTAGTTGGTCTAACACCTTGCAATGTTTGTCTTTTATACGTAATTTAAGGGTTTTCATGTACTTAATTAACAATCAAAACTCAAGGAAAATAGTCCTTAGTTAAATCAAACGACACTTCATGTCGTGTCGCTTATATCTCTGGCCTAAAGGACAGAGTTTTACGCTCCATTTGATAAATTAACTCAAAGCATACTGATTTTAAAAAAGGATATTATTTATTTTCTCTAAGTATTTGTGCAAAAACCGTCACTTTTTCTAAAGTAGCATTCATTCCCTTATTAAAAAAAGTATCGACAAGCGCTGAGCCAATGATAATAAGATCTACTTTATTGGCTAGTGCTTTAACATGGCTTTCATTTTTGATCCCAAAGCCAATTGCAACTGGAATATTAAAAATTGGCTTAATTTCAGTTATCTTTTTCTCAAGATTAGATAGATTGAAGTCTCCTCCTGTTAAGCCATTTTCTGCAACATGATATAAAAAACCTGTCGCGCGCGCTGAAATTTGCTCTAACCTTTCAACTGGGGTCGTCGGCGCGGTCATTGCAATTAAATGCATATTTTTTTCATTTAATTGCACCTCAAATTTTTCTCGATATCCATATGGAGCATCTAAAATCAATATTCCATCTATAAGATTTTCTGTTTCAGCGATAAGTGTCTCAAAACCATATTGCATAATCGGATTTAAATAAGTCATGAAAATTATTGGTGTCTGGTCATCATGCAGCCTGATTACTTTTACCAACTCAATGGTCTGTTTTACCGTTTGACCTGCATCTAAAGCCCGAAGATGCGCTGCCTGAATGATCTCTCCATCTGCCACTGGATCAGAAAATGGAATACCCACTTCAATAATGTCAGCCCCTGCTTGACCCAATTGGCTTAACAGACGACAACTTTCTGTAAAATTAGGATCTCCAGCAGTAAAATAACAGACCAGACCGCTTCGATTTTCCAGTTTCAATTGCTCTAATTTTTGATCTAGTCGGTTCATGCTGTAGCTCCTGCAAGATATTTTTTGACCGTGTTTAAGTCTTTGTCTCCTCTGCCACTTAAATTGACAATAATGATCTGTTCTGGTTGCATTTCTTGAGCAAGTTTAATCGCATATGCAATCGCATGAGAACTCTCAAGAGCAGGAATAATACCCTCCTGTTGACTTAAAAGCTGAAATGCATTTACAGCCTCTTGATCGGTTATAGCCGTGTATGTCACACGTCCTGTTTCAAACAGAATGCCATGCTCAGGACCAACACCAGGATAATCTAAGCCAGCTGATATAGAGTGTCCATCTAAAATCTGTCCATCTGAATCTTGTAATAAATAGGTTAAATTGCCATGCAGCACACCGGCTTGACCTTTGCAAATAGAGGCGGCATGTTCACCACTATTTGTTCCTTTTCCACCTGCCTCAACGCCAAACATTTTGACATTTAGGTCTTCTAGAAAAGGATGCATCAACCCTAGTGCATTTGATCCCCCACCAACGCAAGCAACTAGAGCATCAGGCAGTCTATTTTCTTTCAGGAGTATTTGGTTTTTGGCTTCTAAACCAATAATTTTCTGAAATTCTCTCACTATGGTGGGATATGGATGAGGGCCTGCACCCGTACCCAATAGGTAATAGGTTGTATCCACATGACGAATCCAGTCACGTAATGCTTCGTTCATGGCATCTTTTAAAGTCCCACGACCTTTTTGAACACTTCTGACTTCAGCACCGAGTAATTTAATACGTTCAACATTCATTTGTTGGCGCTGAATATCTGTTTCTCCCATAAAAATGGTACATTTCATCTTAAACAGCGCGCAAACCGTTGCTGTTGCAACCCCATGTTGACCAGCACCCGTTTCTGCAATGATTCTGGTTTTGCCCATAAATTTGGCTAATAAGATTTGCCCTACACAATTATTGATCTTATGCGCACCCGTATGGTTCAAATCTTCTCGCTTGAAATATATTCGAGCGCCGCCTGCATAAGCTGTTAGGTTTTTTGCATAAAAAAGAGGGCTAGGACGACCAACAAAGTCCGTTAAAATCTGCTGATATTCAGCCCAAAATTCAGGTTTGTGCCGAACTGTATTAAAGGCTTGCTCTAATTCTTGAAGTGCTGGCATTAAGCTCTCTGGCATGTAAGATCCGCCAAATTTACCAAAAAATCCCAAGTCATCAGGACCATTACCTGTATAAGGGGTTGTCATCTCATATCTCTTTTACTATCAAAACTTGTTTGATCTTAAAATATTTTCATTTTTATGATAATTGATATATTTTGAGCTTATGGTGTTAGAGAATTTTACAACATGAAACGCAGAACATTACCTCCCCTTAATGCTTTAAAAGCATTCGAGGCTGTCGCTAGAAATAAAAGTTTCAGTTTAGCTGCGGAAGAATTGTGTGTAACCCATAGTGCGATTAGCCATCAAATAAAGCAGTTAGAAGAATGGTTGGATAAAAAATTGTTTATTCGACATTCCTCGACCATCTCTCTGACGGCGGATGCCGAAGAATTATCGCTAGTTTGTACGCAGCTTTTTAATCGTTTAGAACAATGCGTCTTTGAGTTAACAAATAAAACTTCAGAAGTAGAAGTTGTAATAGGCGCTTCTCATAGTTTTATGGCAAATTGGCTGATTCCTCGATTAGAAAAGCTCGAAGTCATTTATCCCAATATCCATATCAAATTAATGACATGTAATGACTTAAAATTGTTAGAAAAAGAGAAAGTTGACATATTTATCAATAGCGTCAGTGAGCATCATCTACTTCCCAACTTTTTGAATAAATATCTGTTATTTCCCGATAACATGGGTCCTATTTGTAATCGTGAAATAAACCCTCTTCATTCCGTAAATGATCTTTTAAACTATCCATTACTTCATACCCACTCAAATAAAAGTGCATGGCATACATGGTTTGATCAGTTTCAAATAAGCTTTTCCCCAAAATCCAATGACCGTTATTTTGATAGTCTGAATTTAATGATAGAAGCTGCAGTGTCTGGGTTAGGAATTGCCATAGCACCTCAAATTCTAGTAGAAAAAGAAATGTTAAATGGAAAGATCATTGCCCCTTTTGGTTTTATCTATTGTGACTATAATTTTTATGCAATGGTCAGAAAAAATAACGAAAATCGTGATGTTATGAATATCATTGATTGGTTAATGGCCGAAGAAAAAAGTTAAACATTTAATCTTTGATTTGAAAAATTCTATTCAATTGCTCATCTATAACGTCTATTTCACATTCTGTTCACGCTGTGCTGCCTAAGGTATAAAGATACACTTCATACGGACACTGATGATGAGACTTGTAAAAACACTTATTGCTACAGCCTTATCCTTGCCGCTTCTGTTGTTAGCCGGATGTAAAAGTATTCCCAGTTATTCAGCCGATTATGCCCAATCCAGAAACGGTATTCAGGGGATAGCGCTGGATCAGGCTAAAGCTCAGGATATCGGCCTCCGCTTTACCTCAGCCTTTAATACCTTGGGCACACCGAAATTTGTGGAAAGAGCCGGATCGCTGTATGCTGACCAGCTGTTTATTAACGATACCCTATCGCAATTTTCATCCCGTCAAAATCTGCTGGAGCACTTTCAAGGCATGAACAAACGGGTCAGCAAGGTCAGCGTCAAGCTGTTAAACGCTTCTTATCATCAGGACTCTGCCTATGTGCACTGGCATATGGCCTATGATTTTAAAATGTTCGGCACGACCCGCAGTATGGACTCTTACGGTATCAGTGAAATCAAGATCAACGAAAACAACAAGATTATTTTCCAGCAGGATTTCTGGGACCCTGCGAACGGCCTGTACCGTTCCCTGCCTTATGTTGGAGGGGTCTACTCATGGCTACTGCCTTTCAAAAAATAGCGATCAGCACGGCTTTAGTGATGGGATGTAGCTTCAGTCCATGGGCACAGGCACAAAGCCTGAATCAATGCGGCAATGGTCCGCTGATGGTGGGTCAAAAACAGGTCGGTATGGCCAGTTATTTTGCCCAAAACTGTAGCCAATTCTGGGAAAAACAAAATATACAGATGGACTTTTCCTATACACAGAATATTCCGGAATGGGCATTTAAGCGTGCGGCCACACATTTACTGAAACGTAATGTTAAAGACGCAAAAATACATGCTCTATTCAACCCAATCACCGATTTGTATCGTCCGGTCAGATCAGGCGACCTATACCGTTTAAAATACAACCATGCTACACAGACCCTGAGCTTATCCTTGAACCAGCAAGGTTTAGGGCAGCTTAGACATCCTCTGGCACAACAATATTTTAATATATGGCTGGGTCCCCAGCCATTTAGTGCTAAATTAAAACAGCAATTATTAAATTAGTATCTGCCGCTATGTCGAAACATTTTATCCTGATGGTTGAAGACCATTATGAACTGGCCTCTACCCTATGCGAGTTTCTGGAAGAACATGGCTTTGTGGTCGATCATGCCCGCAATCTGAGTGCTGCTAGACAATTACTGAAACAGCAACGCTACCATATCTTGCTACTAGACATTAATTTGCCTGATGGTTCTGGTTATGAATTGTGCGAGTGGTTACGCAATGAAGAGGGGTTGGACTTACCTGTCTTGATGCTTACCGCTCGGGATACCTTGGATGATAAACTCAAAGGCTTCAATTCCGGCACGGATGATTATCTGGTCAAGCCCTTTGACTTTAACGAGCTGGTGGTTCGGGTCAAGGCCCTGATCAAACGCTCCCTGGGTGAAGTATCCAACAGTCGTCTGCAAATTCATGACCTAATTTTGGACCCCGCAACACAGCAGCTAACTCGAGCTGGCCAGAACATTGAATTGCCTCCAATTCAGTTTAAACTTTTGAAGCTACTGATGCGTCACTCTCCTAAAGTACTGACCAAACAGGAAATTATGATGGAGCTTTGGGGTGACGAAGAGCCAGAAAGTGATGCTCTGCGCAGTCATATCTATAATTTACGCAAAATGGTCGATAAACCCTTTGAACAAAAGCTGATTCACACCATATCCGGGATTGGTTTAAAGATTGCTTTCGAAGATGAAGCCTAATTTAGGTACACAACGACAATCAGTCCAGTGGTCATTGCCAGGTCAACATTCTGATGGGTGACAATATAATATTGCCTGTCAAACAGCTCCACACGCCAACCTAGCTGTTTGCATAGCTTTTGCACCAATTGCAATCCAATGCCATGCCCTTTGATTTCCAGTTGTAGCTGCTGGCCAGACAGTTCCTGAACCTTAGAATTGTTAGGTAAAGGCATGCCGACCCCATTGTCAGCAATCAGCACTTTATTTTTTTCCAGAATCACATCAATTTCTGTGCCCTGTGAATAGTTCAGTGCATTGCGCAGAATATTACCAAACACCATTTTGGTCATGGATGGATAAAGTTTACGCGGCTGTTCATCGAGGTCTTTTTGCAGGTCAATCTGCATGCCTTTGTTATGACTGACACTCTCTAGATCCTGCACCAGATTGTCCAGACATTCTGAAAGCATGGTCGGTTCAGCAGTTAAAGTATTGGTGGTATTGCGGGCAATAGCCAGCAAGGTATCGACCAGCAGCTGCATGTCTTCAATTGTGTTATGCAGGCGGGTAAAGGACTTGTTGTCGCCATAGCGTGCCTGACACAGCTGCACATTGCCTTTTAAAATGGTCAGTGGCGTGCGCAGCTCATGGCTTACATCTCCGGTAAATTCACGCTCACGCTGAATAAATTCGCTTAATACCTGATGATATTTTTCCAGCGCCTGCTTGAGGTATTCAGCTTCCAGATTGGAGTCGGTGCGGATGTCCTGAAAAGGCGAAGCCTGATTTTTCTGATGTTCCCAGTCAATATGCTCCAGCGCATTAGCAAGACGGGTAATCGGGGAAAAATAACGTCGGGCCCGACGGTTCCACCACCAAAATACGCTATACAGTACGAACAGGCTGACCATCAGCGGTGCCAGACCAAACAGCCAGACCAGCTTGTTGACGTTGCTTTCGCCAAACACCAGCAGCACATGCTGTCCGTCTTTTTCACCATACACGGTCATGCGCTCCTTGCCATCGACAAAATGCCGGTTCACCCCTTGCTCAAGCTGCATGTGGCGAAATTGGACTGGCGGCAGATCGCTCCAGCGGTAACCATACAGGTTTTTGGTGTCGGGCAGTTCAGCAGCCGGATTACGTTCCAGCCGCTGCCAGTAGTGTGACATTTCCTGTTCTAGCGCAGTTCTGAGCAGGGAACCCTTGATTACCCAGGCACTACAGCCAATCCCGATCACCACGGACAGGGCAATGAATCCGATTTGCAGCCAGTAATAGCGGTTAAACACCTCACCCAGAGGATGATCGTGTTTGTCCCTGAACAGCTTTAACATTGGTGCATTCCCCGCTAGCCCATCCGATTCGCCATTCAATTATACGGTTTTCTTTTTAAACAGAAAGTGACCGATCACCCACTCGCGTCCATGCTCATAACCGAACAGCTCGGCACAGGCCATAAAGAAAATCCGCCAGCGTTGCCACCAGATGGCGGCATCTACACCATAGGTCTGTTCAAATAAGGGGCGCAGCTCGTCCTGTTTCCGGTCCATGTTCTCGAGCCAAGCATTTGCGGTGCGTTCATACTGCGTGCCGGCCCATTGCCAGTGCTGCTCTAATTGCAAATGCTGCTGGAAATGTAGAAAGGTCGAAGCTGCCGGCATCAGTCCGCCACTAAAGAAATATTTCGACATCCAGTCGAATTCATTTTTCACTTCAAACGGATAATGTAGGAAACGGTGACAGAAAATATGGCACCAGAGCAGACCATCCGCTTTCAGCCAGCTGCTGATATTTTCAAACAGTTTCTGGTAATTACGTACGTGTTCAAACATTTCCACCGAAACTACGCGGTCAAAGGACGCGGGTTCCAGTTGCAGTACATTGACGTCGCAGGTGATCACCGTCAGGTTCTGCAGTTTTTTCAGACGCGCCTGTTCCTGAATATACTGGCGCTGGGTCGAGGAATTCGACACCACCGTAATGCGGGCCTTGGGATAATGCTCGGCCATATACAGACTCAACGATCCCCAGCCACAGCCAATTTCCAGAATATCCTGTCCATCTTTTAACTGTGCACGCTGGCAATAGCTGGCCAGTGCGGCTTCTTCCGCCTGATCCAGGGTGGTATGAGTATGTTCAAACAGGCTAGCGCTGTATTTCAGACGCTTGCCCAGCACCGCCTGGAAAAATGCGGTGGGCAGTTCATAGTGCTGTTCATTGGCCTTTTCGGTCTCGATGGCAATCTCGCTGTTTTTCAGCATATGCAGCACATCCATATAGCGCCGAGCTGCCAGTGCCGGGTCAAAGCGTCCTTCCTGTGCCAGACGTTTTTTGCTTAGGCTGCGAATGCCGGCGCGAATGACTGAATCGGGCAGCTTGCCGCTTTCGACCAGTTTTAAAGATTGTTGAATCATAAAGTCCATGTATTTACCTACTGTTTGGGTGGCCACGGAATAAACATTGAAGTTCGTCGTTGATAATCTTTATAGTTGTCGCCGCGATGTGCCAGCGCCTGTTGTTCACTAAAGGGAATCCCGGTGATGTAGTACAGAAACAGCCACATCAGCAGTGGATAAATCCATAATTCATAGCATCCTGCTGCCAGACCGAGCACTGGATAAGCAAACCAATGCAGCCATTCAAAAAAATAATTCGGATGGCGCGAATATTTCCACAAACCCTGATCCATGGTTTTACCTTGATTCTGTGGATCTAGCTTAAAACGGTAAAGTTGCTGATCGGCAGTGCTTTCGCCTATCAAAACGGATAGCATGATCATGCCCGCCACAATCACAGTGACCAAAGTCCAGTCATTCCATTGCTCGGTCGAGATACTTAACAGCTTCAGCATTGGGTAAGAAAACAGTAGAGCCAATCCTGCCTGAAATATAAAAAACACCAGAAAACCAAGATGCTGATACTCCCCCATCGCTCGGCGCATGTTGGCATAACGCGTGTCTTCTTGGGTTTCACTGGCATAGCGCCGTAACAGATGCCAAGTCAGCCGTGAAAACCAGATCCCACTCGCCAGTCCCAGAAATAAGCGAACCAAGATCGGTGCACTGTCAATCGCCCAAGCGGCAATAATCACATTGAGGGCAATACTGAAACTCCAAGCGACATCGACCAGCCCTGCTCTGCGATTATAGGTCACCAGCAGCCAGCTACAGAGCATGATAAAGACATTCAGCATCAGTAAATTCAGCAGCATTTCGTCCCTCCTGTTTTATCTTGGCTTAGTAGGCACTGGCTTCGAACAGCAGATGTACATCACTGATCACGCCTTCGCGGAAGCCACCTTCGCAATAACACAGATAAAAATCCCACATGCGGATAAAACGCTCATCAAAGCCGAGTTGCAGGACCTGATCATGCTGCTGCAAGAAACGCTGACGCCAGTGGTGCAAGGTCTGGGCATAGCTCTGGCCGATATCTTCCAGATGTTTGAGACGCAGTTTTTGTTCGGAAGCGGTCTGGGTCATGACACTGATACAGGGAATAAAACTGCCTGGGAAAATATAGCGCTTGATATAGTCCACGGTATTCAGGGCTTTGGCATAGCGTGCATCTTCAATGGTGATGGCCTGAATCAGGGCCAGACCATTCGGTTTCAGCAGCTCACGGCATTTCTGGAAATAGGTGGATAAATACTGCTCACCTACGGCTTCGATCATTTCAATCGACACCAGCTTGTCGTATTTGCCTTCCAGTAAGCGGTAATCTTTCAGCTGCACAGTCACACGATGTGACAGTCCGGCTGCAGCGACCCGGGCCACGGCTTCATCATACTGTGCTCTGGAAATGGTGATGGTGGTGACTTTGCAGCCATACTGCTGCGCGGCATAAATGGCAAAACCGCCCCAGCCGCTGCCAATTTCGACCAAATGATCCATCGGTTTGAGTTGCAGTTTCTGGCAGATCAGCTCTTTTTTATAATCCGAAGCCTGTTCCAGGCTCATGCCCGGCTCTTTAAACACCGCACTGGAATACATCATGCTGTAATCCAGGAACAGCTTGAAAAAGTCATTACTCAGGTCATAATGCTCGGCAATATTTTTGCGGCTGCCATCAATCGAATTCTTGCGCGATTTATACCAAACCTTTAACAGTAACTGGCTGGCTTTGGCCACTGCATTCTGATTCATCAGATCCAGCACATCGCGGTTACGTGCCAAAATGCGGATCACATCCACCAGATCTTCACTGCTCCAGTAACCGCGGATAAAACCCTCTGCTGCACCGAGCACACCATTACGGAACAACAGTTCCATCAGACGGGCATCATGCACCTGAATCACGGCCTCAAGATCGCTGTTTTCCCCGACCGACCCGTTCCAGACGCCTTTAAAAATCAGCTGACCATGCCGTAATTTCAGCAAATGCCGTAATACTACCGGCAGTGTGCTTTGCTCTCCCATGAATAGTGTTTTCATTGCAATGTGTTTCCTTTTTCTTTTTTAGGATGCCGGTAAAACGGAATTTTCTTTTTCCATAAACGAAAGGCGTGCAGATAAATTCCGCTGACCATCCTGAAGGGTTCAAGAACTTTCAGTACAGCATAGCGATACTGCTGTGAAGGAACCGTGATGGCCTGCAAGGAAAATTTCAGGGTGGCATCGAATTGCAAGATTCCCTCCTCAAACAGCTGCATATGAATCACGTTTTGCCGATCCGAAAAGCTGAAGCGCCAGCGATAATCCAGCCCCATCGGCATGAACGGCGACACATGAAAGGCCTTTTTAAAGTCAAACTGGTGACTCTGGTACGGCGCATATTCGTCTGCATTGTTCCGGCAGTCGTGAATGTAGACCTGTCGTTCATTCCACGGTGTGTTGGTGATTTCACTCAGCACAAAGAGCAACTGGTCGGTGGCACCAAAGACCAGATAAAACACTACGGAATTGAAACGAAAGCCGAGTGTTCGTGGCAAAGCTAGCACCCGGATAGACGCGGCATGCGGAAGCAGGTAGTTTTCCCGCTTGATCAGCAGGCGTGCAATCTTCTGCCGAATCGAGCCACATTCCATAGTCAGAAAATCGCGCTCATCTAGGGTCAGGAAATTCCAGCGTTTAGATGACCACAGCCAGGATTTTCCGGTAAACGTCGCGAGTTGATCTGGATCAAACCATAGATAGCTTAGCTGGGTTTTAAAAGCATGGGCTTGGGGCAAATAACGTCGATGCCGGATTTCAGCAGTGGCGATCGCCAGTGGATACATCTGCATCATGCGCTCCTAGGCTGCCTGTTCAGCCTGTTTTAATAGCTGATCGATTACCCATAATGCGCTACGCGCCCCATCCTCATGAAAGCCCCAGCCCCAGTAAGCGCCACAATATGAGGTGCGGTTTTGGCCGTTGACCTCGGCCCAGCGTTGCTGTGCTTCAATCGCTGGGGCATCAAACACCGGATGACGGTAATGTCGTTCTACCCAGACTTTTTTCGGATTCAGGGCAAAATTAGGATTCAGGGTGGCAAAGACCTGGGTTTTGCAGTTCAGGTTCTGCAACTGGTTCATCCAGTAGCTAAAGCCATAATGTGTGCCATTGTGCTTGAATGGCGTTTGTTCAGTGGCCTTAGTCGGCGTGACGTGTACATGCCAGCTGGCCCACTGGCGACGGGATTTGGGCATGATAGAGGTATCGGAATGTACCACCATGCGGTTATCCTGATAGCGGAACTTGCCGAGCACATCCAGTTCCTGTGCAGACGGGTCTTTCAGTAACTTCAGACTATCGTCAGCATGGCTGGCAAATACGACCCAATCAAAACGTTCGCTGCCCTGTGTTGTTTCAACCACCACATCATTGACACTCCGCGAGACATGGAGAACACCCGTTTTGCGGAAGGTAATATTGGCCTGGGACTGAATCGCACGAACATAGCGAGCCGATCCACCCTTGACCGTAAGCCATAACGGCCGGTCTTTCAGCTGCAACATGCGATGGTGCTGGAAAAAGCTCACCACAAATTTATAGGGAATCTGTCCGGCTTGTTCCACCGGACAGGACCACAGCGCCCCACACATCGGATAGAGATGTTCCTGACGGAAGGCTTCGGAATAGCCATGCTGATTCAGATACTCATCAATACTGAGTTGTACATCAATCTGCTCGACATCTAGATCTCTATTGGCGGCATAGAAACGGAACAGATCTGACAACATCGCGCGAAAATCTGCATTAAAAAAGTTTTGAGGTCGGAACAATAACGAGAATTTTTTTGAAGGATTGTACTGTAAGCCAGTGACCTGATTATTCACCGAAAAGCCCATGTCACTGCTTTGCGATTGAATGCCAAGTTCTTTTAGCATGGCGCAGAACAGCGGATAGTTATGCTCATTAAAGACAATAAAGCCACTGTCCACCGCAACCTGTTCACCATCGATATTTAGCTGATGAGTATCAGTATGACCACCAAAGTAGTTATTCTTTTCAAAGACTGTAACTTGATGCGCTTTGCTGAGTTTCCAGGCAGCGTACAAACCGGAAATACCTGAACCAATAATTGCAATTTTCATGGTGATTCCTTCGAATGAATCGTGGTAGTGCCTGCCGTAGCAGCTTTTTTATTTTTTCGAGCCTGAGCAATTTTACTGGCTTCATAAATCCGTGCCGGAATGGGCTTTAAGTCCCAAACTATCCCGAGCCAAGACATAATTTTTAAGAGGTAATAGGTCATATCAATCTGCCACCAGTAAAAACCCTGCCGGGTACTGCCTGCATAAAAATGGTGATTGTTGTGCCAGCCTTCGCCCAAGGTAATGATAGACAAGAATAAATTGTTGCGGCTGTGGTCATCCGTGTCAAAATCACGGCTACCGTAATGATGCGCCAGTGAATTGATACATAAGGTCGCATGGATCAACAACACCGTGGACACCACAAATCCCCAGACCAGAAGTTGCAGGCCGGACGTCCCGAGTTGTGGCCAAGTGATTGCCAACCTTTCGCCTAGTACATAAATTCCACCAGCAGTCAGCAGCACAACAATCAAACTGAAACGGTCTAGCCAGATCAGCTCTGGATATTTCAGCCAGTCCTTGATGACTTCTTTACGTGTAGCAAAATTATATTCATTCAGAAACCAACCCACATGGCTATACCAAAAACCATGCGTCGAGGAATGCGGGTCTTTCAAGGTATCGGTATAGCGATGGTGATAGCGGTGATGCGCCGCCCACCAGAGCGGACCACGCTGCGCGCTCATGGTACCAATCAGCACAAACAGAAACTGTACGGGACGCGAAGTCTGAAAAGTTTTATGCGATAAATAGCGATGAAAAAAAGCCGTAATTGAAAACATGCGGATCAGGTAGAATGCCAACATAAAACCAATTGCAAACCATGACACTCCCACCCAGAACACAGCGAAACAGGCCAGATGCAACAGAATAAAGGGCAAAATCCGCAGCCACTGAATCTTGCTGTTTTCAGCCGTCAGTGTTTCGGGCGCTGTGGGTGTAGACCAGCTGTCTATCCATCGCATCAGACTGTTCAACATGGACTCATCCTATTTTCAAGTGATTGTCTCTATTCTATTTGATGAGTCTAATCAGTCAGATATGAATTTTATGTGAAGTAAAATAAAAAAAGCCGAACTGTAGAGAGACTAAGCAGTTTGGCAAAAGGGTAGCAGATTAATGCGGCAATTTGATCAGTTTTGTGATGTCATAACCATAATATTTTGCTGTTTCCAAAAAGGACTGATAGGTGGCTTCATCCAGTTGCGGTTCACGCGATAAAATCCACAGGTATTTGGTACTCGGTCCACCGACCAGCGCCACTTTATATTCCGGATCGACGCGTAATACCCAGTAATGCCCTTTGGTAAACGGAATCCATCGACCAGCGCCACTTTATATTCCGGATCGACGCGTAATACCCAGTAATGCCCTTTGGTAAACGGAATCCATCTTAAACCTGGCGGCAAAAAGCTGACCTTCAGTTTGCTGTTGCCCGCATTTTGCGTATAGGCAACTCCTTCGGAGCTGATCATTTCGCCATTAGCAATCCGGCAACTATTCAAGACCTGCATGGTCTGATCGGCATTGAGGCGATATTGCGCTGTGATATCCGAGACGCATTTACGCTGAAAATACATCGGTAAATGTGCAATTTCATACCACTTGCCTGCATACTGCTGGATATCCACCTGATCGACTGCCTGAGGTGCAGCAGTTTCTGCTCGGATCGTGGTACTTAAGCTGATGATGGCCAGTGCCGTCGCTGCAAAAACAGACTTGAATCGCATGTTCATTTTTTAGCCTTTCTTGATTACAGCCTTAAGATAACCCAGCTGGATGTGAACAAAGTGTGAAGATCAAATGCTGCGATTCAGGGTCTATTGGTCAGGAAATGCCATCTGAATATTCAGGACCCAGTGCGTTATCGCAGTTTATTTGAGAGACCCAAACAGGATTGCTGTTTCAAAGCCACTCTTTGCTGTCATCTGCAACAGGCGTTCCATGCATCACATGCTGAATCATGGCATAGGCGATACTGCCCTTGAACGGAATTTCGGGTAACTGGTCAAATTTGAAAAACTGTGCATCGCTGAGTTCATTTTCCTGAATCTGGATGTCCCCTGCATGATATTCCGCCTTGAAAGCCATCATCAGGTTGCTGGGAAACGGCCATGGCTGGCTGGCCAGATATTGAATATTTTTGATCTGCAGCCCCACTTCTTCCAGCGTTTCACGGCGGACTGCCTCTTCCAGGGTTTCCCCGACTTCAACAAAGCCGGCAATCAGGCTGTACATCCGGGTTTTGTTGCGAGCATTTTTTGCCAGCAGAATTTCATCTGTACCCCGGGTAATGATGGTAATTACACAAGGATTCACCCGCGGATACTGGTTATAGCCACAGGATGGACAGACCATGGCATACTGGCTGGCGTGCTGCTGGGTGGCGTGACCGCATTTACTGCAAAAGCGGTGATTACGGCGCCATTCCAGTAACTGTACCGCACGGCTGGCCTGTTCAAACTGTGTTCTGCCCCAGACTTGCACCAGTTGCCGGATCGGAACCAGCTGATAACCTTGCGGCACCGGTTCGTCTTCTTTCAGGTCACGGGCAATGACCCCGCCATTTTCCGTCAGGTTCAGGTCGTGCTGCAGTCTGGCTACCTGCGGCAACTGAAAATGCTCATCCACCAGTAATTGCTGCTGTCTAAAAATATACGCTTTTGAATGCATGTTCATGACAATTCCCTGATTAAAAAAAATCCCATACAGAGGGGTGTATGGGATAAAACTAAGGAAGTTTACATGGAGTAACTTCTGGTCAGATACTATGCGCAAGCTGCCTGAATTACAACCATAATAATTTGTATCTTTTTGATTAAAATCACATAATCTTCACACCACCTATGGATTAAGGAATGATGCAATGTGAATTTCATCAATGGGCTGTAGCATTACGGAGATGGACAGTCTTTTATTGCAGCAATCATGATTCCTGTGCAATGTATGCAATCCAAGACGATCATTTAGCCGTGTTGAATTGGCTCAACATGTGGGGTGATTTTTATTTTCACAAAAAATTGAACTGCCTAGATTTACACTTCGCTATCTTTGATCAGGTCTGGAGTGGCTATGCGTTTTGGTTTAATTTTGGGTGACCAGCTTCATCATCAGCTTGCTACGCTCAAAGCGCTGGATCGTACCCAGGATGTAATCCTAATGGCGGAAGTTGTGGAGGAAGCCACGTATGTTGCCCACCATCCACAGAAAATTGCCCTGATTTTTAGCGCCATGCGTCATTTTGCCAAAGAGCTCAAGGCCGAGGGCTGGCGTGTACGTTACCATGCTTTTCAGTCCGGCAGTCCGATTCGTAGCCTACTGGATTTTGTGCAGGGACAGCAACAGCTATTCCCTGTCACAGAACTGGTCATGACCCAATGCGGAGAATACCGCTTGCAGCAGCAGATTGAACAGCACTGGAGCCAGCAGCTGCAACTGCCGGTACAGTACCTGAATGATGAGCGTTTTTTCTGCAGTCCGGAGCAGTTCCGGTACTGGGCCAGCCGTTACCAGACTCTGCGCATGGAATATTTTTATCGGGAAATGCGCAGGCAGACCGGCTACTTAATGCAGGGACAGCAGCCGCTCGGACAACAGTGGAACTATGACAGTGCCAATCGCAAGGCCTGGTCAGGCAGTCCGGCATTGCCTCCAGCACTTCATTTTGAACGGGATCAGATTGATCTGGATGTACTGGAACTGGTTGAACGCGAGTTTTCCCATCACTCTGGCAGTCTTGCCGATTTTCACTGGGCCACCACGCGCAGCAATGCCCTGATTGCATTGGAGCATTTCATTGCCCACAGTTTGCCGCATTTTGGAGACTATCAGGATGCCATGGTTCAGGGTGTAGATATGGTGTTTCACAGCCTTCTATCGCCTTATCTGAACTGCGGCTTGCTGCTGCCAAGAGAAGTCTGTGATGCGGCAGAAGCGGCCTACTGTGCCGGTCATGCACCACTGAATGCGGTGGAGGGTTTTATCAGGCAGATCCTTGGCTGGCGCGAATATGTGCGTGGAATTTACTGGCTGTACATGCCGGAGTATGCCGGCCGCAATGCGCTGCAGTACTCAACACCGATGCCACAATTTTACTGGACTGGCCACACCCAGATGAACTGTATGGCTGAGTGTTTCCGTAATACCTTTCAGCATGCCTATGCACATCATATTCAGCGTTTGATGGTGACTGGCAATTTTGCCTTATTAACTGGTTTACACCCTCAGCAGATCAGCGAGTGGTATCTGGCAGTCTATGCCGACGCCTATGAATGGGTAGAACTACCGAACACACTGGGCATGGTAATGCATGCCGATGGCGGCTTGATGGCCAGCAAACCCTATGCGGCTTCGGGCAATTACATCCATAAGATGTCGGATTACTGCAAACACTGTAGCTACAATGTCAAAACCCGTACCGAGCCAGACAGCTGTCCGTTCAACAGCCTGTACTGGTATTTCATGATCCGGCATGAAGCGATATTCCGTACCCATCCACGTATGGGCATGATCTATCGGCAGCTGGACAAACTGAAAGATCGGCAGCAGATCATCAGCCATGCCCAGCAGCTTCTTAGCCGGATCAATGAGTTATAAACGATGAAAAAACAGCATCTCCCTGAAAAAATATGTATTCACTGCTTGCGCCCTTTTACTTGGCGCAAAAAATGGCAACGCTGCTGGGAGGAAGTCAGATACTGTTCTGAACGATGTAAACGTGAGTCCAGACAGCGGTCAAAATCAAACGCTTAGAAACGCTTGTATTGCCGTGAACAATAGGCCCGTATCACGTCGGGTGAACGCAGTTGCAGATGTTTAGTTTTTCGGCCGGTGACGCGTTCACGCCACATTTTAAAACTCGATGCTTTCATATTTTGACGCATCAAGCGGATCACCGCCGCTTCATTTAAACCATACTCACATAAAATAGCTTCAAAAGGAGTTCGATCTTCCCAAGCCATTTCTATAATTCTGGATAAGTCCTCTTCAGAAAATTGATTCATACCATTCTCGTTTTTAATCATCACGAAGCGTCAATAAGCTTTATCGACTTTAATCTGACTAAAAGAATAACAATACAATCATGAATTTTTTGTGATTTTTCTGTAGTTTAGGTACTCAGCACGAATAAAAGGGCTAGTTAAACTAGCCCTGTTAAGTCTTAGTTACCCCTATAAGTCGAATATCCATAAGGACTTAAAACGGCTTTGTTGCACAAAGATTTGAAATACAAAGCCACAGGGCACTAATAAATCGAGGAAATATCTCAATTTGGTTTGATCCTAAGACTCAATGGTATGCTCACTCTAAAGGCAAACATGGTCGTAATCAAACTTATTCCGACTCAGCCATTCAATGTTGTTTAATGATCAAATCTCTATTTCGCATGTCTTTACGTATGGTCACAGGTTTTGTTCAGAGCCTGATTAAACTTTGCGGATTAGATTGGACAGCTCCAGATTACAGTACGCTTTGCCGTAGACAAAAGCATATTGATGTTTCGATTAATTATCAGAAAAGTAACGATGGACTTCACCTACTCGTGGACTCCACTGGTTTGAAGTTTTTAGGTGAAGCTGAATGGAAACGTAAAAAGCATCAGCCCGAATATCGTCGCCAATGGCGTAAACTCCACATTGGTATTGATGCTGAAACCTTGCAAATACTGGCAGTTCAGCTCACGACAAACAATGTCAGTGATTCACAGGTACTTGGTGACTTACTCGATCAAATTCCACAAGATGAGCAGATTGACTCTGTTTATACCGATGGAGCTTATGACACAAAGCACTGCCGACAAGTCATTTCAGATCTAGATGCACATGCGGTGATTCCACTTAGAAAAAATGCGAAGCCATGGAAAGATAAAAAGACCAGCTCGCTAGAGCGAAATGAATTACTTCGTACTGTTAAACATATAGGTAGGACGCTATGGAAAAAATGGACAGGATATCATCGTCGAAGTTTGGTTGAAACCAAGATGTATTGCATCAAATTATTAGGCGATTAATTAACAGCAAGGAGTTTTCCAAGTCAGGTGAATGAGATTCGTGCACGTGTGGCCGTCTTGAATAGATTCACAGAATTAGGTCGCCCTCATACCCAAGTTGTCTCTTAAATTTGGAATACTTGGGATAGTTTTATCTTCCTAATCTTTATGCAACAAAGCCTTTTACAACCTCCAATGGTACTATTATTTTTAAAGGAAGTTAATAATATTCATATCTGTTTCTAAAATTACAGTTTACAATATCATTAGATCGGCCACACATATTCATTCACTTCATTTTCTTCTAAAAACATGACATTAAAATCATCTGAATCTCTCCACTTTGCTGTAGAAACAATATGAATTTTTATATCATTAAACTCGATTTTTTCTATACCATTTTTAACAATTTCACTTATGAAAAAGGTATCTTGTGCTGGATCAATATCTTTAATTTTAAAAATATTCTCATTTATACTTTCTAATATTTGAACTTTTTCTAAAATCAAAGCACCTTCACTAAACTCATATTTAGATTTATTTAAATCAATTACGTCAATGTAATTTACTAAATTATTAAATCTAAAAATAAAATATCCTTTTTCATCAATTGCTTCTAATTTTTCACTCACTACATTCACATTTAAAAAGTCAGCATTTATATAATTTTGTAAAATTTTTTTAAAATGTTCATTAACAACATAAATATTTTTATTAATATTTCGAAATGACATTTTAGTTTTTTTACTTTTCAGAACTAAAATTCCATTTTTAGGTAATTCACAATCTCCGCTAGTTTTATAACTATACCAAGGTAAAGAACCTGGCTCTATACTTGAATTAGCCTGTTCTTTATCCGAATATAAAATTGCATCCTCAACAAGAGAAATTGGGCAATTTTCACTTTGTGTAGCACTTAAAACGAAATAATTCATATTTATTCAATCCTAACTTAATCTAATTGGGTTACTTCCAGGTGCTGATAAAACAACTCTCATACTAGTTTGTACGTTTGCAACCTTTTCTCGTGCTTGTGCTGCAGTTATTTTTCCATCATTAAATTGATTTTCAATCCTAATCAGTTTTTGATTTATTAATGTAGAATATATCGGGTGGGACCCGCAATGATACAATTTACGTTTCATTTGTTTTGCCTTTGCTTCACTATCTGGCATTAATACTCCATTTTCAGCCTTATCCCTATTCCCACCAATACCGATATCATCAAGAAAGTCCTTACGTTTTGCCCAAATTTCCTCAGGAATTATATGATGTGCTTGTAAATGATCACCTGTGACTCCTCCTAGGTTTCTATTTAATGTAGTGCTACAAAGCCCTAATCTATCAATCCACCCCGTCGGATTTTTAACATACATATATGCATTATTTCCACCTAATAAACTAATTGGATCTTTACTTACAAACCTTCCCACATAAGGTGAATAATACCTATGACGGTTGTAGTGAAGTCCTGTTTCTTGATCGAAATATTGCCCTTGAAAGCGAATATTGTTCGATATAATTTCTGAGTTTTCAAAGAAACTTGATTTTGCCTTTTCAGCCTTACACTCACCCCAAGCCTTATATTCAGCCTTCCAAATGATCGAACCTGTGTGGTCACTCATTTCTTGTGGTGTACCTAAGTGGTCGCAGTGGTAGAACCATACATCATCAAAGCCTTTGCTTTGCTTGGTGGTTTTCCAGAGTGGGTCACGATGTACACTATACGGCTTGTCTGACCAATCAGGTGTTTGATGTAACTCTATTGGGCTTTGATATACCGCTTGTAACATCGGTACAAAGCTGTCTTTTTCATAAATGTAGTGTTTGGTGGCTTGTTCAGTCGATTCATAAGCCAATGTGTCACCATCCCATCCGTAGATGATATTTTGTTCATCACCTGTGTGGTGGTGCTTACTCCGCTTTTGTATTCTTCGACCTAAAGCATCATAACGATACTCTGCCGTGTATTGACTGTTACGGCTTTTGATCATGCGCCCATAGACATCCCATTCAAGGTTTAAATCACCTTGGGTAGATTTCTGTCGAACCAATTGTCCGTATGCATCATATTGGTATTGTTGGTCGAGATATTCTTTCACCACGTTATTGACTAGACGGTTGTAGCCAAAGCCTTTTTCTTCTGTTTGTTGTTGGTGGCTTTGGTCATGATTTTGCGCTTTATCATCATTGTAACGATCTATGATGTTACTAGCAGGGTCAAAGTTAAAGGTCTCTTTACCGAGTTTACTGCTTGCTTCAAGTAAACGTCCTACAGGATCGTATTTGTAGGCAATGTTACCACGTCGTGTATCCTTGATCGCAGTCAATTCACCTGTTTTATCGTATTGATACAGTCGTTGAATCAATTGACTGGTCTGTTGCAGCGCATTGTTCTGTTGGTTATTTTTTTCTTTGTACTGGCTTTGGTAGCCATTGTCATGTTCATTGAGCATGATTTGGCTGTGTAAGCGTCCTACAAGGTCAAACTGTTGTTCTTGGCTGATGCCATTGGCGTAGTGTCTTGTGATTTCTCGATGTAAATCATCTCTTTCAAAACTGACTAAATCCTGTCCATTGACAATCAGGCTTTGTACATGACCTGTACCATATGTAAGCCAGTCAATATTTTGTCCGTCTGGGCGTATGGTTTTGATTCGGTCATTGATTTCATCGTAGCTGTGTTTCCACACCGCTGTTTTATGACTCTTGTAATCTTGCTGATGTTCTTTGATCACATTACCCGCAGCATCGTAGAACCATTGTAGGTTACTTTCTGCATTCTTGGCATGCAGAATACGTCCCATGTAATCGTAAGCAAATTCTTCAGTCTGTTTCTCTTCTAGTTCTAAGCCATAGTGCCCATAGCCTGCGGTACGTTGTTCCAAACGTCCCATACTGTCAAAGATGAATTGTTGAATTCGGTCTTTCGGTGCTGCACGGTCTTTTAAATCTTGTCCATAAGCTGACGCAACCTCGATACTTGTGGTGAGTCGACCATTTAACTCATCATAATGATAAATTGTTTCTTTGTCATCGAAATCAATTTCCTTAATCAAACGACCGCCAGCATCGTAAACAAATTCGTAACTTGCACCATTTTCATTCGTCAATCGTTTTAGGCGTCCTAAACGATCCCATTGATATTTTAGCGTATGGTTTAATGCATCGATGCGTTTGGTTATTAAACCTGCTGCATCGTATTCATAGCGTGTCTGCTGTTGCTTAGCATCAACGTGAGCAATTAACCGTCCTTCAGCATCATGGACAAAATGTTCTTCAGTCCCATCAGCATGTTTGATCTTTTCCAGTTGACCAAAGGCATTGAGGGGTAAACCTTTGATGATGGGTTCTCGTTGTTCTGTGGTCAGATCACTATAGAAGTATTCAACTTTTTGTTTTAAGACAATTTTAATTACAATGATATACCCTTTATAACCATATGGCTTTAGGTCAAAAAATTGTAATCCTTAATCAAGCTCATTTAAGTTATTCATCAGGATCATAAAGTTTATCTAAAAATTCATTAAACGAATTAGCGACTTTAACCATGTTGTATGGTAGCCCATCCTCCTTTGTTGGTTCGTCTTCTAATTCATGATCTTTATAAATAATTTGACCGTAATCGTTATCATTAATACTAATACCAAAATAGTTTCCAGCAGGTGACTCAGCTATCATTATAATTCCCTTTGGATTTTGCCAACCTATTTCATCATAAATATCTATAAGACTATTACCTGCGTCATTTGATATTTCATAAAAATAATTTATTGAATCACCAGCATCAACTCCATCAGGAAGAATAAAATCTACATAAGATTTTTGTGGTCTACCACCATTAAAAGTTTCTATAAAAGACTGATATTCACTTGGTAACTTTTTACCAATTTTTTTTTCAAAATTAGCAAGTAACTTTTTATCAAGCAAAGGCCCTTCTTCAATCATGATAAAATCAGACATCTTTATTCTCCTCTAGCTCCTGATGCACCACCTCTATGGGTAAATTGTCTATGCACAGCTCCATCCACTAATTCCATATCATTCCCATTACCACTATGATGCCAAGTTTGTCCTTTAGGACTAGTATCTGGCCAACTGCCAGCTCTTTGACCACTTTGTCTTTTGTTTATTCCATAAACTTCATTGATATATTTTTCACCTTTCTGCTGTTCAAGTTGCTCCCACGCCTTTGAAAAATCACCTGTTTCAGGTGGTGTTATTTTACTTTCAGGCAAACCAGTCATTTTAATATTAACATTTTCAGATTTGAAATCACTAAAGTCTGGGTAACGCTGATTATCTGGAGGACCGTTTTTATAAGGAACCTCGGCTTTGTTGCATAAAGATTAGGAAGATAAAACTATCCCAAGTATTCCAAATTTAAGAGACAACTTGGGTATGAGGGCGACCTGATTCTGTGAATCTATTCAAGACGGCCACACGTGCACGAATCTCATTCACCTGACTTGGAAAACTCCTTGCTGTTAATTAATCGCCTAATAATTTGATGCAATACATCTTGGTTTCAACCAAACTTCGACGATGATATCCTGTCCATTTTTTCCATAGTGTCCTGCCTAAACGTTTAACTGTTCGAAGTAATTCATTTCGTGCTAGCGAGCTGATCTTTGTATCTTTCCATGGTTTCGCATTTTTTCTAGGTGGAATCACTGCATACGCTTGCCGATCTGCAATGACCTGACGGCATTGCTTGGTGTCATAAGCACCATCTGTATAGACAGAATCGATTTGTTCATCTAAAGGGATTTGAGCAAGTAAATCTTCCAGTACCTGTGAATCACTGACATTATTTGCGGTGAGTTGTACAGCACGTATTTGAAGGGTTTCAGCATCGATACCAATATGAAGCTTACGCCATTAGCGACGATATTCAGGTCCATGTTTCTTACGCTTCCATTCACCTTCACCTAAAAACTTTAGGCCAGTAGAGTCTACGAGTAGATGGAGACTACCACTACTTTTTTGATAGCCAATTGCAATATTGATATGCCTTTGTCTTCTGCACAGTGTGGAGTAATCTGGCGCTATCCAATCTAATCCACAAAGCTTAATCAGACTTTGGACAAAGCCTTTGACCATTCGCAAAGACAATTTAAATAAAGATTTGATCATTAAGCAGCATTGAATAGCAGTATCGGAGTAAGTTTGATTTCGTCCATGTTTGCCTTGTAATTGTGCATACCACTGGGTCTTTGGATCGAACCAAATAGCAATATTCCCACGATTAATGAGGGCTCTGTTATATGCGGGCCAATTGGTTGTGCGGTAGATTTTGTGTGTAGGATTCTTCATTTGAAGATTATATTGCTGAAGAAGCCCTCAAGAACAGCTTTGTGCAACAAAGCCAAATTGAAGTAATAATCGTTGTTTCATCCATAAACAACTCATCCATATTTACAATTTCACCTAATCCAGCACCATTTCCTCATTGATTTTTATTCATTTTCACATTGTAATAGATAATAGTTAAAACCATTCAGACAAAGAATATTAATTATGAAGGGCTTTGTTGCATAAATATGTAAGCATCTGATTTAAATAAATTTAATTTTGGATCAAAAAACAATCAAAACTTTTAAAATCATATAGTTATGAAATCTTTGTGCAACAAAGCATATCCTGATGCATATCGATTAGAGTGGTTTTACAGTTAAACAAATGAATATGGATTTTGTTTTAAATTATTAGATAATGGTCTCTATAAGAACCAAAGAATTTTATATCATGTTTAAAACATTACTATTTTCCATCTTATCTTTCTTTATTTTAACTAGTTGTACTCAAGCCAAGAATGTTGATTCTAGAGTATATGAATGTGTATCAGGCAGTACAGAACATACTAAGCATTGTGAATTAAAAAATTATAAAAACAAATATTTAAATGAAGAAGTAAAATACTATTTTCAACAAGTTGGAAAAGGTAAGTTTGAAAAAGAGGTGCGAGAATATGCGAGGAACTATGTTCAGGCATCTGAAGAATATTGTGCTATGAATACAAGTTTCGCATTTGTAGATATTCCTAAAGACAAAAATAAAATTTATGAAGAAACAGCTTCTTGTTTACAAGATCAATATGTGCAATTAGTTAAAAACTTACATTCTATGACAGATAGGGCGACTCAGACCATTATTCAGAGAATTACTAAATCACCCTAGATAGTGAAGATTATTGCAGCATCGCAAATCGGTTTTTGTAGGTCATTTGAAGACCTGCTATGGCAGCTTGCCCTGCATCTCCAATTCGTCCATCAATATCTCCAGAGTCACGGACTTTGAAATATTTCATACGGGCATCATTTTTAGCATGCTCATAAGCCTTTCCTGCTTGATCCATTCCTATATCTTCAATGGTTCCTCTAGCATCAGGCTTTTTCCAATCTCCACCAAAAACGGCTTCGAAAATATATTGGAGTACTGAAAGTCCACCTGATCCTAGACAGTATCGTGGACAAAAATCCCTCTAAATTCTTGAAATATTTCTGTTCAAAGGCTTCTGGGCTTAACCAGCCGTTTGCGGAATGCCTTCTGACCCGACTGTAATAAATCTCAATATAGTCAAACAAGACAGTATTCGCTTCTTTTCGAGTGGCAAACGCACTGCCATGGACTACATGACCTTTCAATGTATGAAAGAAGCTTTCGGTCACTGCATTATCCCATGAGCAGTATACTGCGCAAGGCCTCCTCTAGACATACTTTGAATACAGTTATTCGTTAATAATAGCGCCCTAAAATCACGACTACAGTACTGTGAGCCTGAGAAGCACTGCTTCGCAAGTGAATGTACCATAACACCCGTTGGATACCCCTGACGAGCCATTGCATAATTAAATGCATCACACACCAATTGACGGTCTATTCGATGGCTGGTTTGCCAACCCACAATACGACGGCTAAATAGATCCAGCATCACACATAAATACAGCCAACCTTGCTTGGTACGGATATAGGTGATATCCGTTGTCCAAACCTTGTTAGGCTGAATGACTGTAAATTGACGCTCCAACAGATTTGATGCTGTAGGCAAACGATGTTTTGAATCTGTCGTATGCTTGTATTTACGTGCAATCCTGCTACGTAAACCAAGCTTTTTAAGCATTCTTCCAACGGTTCGTTCGCTCATGCTGTAACCCAAATCATGCATGTCATGTACCAATGAAGGTGCACCCAATCGTGCATGATGCCGCCAATATACGGCTTTTAAATCATTATATTTTTGCGCTGTATTGGCCTGGCGTTTTCGCCAGGCATTTACAGACAGAAGATACAGTGACTCCATTCACAGCTAGATCTTGAATTACCGTGTACTTTTCTTGGCATGATCTGTCAGAAAGTACACATGCGCTTTTTTTAAGATGTCATTGGCTTCCCTGAGCTGTTTGACTTCTTTCTCTAATTCTAGGATCCGCTGTAGTTCTGGTGAAAGTTGACGTTTGCTTGAACCTGCCGGATTGGTTTCACGAATCCGTTTATCTAATGTTGAATAACCCACACCTAATTTCTGGGAGATTGCAGCTACTGACTCGTGTGAGTTTGAAAGTGCATAATCAATTGCTTGCTGTTTAAATTCAGGACTAAAACGTTTGCCCATTTCTTGTATCTCCAAAGTTAACGTTACGTTATCTTTAGAGGGAAGTACTGTCCATTATTTTGGCTAGGATCAATGTTGTTACAGTATCGCATGGGAAAATTGATGGTAAGGGAAAATAAAATGAATGAACTTTTAGAATTTGTACAGAACTATTCGAGACCCACAGAAACTCATTACCACTATGCTGAATTTACGAAAAATGTTGAAAATATTTACGATGGTTTTAAAGATAATTTCCCTATAGAAATGCAGGAGCAATTAGGTACTTTAATTTTCGATATGGAAGTAATAAATGGGTTAGCTTTATGCGATTGGGATTTAGCTAACAGACCAACTGAATGGAATGATTGGAATACTGATTATAAAGAAGATGCTGATAATTTAAAGAAACAACTTGTGAGTATCTTAACTGGGGTACAAAAAGAATATATAAGAATTTTAGACTAATTTTCTCTCCATTTAACATAATGGCGATTATACGAAATTTTAATGTTAGAACCCATTTAAAGTGTCTATATTCTCACCAATAAAAATGTCTAGTTTATGATGGTTTTTATCACCATGGACTGGATATAAATATAGATGCTGATCACTATGTCTGACAAATAAATTCAACGGCTTGCAGTTCTGCAAGACGTTCGAGATCATCGTATTACCCAGGTCCGTGCTGCTGAAATCCTAAATCTTTCCACCCGTCAAATTACCCGGTTATTGCAGAAGCTCAATCAAGATGGTGTCTCAGGTATGGCACATGCCAGTCGTGGTCAACCTGGCCATCGTCGCCATGATGACTTGTTAAAATCAAAGTGCCTTTCCATTATTGCTGAACATTTGCTGGGCTTTGGACCCACCTTGGCGCATGAGAAGCTCAGCAGCATATTTGACCTGAATATCCCGGTAGAAACGCTTCGGCGCTGGATGACGGCCAATGACCTGTGGATTCCGCGATCCAAGCGCCTGAAGCGTCCATATCAGCCACGTTATAACCGGGATTGCTTCGGTGAACTGATCCAAATTGATGGCTCATATCATGACTGGTTTGAAGGTCGAGCTGCAAAATGCTGCTTGTTGGTTTATATCGATGATGCCACTGGAAAGCTGTTGCATCTGCGCTTTTGTGAGGCTGAAACGACCTTTGACTACATGCTTTCAACCCGAGCCTACATTGAACAATACGACAAACCTCTAGCCTTTTATAGTGACAAGCATTCGGTATTCAGAGTTAATCAGAAATCCAGGCAAGACAGCCAGATTACGCAATTTGGGCGGATTCTGAATAATTTGAACATCGATATTATCTTTGCCAACTCACCCCAAGCCAAAGGTCGTGTGGAACGTGCCAACAGAACCCTTCAGGATCGTCTGATCAAAGAGATGCGCCTGGAAGGCATCGGTTCGATTGCAGAGGCCAATATATGGTTACCCTGCTTTATTGAGCAGTTCAATCAGAAGTTCACCAAATGTGCGCGAAACTCAAAGAACCTGCATCGGCCATTAACCGAATCTGATCTTGAACTGGATGATATTTTTACCTGGCAGGAACCGCGTAAGGTCACCAAGAATCTGACCCTGACCTATGACAAGTGTATTTATATGCTTGAACCGACAGAGCTGAATCATAAGCTTGTTGGGCAATACATTTCATTTCTGGAGTACCCGGATGGTACTGTGGCAATCATGCATGAAGGACGGAAGATCAACTATAGCGTCTTCAATAAACTGGCTGGACTACAGCAGAATGATGTGGTTGAGAATAAAAGATTAGGTTCGGTCCTGGCCCATATCCAGCAGCAACATGAGGAATTGGAGAAACAGAATAAACGTTCCCGTCTCAAGAAAAGTATGCCGAGTCGTAAAGCTCAGAAAGTTGTTATTGAACAAAGAAATTTAAATCCTGTGCTTGACTCTTGTAGTTAAAAACAGGACATTTTAAATGGTTTATCGCATAGACATTTTAATTGGGGAATAACACCTGAACTACAATCAGGGCTTTATGTATCTCTATCTTACACTTCAACAAGTATTGATTCGCCTGTAGAGCAGTCTCCATTACGCCATTGCCAGTTTTCAATTAACTTAATTTTCCCATTAGCTTGGATCTGAATCTCAGTATTACACTCCCCTATACGTAATTCATTCATCTCATTGATGTGGTGGTACGCCATAGTGAAAGTTTTTTCAGAAGTCATCAAACCTAGTAAATGTCCATTGGTAATACTGCCACCAGAATAGGTAGCTTCTATACGCTCACCTACTTGGTAATAATTAAAAATAGTCTCGTGAGATACTTCTCCATTAGATGTATTTTTAGCATTTACAAATTTTTTATTATTTAGATTTAAGTTCATTTTACTTTTTAATTTCCCTAAAACTAACATGATACACGTTATATGAAGTTCTGGAAATGAATCTATTACACTGATTTTTATGTATTTTTAAAGTTTAAAGCCTAGACCAGTGTCTAGGCTTTTTTTGTTATTCCCAAGTAGAAATGTCCTATATGGACATTTCCAAGTCAAGCACAGGATTCAGATTTCGTTGTTCAATCGCTGTTTTCTGTGCTTGTCTTCGTGGCATCGTTTGAGAATGATTGCGTTTGTTTTGGTGTCCCAGTTGTTCATGCTGTTGTTGAATATGTGCCACCACAGAACCCAAACGTTTATTCTCAACAATCTCTCGTTGATTGAGCTGACTTAATTTATCGAAGATGCTGTAATTGATTTTCTTCCCTGATATTCAATGGCTACAGCACCA